>CALAYL010000092.1 GCA_937894725.1 uncultured Bacteroidota bacterium
ACGAAAAGAGAGGTGCATCCTCGTTACGCTACGCTAAACGAGGACGAGTAGGGGGCTGCAACTATATGTGGGATGGTATAGAAGTGCAAGCTGGAGGAAGAATAATCGTTGAAAATAATTCGCGCATCGAAGATGCATTCACTGCAATACTTATCAATGGAAATGCTCAGTATCAGATATCTAACTCTACTTTTAACAACAATCTAAATTCCATAAAAGTACTTGACTTTAAGGATAATACTTTGCCACACGTATTGAATGAATGTACCTTCGACATGGCTGGAGCTCCAAATTATCCACCCAATCAGTATAGCAATTACTCCCCAAGCCAACAACTTCGAATGCCTCATCGGCTTCGTTCTGCATGCGACAAAGGATTTGAAATAGATTATCATCATATGTCTCTGCGTACTATTCCTACCGCCACTTTTGAGGTAAACAACTGCAATTTTAATAGAACTGATTTTGGAATTTATGCTAGCAATCCCAATCTACAAGTAAACAATTCTCATTTCAATCAAATAGCTAGAAATTTTGATAATGGACAATTTTCTGGAAATGCCATTTGGGTAGAAGATTTGTACTATAATTACAAGCATATCCGAAGTTTTTCTGTTCAAAATTCTACTTTCACGAATAGCTATCAGGGTATCTATTTTGACAATATGAATGCTACGATTACCAATAATACCATGACCAATATGGTGAATGGAATAAGAGGAGTACGAGCGCAAAATGGACAAGTGGCTGGCGTGCCTAATCAGCTGGTTATTTCTGACAATGATATCACCCTCAATAGTATCAATAATGTGTCGAATGCAGTCATCAACCAGTCACTGGCGACCAACACCCCTCAGAATCCTACGCTCAATTTTTGGGGTAGAATACCAGTAGTTTGCTTTTTTAAGTATGCCATTTTGATACAGGGAGCGCAGCAGGCTAATCTCAACATAGAAAACAATACCCTTCGATTGCCTATTTTTAATCCGCAATTAATAAACAATTTTTGCGCTACTGCTCCAGCAGAAGGTATCCGTGTAGAAAATATATTGACAGGTATGTCGGGGCAAACGATAGTCCAAAACAATCAAATCAAAAACGGATACGTAGGTACTCGATTGGTAAACCAAGTGCCCAATAGTGCTACTTCATTTACCCAAACCAACTATAATAATCAAGTATATGATTTAAATGGTTCGCAAGCTAGTTCTGGTACAGGATTTGTATTAGACAACTGCCAAAATGTGCAGCTTTTCTGTAATGAAGTGCTTGGCTCTGCCAACAGCACCAACCAAAACAACTATCGAAGATTGGGCTACCAGTTTAATATGAGCCGAAATGGATGGTCGATTGGCAACTTTATGACCACCACACGCGTAGGTATGCAGTTTAATGGCAACTGCCAATCGCCCAACTTATATGCAGGCAATACTTACAACAATGCCTTAGTAGGGATGGATTTCAGAAATGGAGGAGACATAGGCAACCAAACGGGCTTTTTTGGTTCTGCTATGAGCAATCGTTTTAATGCAGTAGGGACAGCTTTTAATTTTGCAATAGCTCAACCTTTAGTATATAGCGATAGACTTACAAATTTCACTAATGTAGTGCAGATGACGAATAGACCTGTTAATTTATTTTTCACTCCCTCCTCAGATCCTAATGCCCAACTGACTAACTGTGTGCAAAATGCCACGGTGTTTAGAATAGCCAACCCTGACCCAGCGGTGAGCCAGGCTGAAGAGCTATTGCAGCAGCTCAATGAGGGGATGCAAGGTGCCTTTGCGATACCTGCCGAATATATGCTAAAACGAGACCTATACGAAACCTTGGATAAAAATCCGCCTATCCGAATCAATGATGAAGACTTAGAGGCTTTTTACCAAGCCCAGACGGACGAAAACTTGGGTAAATTTGAAGATTTACAAAGCAAGTTGAAAGAGGTAGTGAGTAACATGGCGGCTATCGAAGAGCAATATGAAAATGACAGCCTTTTGAAAGCGCAAGCCCTCCAAGCTGAATACCAGGCTAAGATGGCTGAGCTAAATGCACTAGTACCCGAAAATATGATAGAGCAAAATGAAAAAGAAGTAGCCGAAATCTACTATAGCACTATCGCCAAAGGTGTCTATAACTATACAGAGCAGCAGCTAGAAGATTTATACCTTATCGCTAGCCAATGCCCCTTTGCGGGAGGCGAAGCGGTATATCAGGCCCGTACGATGATAGGGCTAAGTGGCGACCAGCTAATGTACGATGACCAAAACAACTGCGCCCTTGGGTTTTATAAAACCGATGAAGAGGAAAAGCTACCATCGGCTAACCCACTGGAGGGTCTGCAATTGCTCAACATTTATCCAAATCCTGCTACGGATAAAGTACGTATAGAATACCTGCTCTCTCAAGATGGTATCCTCACTATAGAGCTACACGATATGCTAGGGCGTATCATCAGTAGCCAAAAAGCCAACTCCCGATCTAATGAAGCCATCGTAGAAGTAGGGCATATCGCTAATGGGCTGTATCATCTGCTGTTTACGATAGATGGCAAAAAAGTGGGGTCAGAGAAAATAACGGTAAATCATAGATAAGAAAAGTGCATAACACGAACTGCATATTAGTGAAGAGTGTAGGAATGCTGCTATTTCTACACTCTTTTATGCTCCAAGCTCAATATGACAACTATTGGCTGATAAGTGATCAGCTAGGCATGGAGTTTTTAACAGACGGGAGTGTATCTACAGAGGACTTGCCAAATGTTTTATATCCTCTTACACAGTCATGTATCAATACAAAAAATGGCAATCGATTTTATTCTGATAATGGGAAGATTTATAACAAAGGCTGGGATCTGATCTATACCCTTCCAGTTGATCCTTCATTATTACAAACAGATCCTGTTAGAAATATTTTAAACGTTTATTCTTCTTTGTTTCTCAAAACAGTAGATTCCAATATTTATTATTTTGTAA
>CALAYL010000093.1 GCA_937894725.1 uncultured Bacteroidota bacterium
GGCATCATACATTTTTTGATTTGCCATTTCAAAAGATGTAATCTTTTTCAGATTGTCATTTAAGAAATCTGACACTTGATGAGTAATATTTGCTTCAAATACTTTCATCATTGAGGTTTGTTATAGCTTACAATTTTGGTTATTCCTGTTACTTCACCTGTAAGAGTTACAATTCGTTGATATTGTAATCTCCATTGTAAAGCATTTGAAATAGTCAAGTAACCCTGTTCAGGTGGAGTTTTTAAGATTTGTTCCGCTAATTTTGATAATGTTATTTCGTCTGCTGGATTATTTTTGTCTTGCAAGTAAGCAATGATGTCGGCTTCATTAGCTTTATCCTTAACCATTTCTCTTAAACGGTAAGTTGTGGTATAGTCAGCCGTTCTCTCTTTTGCAACAAATGAACAACTTACAAAATTCAAAGTTGCTGTTTTACTTTTCGGGTCGTCAGCTTTGTCGTAAACGAAAACAAGTAAGTTATAACCAAGTCCGAAAACCTTTTGTTTAGCGTCTTTGAAAGGGCAAGATGATTGGGGTTGTTTTATCGAAGTTACTTTGATGTCAGTTAAAATATCGTCTGAAGGTAAGTCAACACCGCTTGCAGAAGAACCAATTGTAACTTCGTATTTGTCGTTTAAGTGTTTTTGAAATTTCTGTTCAATAAGTGTCCCAACGGCTTTGCCGTCCGTTACTCCAAACAGTTCTTTGTGCTGAAATTTTGATTGTTCAACACAGAAAATTTGGGCTTCATATATTAAGGTCTTTAGCGTTAATTTTTTTCTTCATTATTGTCTTAAAATGGATGTCGCTAAGTTAATGTTTTTAAGGCTAAAACATGCGCTGTCTTATCGGTAAGTTTTGCACAAAAGGCAAGTATCAAGTAAAAAAATCAGTTAGTTATACTGTCGAAATTGCATAGCTATTTTATCTACAGATGAAAGTATCATATCAATATGACACGCCCGCTTTTATATCAAATGCTAGCCTAACATACCAACTTTTTTACATATTTGTGTATGAAAAAATTGATTCTACCTTTTTTTATAGTCGTCTTTGTAGGTTCTTCTGCATTTTTATTAAAGCCTCTGTATAGCGATAAATTCAAGATTTTTTGGGATGAAAAACTGATTGCAGGCAAGAAAGAATACCTTTCGCAAAAGCAGGTAACGCCCTTGGCACAAAAGCCAAATATTATCATCATTTTGGCTGATGATTTGGGGCAAACAGACATCTCGCTTTATGGCAATAAAACGATTGAAACGCCCAATATTGATGCTATCGGCAAAGAGGGGGTGGTTTTTACGGAGGGCTACATTTCATCGCCAGTATGTTCGCCTTCGCGAGCAGGGCTGCTCACGGGTCGTTACCAACAGCGTTTTGGGCATGAGTTTCAACCCTCAGAGCGGTATCTCAAAAACATGTTGGAGTATTATGGCTTTAAGCTATTACCTAAATTTCGTCCACTTTCGCCTATCAAAACACTAGAGCAACCCAGTACCGAAGATAGATTGCGGCAAGGTTTGCCACCATCGGAAATCACTTTGGCAGAGATGCTTAAAAAGTATGATTATCAAACAGCCCTGATAGGCAAATGGCATTTGGGAGCAGCAGATTTTGCGAAGCCTTGCAACCGCGGATTTGACTATCAGTATGGCTTTTATGAAGCCTTTACGCTGTATGCTCCAAAAAAAGATACCAATATTGTAAATCGCCCTATACCTGGCGAGTATATGGATAAGCATCAGTGGAAAACAGCCGAAGGGCGAACGGGCAACTGTGCTATTTTACGCAACTGCTGTGAGCGACAAGAGGAGGATAAATATCTCACCGATAAATTGACCGATGAGGCGCTTGAATTTATAGACAGAAGCAAAGAAAAACCATTCTTTTTGTACCTACCTTACAATGCGCCTCATGTTCCCCTGCAAGCACAAAAGAAATACTACGCTCAGTTTGCACATATCAAAGACCCTACGAAACGAGTGTATGCGGCTATGATTAAAAACCTAGATGACGAAGTAGGCCGGCTCACGCACTATCTCGACAGTATGGGGTTGACAGAAAACACCCTAATTTTCTTTTTGAGCGACAATGGTGGTGCCGCCTACAATGGCACTACCGACAATGCTCCTTTCAGGGGTGGTAAACTCACCAATTTTGAAGGTGGACTTCGAGTACCCTTTATGCTAAAATGGAAAGGGCAAATCACCCCATCGGTCTATTCCCAGCCCGTGATTTCGTTCGATGTTTTTGCCACAGTAGTAAAAGCCCTCGGCATTACACTTCCAGCGGATAGAGTCTATGATGGAAAAGATTTGATAGCAGCTATTGGATCTCCTTCAGAGCCATTGCACGAGGCGCTTTTCTGGCGATCAGATTTTAGTAAAGCTTTGCGCAAAGACCATTGGAAACTACTCGTAAATGAGTATGACAATGACACACTTTTATACGATATGCGCAGCGATATCTCGGAGCGAAAAAATCTGGCTAAGACAGAAACGCAGGAATTAAAAAAACTTTTGACTCAGCTTCAAGATTGGGAAGACAATATGATAAAACCACTTTGGCCAAGAGTGGTAAATTATGTTTATAAAGACGATCAAGGGAAGCATACCTTTGCCTTTTAATCAAAAAAGGGTTAATTTTAAGTATAACATTTAAACACTTGCACGGTATTCGTGTTTGGTGTATTAAATGCTAATTAAAACAAATATCATGAAAACAATAAAAACAAGCATACTAGGGCTTTTGCTCATGGTATCTACTGCACTCATGGCCCAAGCCAATATGGAAGATGTAGTCTATTTAAAAAACGGTACAGTATATAGGGGTATGGTGATAGAGCAAGTATTGGGTGAAAGCCTAAAAGTGAAAATTGCGGGTGGTAGCATCATCGCCTTGCAAGTAGCAGATGTTTATAAAATCACTAAAGAAGCAGTGGAGGTAGCACCTAGTACAACTCCCCGTTCAGACTATTTTGAAGGCTATGGTAATCATCACTATCGCAGAGACACCTCTACTACTCCAGCCTATTTAAAAACTAGACGATTTTTCCGTTCGATAGAGTTTAGACCAGGAATCAACAATATTGGCCTTAGAGTGGTGAAAGGCTATAAGTTTAATCGCTTTGCTAGCTTAGGATTAGGAGTAGGAGTAGATGGCGTTTATTTTGGTAAAGGTATATCATGGGGCAAAGGTGTGTACGACAATAAGAATGTAAATAACGGGCTGTATATACCTGTATATTTACAGTTGTCGGGCGATATATTAGCAAAGCGAATTACGCCATACTACTATATGGAGGCGGGCTATGCGTTTCATCCTGCCAATCCATTTGTAAATAAAAACCCTATTAGCAAAAGTTGGGGTGGTCCTACTGGTGCATTAGGCCTAGGTGTCAAGTTTTATAGCAAGCGAAACATGAGTTTAGCTATCAATGCCAACGCCAACTATCGTACAGATATCTATCGCACAGAGCGAGTAAGATTCGATAATCTTGGCAACCCTGTTAAGTTTAACGAGAGAGGTATAGCGGGCAGATTGTTTGGTTCATTGGGGATAGCCTTAGGGTTTTAGTACTATTTAGCTGAGGGTATTGGCTTTTTGATTTAATAAAAAAGTTAAGTTTGTACCCTAGATGAGTACGCCCGATACATATGCCATAAAGTTGCCTCAATTTGAGGGGCCATTTGATTTGTTGTTGTTTTTTATCGAACGCGATGAGTTAGATATTTACGACATACCTATTTTCAAAATTACACAAGATTTCCTCTCTTATATCCATAGTATGGAGCAGCTCAATATAGAGATGGCGAGTGAGTTTATATTGGTGGCGGCTACATTGATGCGTATCAAGGCGAAGATGCTTCTGCCACGAAAAGAGGTAAATGAACAAGGTGTAGAAGTGGACCCTCGGGAAGAGCTTGTAAGCCGACTTTTGGAATACAAAAAATTCAAACAAGTATCGGACGAACTGCGCCAGCTCGAAGATGATCGACAAAGTATAGCCAAAAGAGGCAATATAGAACAAGAGGTTAAAGATATAGCGGCTCTTTTTGAAACAGAATATGAGATGCAATCACTCACGATGTTTCGCCTGATGAAAGCTTTTCAAAATGTGCTCGATAGAGTAGCCAAAGAAAAAAACAAAGCCGTACATACTATAGTACAGCCGCTCTATACCATTGAAGGCGAAAAAATGCTATTACGCGATGTGGTAAGAGGCAAAGAGAAAGTGGCATTTGAAAAAATATTTGAAGGAGTTGAAAATCGGGTGCATGCTATTTTTACCTTTTTATCGATGCTGGAACTTATCCAAGAGCAATACCTCACTATCGTAATAGGCGAGGGTTACAACAATTTTTGGATACAGGAAAAACAAGCGGAGAGCGAGACTCCCTAATCTTTTATTGCATAAAAAAACGAATATTTATACAAAGGCTTTGTATTTGGCAAAGGTTTTGTTTATTTGAAGATATGTTTATTAGGATCTTTTTTGTTAGCTTATTTCTTTTTGCTCAATGGCCAAAGGGGGGGTATCTCAGTGGTGAGCAAAAGCCGCTGGTGCTTATGAAACAAGTGCTCTATCCTGTCAAAGTTAATTATCCAGTGAGTAAGCAGGTAGGGAGTTATGCTGAGGGCGAAGCTCCTTTTGCTGACTGGGAAAAAAACAAACTCTGCATGGCTTATGTTAATCGTACTATTGATTCACTCACTATTGAGCAGAAAGTAGCGCAATGTTTTATGTTGGCTTGCTATACGAGCGGGGTAAGCAAAAATATGGACTATGTAGAGCGAATGGTGCAACAAGGCAAATGCGGAGGGCTATTGTTTTTTAAAGGTGAGCCTACAGCTCAAGCTTATTGGACAGATAGGCTACAGCGACAAGCAAAAATTCAACTTCTTGTAGCTATCGATGGTGAATGGGGCTTATCGATGCGATTAGACAGTACCACCACTTTTCCGCGTCAGCTCACACTAGGTGCAATATCAGACAATCAGCTGATTTATAAAATGGGTCAGGAGATAGGACGGCAGTGTAGAGCCGTAGGTATCAATGTGAACTTTGCTCCCGTATCGGATGTAAACAATAATCCCAACAATCCTGTCATCAACGACCGCTCTTTTGGTGAAGATAAAATGCGTGTTGCGCTGAAGGCATTAGAGTATGGCATGGGTATGCAAAATGAAAAAGTGCTCGCTTGTGCAAAACACTTTCCAGGTCATGGAGATACAGACAAAGATTCTCATTATGGTATTCCTGTCATCAATAAAACGCTTGTTCAGCTCGATGCTTTAGAGTTGTTTCCTTTTAAGGTTTTATTTACCAATGGTATAGGCAGTACCATGAGTGCCCACCTATCTCTACCACAGCTCGATAAGACGGGTATTCCCGCATCGCTATCGCCCGAGATCACGACCAATTTGCTCAAGAATAGTTTAAACTTTAAAGGCATAGTATTTACCGATGCGCTCAACATGAAAGGAGCTTCTACGGCCGTGTCAGGTCGAAATGTGGACTCTATAGCCTTTGTAGCGGGAAATGATGTTTTAGAATATTCTGAAAATCCAGAGCGAGGCATTACGCAAATTTCTAAGGCAATAAAATCTGGCGATTTGCCGATAGCTATGCTCGATGAAAAAGTCAAAAAGATTCTCGCATACAAGTACTTATTGGGGCTGGAAGAATATCATGCACTTTTTACCCAAGATTTGACAGATAGACTCAACCCGCCTGCTGCCAGCATATTGCGACAGCAGCTTTTTGATAAAGCGATCACAATTGCTGCGTCTGAAGATGGCATTTTGCCATTACAACAAAACTTTAGAGACATCGCTACCATAGCTATCGATTACAAAGGTATTTCAAGTTTTCAAAAACATATTGATACCTATCTCGAAAACACCCCTTATTTTTTTGAAAACGAAAGCCAACAGTTGTATGATAGCCAGTTTGAGAAAATTGCCAATCATGATTTGGTGATAATAGGCATTCACGGTATGAGTAGATATGCATCAAAAAACTATGGACTTAGCAATACCACTATTTCTTTTATACATGAGTTAAATAAAAAAACTAAAGTGATATTGGTGCTTTTTGGTTCACCTTATAGCTTGAAGTTTTTTGACGAAGAAAAAAATGTACTAGTAGCATACGAAGAAAATGATGCCACACAGCTAGCTGCCGCCAATGCAGTGCTGGGCGGTATTAGCGTAACGGGCAAACTACCCGTAACGGCTTCTGCGAAGTATAAAGTGGGCGTGGGTATGCAGCAAGAAAACATACTTCGTATGCGTATCGCTACCCCAGAAGATGTCAATTTGAAAACAGAAGATATTAGAGAAATTGACGAAGTCGTACTCAATGGGTTGATAGCAAAAGCCTATCCAGGATGCCAAGTGGCCATAGTCAAAAACAACCAGCTGATATGGAATAAATCGTATGGTCGAATGACTTATGAAGATAGCCAAAAGTCCACTGCCGCATCTTTGTACGATCTTGCTTCTATCACAAAAATTGCGGCCACAACTTTAGCGGTGATGAAACTAAACGAAGAACAAAAACTAGAGCTAAATAGTACCGTGGGAGATTACCTATCATTGCCCGAAAACAACACCATAGCCAAGCTAAAAATTGCCGACATACTCACTCACCATGCAGGATTGAAGGCATATTTAGAGTTTTATACCAATACATTAGACACGAATAAAACGAAGTATTATCGCACGGCTTCGGAAAAAGGGTTTTCAGTACCTGTGGCGCGCGATTTATTTCTAAGAGATGACTATCCAGACACGATTTGGAATATCATGGCTACTTATCCAGTCAATTCAAACCCATCGTATGTTTACAGCGATTTCGATTTTTATATACTTCAAAAAGTAGTCGAATATATCACGGGGCAACCACTCGATGAGTATGTAAAACAAACATTTTACATTCCTATGGGGCTGAATAGAACGTGCTTTAAACCTACAAATCAATTTCCACTCAGTAAAATCGCGCCTACCGAAAATGATCAGCGATTTAGACAACAGCAGATACAAGGTTTCGTTCACGATCCAGGAGCTGCTATGTATGGAGGAGTAGCGGGTCATGCGGGCTTGTTTTCTAATGCGGTGGATTTAGCGCAAATTATGCAGCTGTTTTTAAATCATGGAAACTATAATGGCTTGCAGCTTTTAAAACCTGAAACAGTGGATCTTTTTACCAAGCAATATAACACACGATCTAGACGTGGGCTGGGGTTTGATAAACCAGAACCAGATACTCGTAAAGGAAGTCCGTGCTATGACGGCACCCCATTGGCTACTTTTGGCCATACAGGTTTTACGGGCACGGCCGTTTGGAGCGATCCCGAAAATGAGCTCACCATTGTGTTTTTATCGAACAGAGTTTATCCTGTAGCTGAAAACCCTAAACTAGTAAAAATGGGTATCCGCACCGACATTCAAAAGATAATTTATAAAGCACTAGAAAAAGGGGAAAAGAAAAACTAGGCTCCTTTTGTGTGTTTACGCTCTCTTTTTTAGGCTAATTTCTTATTTTGGCAATAAATTTAAAGCTAAGCATGCAAACGCTCATTATAGGAATAGCAGGAGGGTCTGGCTCAGGCAAAACTACTGTGGTCAAAAAAATCCTTTCTTCTTTTCCTGGAAAGGAAGTAGCTGTTATATCGCAAGATGCTTATTACAGAGACAATAGTCATCTCTCACTAGAAGAGCGAAGAAAAATCAATTTCGACCATCCCAATGCGATTGAGTTTGAGCTTTTGGTAAACCATATGAAGCAACTCAAATCGGGGAAAAGCATAGCGGAGCCTACCTATGATTATGTGACATCTACACGTCAAGAAAAAACAGTCACCATTTCGCCACGCCATATCATATTAGTAGAAGGTATTTTGCTTTTTACAGACAAAGGTGTACGTGACCTTTGTGACATCAAAGTCTTTGTGGATGCAGACTCTGACGATAGATTGATGCGTATTATAGAACGCGATATGAGAGAGCGAGGTCGTTCTGCTCAAGATGTGATAAATCGCTATCATGTAGTTAAAAAAATGCACGAGCAGTTTATAGAACCCTCAAAGCGATTTGCTGATATCATTATTCCTCAAGGAGGAGAAAATTATGTAGCAGTAGATGTATTGGTATCTATGATAAAGCAAAAATTGCTAGGCGTAAAAAACTAGTTTGGCATTAGATTTGTACTTTGAAAATCAAAAAAAACGTAAAATGAAAAAATCAGGAATATGGCTCATAGGGCTTACATTACTTTTGAGTAGCTGTAAAAAAGGAGACCTTAATCTTTTCTCACTCGAAGACGATAAGAACCTTGGGCAACAAACCGTTCAACAGATTTTAGCTGACCCAAATCAATATCCTGTGTTGAGTAGAACACAATACCCAAGTGCATATACCTACATGGATAATATGCGTAATGCGATATTGGCGAGTGGCAAGGTACAGCATGCTGCTGATTTTGAATGGACGCTTTATATAATCAATGATCCAAACACGCAAAATGCTTTTTGTACGCCAGGTGGATATATATTTGTTTATACAGGTTTGATAAAATATTTAGACAACGCCTCTTCATTGGCAGGTGTATTGGGTCATGAAATGGGTCATGCTGACCATCGCCATAGCACTACGCAAATGACTAAGGAGTATGGAATCCAAACGCTTCTCGATGTGGTATTGGGCAATAACCAAAACCAACTTACACAAATAGCGTCAAGTTTAGTGAATCTTACCTTTTCTAGAGCAGATGAAACAGATGCTGACAAACAATCCGTGACCTATCTATGTCCTACACAGTATAGAGCCAATGGCGCACAAGACTTTTTTGTAAAAATAGCGAATAGTGGTGGTCAACAAACACCTGCTTTCTTGAGCACCCACCCAAATCCAGATAATCGTGTAGCTAACATCAATGCAAAGAATTCAGAGCTTGGTTGCAACAGCACACCTTCTACTCAAGTTGAAATTACGGATTATCAAACTTTCAAAAACTCTTTACCATAAACATACTTTTGTTTTCAAAAATTTAAAACTCCGCTGAGTTGCGGAGTTTTTTATTTTGCAGCATAGATGAACGTCCTCATTCGATATAGATTTTTGATTTGGTTTTTACTGTTGGCTATACCAGCAGCATGTACCGAACTACTGCATGACGAAGCCTATTATTGGCTTTGGTCAAAACAGCTTGACTGGGGTTATTTCGACCATCCACCTATGATAGCTTTAGTGATAAAGTTGAGTACGCTCTTCTCTGATAGCTTATTGGCGGTGCGTTTTGTGATAGTGTGTATGAGTACGGCCACTATCTTTTTAGTAGAAAAAACAACAAAACCAAAGCGCTTACCTCTGTTTTGGAGCATTGTATTGTCAATAGCTGTGTTTCAGTTGGCGGGTTTTATCGCAGTACCCGATTTGCCGCTGATGTTTTTTACAGCACTTTATTTTTACTTGCTTCAAAAAGCTCTAGCAAGATGGTCTTGGGCATTGGTATTCGCATTGGGCGCAGTGGCTGCTGCTATGCTTTATTCAAAATATCATGGCATTTTAGTATTGGTGATATCTGTATTGGCCATACCTCGATGGTGGACAAAATCATGGATATTTGTTTTTGCACTAGTAGGATCTATTTTGTACATCCCACATTTATTTTGGCAGTACAATCACGATTTTGTGAGTCTGGAATACCACCTTGTAGATAGGTCGGTAGGTGAAGCGTTTAACTGGCAATTTTTGCCCGATTATCTGTTTGGTCAAATATTACTCGCAGGGCCATTGATAGGCTGGTTGCTGTGGTATTTATTAATCAAATACAAGCCCATTGACGATTTCAGTCGAGTGATGAAATGGTCTAGTTTGGGCATTTTTATCTTTTTTGGATTGATGAGTTTGAAAGGGAAGGTAGAAGCTAATTGGACGAATGTAGCGCTATTGCCCTTAGTATATGTAGGTTATTTTCAGTTAGAAAAAAAAGTAAATTATCAGCGATGGGTAGCGCGAAGTTTGTATCTGCTTTTGCCCGCTATATTGATAGCTAAAGTGTATATGGCCGTAGATTTTTTACCTCAAAAATGGGGAATCAAAACAGAATTTCATGGATGGAAAATATGGGCAAAAAAATTAGCTGAAAAAGCAGAGGGCTCACCTATAGTAATCATGAATGGTTATCAAAAAGCCGCTAAATATATTTACTACACCGGTAGTGAAGCCGCTAGCCAAACCAACGCAGCAGGGCGTAAAAATCAATTCGATTTATGGCAAACAGAGCAACAGTTTATCGATCAGAAAGTAATGTATGTGTTGAATTGGGAAGATAAAAACTGCCCCCAGATCCATACCGAAGTAGCAGATGTTTCATATGCTTTTTTAGATCCATTTTTTACGCTTAGTCCATTTGAAATTAGCTGTTTACAAAAGGAATACAATGTACCTGAAGGTGAGAGTATAGAGGTGGAATTCAATATCTCTAATAGCTACTTAGACCAAGCGAAACTGTCAACAGCACTTCAATCGGAGCCATCCATATGGTGTCAAGTATCGAAGGCGCGCACGATGGTAGCTGAGATACCGCTCGATTTTAAAATAGATATGCGCAATGTACAATCTACTCAAAACAAGGTGATGATAGATGTGAGGTCTTTAGCAAAAGGGGAGTACAATTTTAGACTAAGTCTAAAGGCTAGTTGGTTGCCACCATCGCTCAACAGTAAGCGCTATTTTCTCAAAGTGGAATAAAATTAAACCAAATTATTTTTGGTACGATAAGCTTCGATTCTGTCGCGCACTTTATAAAAACCTGGTTCACGATGTAGCTTTTCGGGTGTAGTGTCGAAGATATCTTCTTCATCTGGATGCAGAGTATAAACCTCGCTTGATTTTACGACCCAAATACTGGTTGTTTTTCCTCTTCTCCCAAAAGTTTCTTTAGCGAAAACAAGCGCCATTTCTGGACTTGGGGCATGTACCACACCTACGTGCACTGCTTGTTTGCCTTTTTTTTCTTGATGAAAAACCTCCCAAGTAATACCGTGATTGTCGGTAGTAGGGTCAACAGTTTGGTCGCCTTTTAATGATAAGCGATTTACACGTGGGTCGAGCGATTGTTTATTTTCCATAATGTTAAATCTAAAAGAAATATACACCATTCAAAACAAGAAAATTATTCTTCATGCGCTATTACTTCTGTTACCTGTGGTACCATACGTTTGAGCAGGCCTTCAATTCCCCCTTTTAAAGTAAGCGAAGCCGATGGACAGCCGCTACATGAACCTTTCATAACTACGGTAACTACCCCATTTTCAAAACTACGATATTCGATATATCCGCCATCACTTTCTACTGCTGGGCGTACATATTTATCTAAGAGTTCTTTGATTTTATCCTCTGGATTATCAGCTGGCACTTCTTTTGGCACTTCTGCCTTTTGGAACAATGCTTCGCTTACCGCTTGTCCACCAGTGGTCAAAAACTTACGAATGGTGTCTTTGATTTCAGGACTGATTTCATACCATTCATAATCTTTATGCTTAGTGATGGTGAGGAAATTATTTGAAATAAAAACTGTTTTTACAAAGGGCAAATCGAACAATTTTTTTGCCAAATCAGATTCTGCACAGTCTGCTGCTGATTTAAATTCTTCATAATAATTAGGCAAGAGATGTATGCTGGTATTGAATTTCCAGCTCTCTGGGTTGGGTGTTTCTTCTTGATATATCTCGAGGGCAAGGGCTTCGTTTCGTTCCATTGAGTTATTGTTTTATAAGTTTATAGTAGGTTGATTGCGTATTGCTTTTTAGCAACAATAAATATACACCAGCCTCTTTTACCGAAATGCTAAATTTTGTTTCTATAGATGCTATGTCTTGCTGCCAAAGGGTTCTGCCTTGCAAGTCGATTAGCGAAGCAGCTAGTTTTGTATCGCTTTTTAGGTCAAAATTGAAAATATCTTTAGTGGGATTTGGATAAATGGCTACAGATAAAAAGTCTTTTGCTATTTTTTTCTCCCCTAAAATCACTTGAAAATTATAGATGCGCTCTGCGCTACATCCTTGTGCTGTAGTGGTTTTGAGATGAACGGTTTTTGTGCCACTACTTTGGTAACGATGAGTAGGAAACTGCAATGTGCTAGTGTCGCCATCACCAAAATCCCAATGCCAAGATTGAGGCATAGCCATACTCCTGTCGATAAATTGAAATGTAAGACTATCTAAGTTTAGGGTATCTATCGAAAAGGCTGTTTGACAGCAGTTTGGTTTTTGCTTTGTCAAGGTCACTTTACCCCAGATTATATTATTGTCACTGTTTTTATCAATAAAGGCTTTTTTAGGATCGTACTGTCCTACCAGTACATAATCGCCATTGCATACATTAGTGTCGAGTGGTATATTTTGTCCTGGCAAATTATACTCATACAAATCAGCAAAACCCACGGATATGCCTTGGATAGATAGATTAGTCGCACCGTATTGCGCGCCTAGTCCTGCATTGGGGAGCATATTTGGACGAATCAGTTGTCCATTCCATTCGCAGGCATCAAAATGATTGCAACTCACATGGTCATACATATTTATGGATACCTTATTGCCTTTGGCAACGATAGGCCAAAGCCTCGGATCTGTTTGTGGCCCTTTGATTCGTAATGAATTTTCGGTGATATTGTCGATGTGAAGATGTTGGTGTCCGAGCTCTGAATGGAAGCCCATAAGTCCAACCAAAGAGTCTTTATAATCAAAAAATCCAAAGCGATTTTTGATGTATATCCGTTGTTTGACGGTTTGTTTTGAATACATACTATCCGGACATTTACCACTACCACTTACCAAGCTATCTCCACAATACCATTGCCCTGTGCCTACAAATTCCAGCGGTCCTTCACCAATGTTTGCAACCATATTCGACACATTTACCGTGCCAGCAAATTCTTCAAAATGGTTAACTCCGAGAGCGGAATCCGTAAACCAGTTTTTTGATACAATCATATCAGGCAAAAGCATACAATCTTTAGTGAGAAAACTATCTGAACAGATACATCCACCCGCATTAAAAAGATTGCAGCTCGAGTTTTGAATCAAATTTGGGGCAGGAGCCAAACTGTCAAAATAGAGGTTCCAACTGATAAGCGTGCCGCTGTCATTGGGCAAAGCATCTATCACCCACAATCGCCAATTGCCATTTAGATTTTGACCATTATTTAGAAAACCAATATTTTGACGTGGGAAAAAGGTATCGCGAAAAGGGGCCTGGCTCATCAAGGTAGAACGCAATGCTTTCATCGAAAAAAAGGTGCTATCGTAGTTTTGTCCATTGATTCCACCAGCGCCAGTTGTTAGCTGTATTTGAGTGCCATCGGGCGATATAAGCGAAACGCTTATATCTTGAATGCGTCTATGTTCAATATCTATCATGATACGTTTGAGTCCAAATGTAGAGTCGATACGAGTAGCGGGGCTAGATACAGGCATCAGAAAAATCTTTCCAAAAGTTAAATTATCTGGAATAGTGCCTCCAAGTGTGCTACTGAATATTTGTGCATGAGCAACGAATATAAAAAAGCAAAATAGTATGGAAATAAATTGCCTCAAAAATGTATGTTTAGATGATGAAATGGCGTATCAAAGTTAAACCAAATTCTCATATAGATAAGATTGAAAAAGTAAGCGATTTGGAATACCGAGTTCATATCACTGCACCACCTGTAGATGGTAAAGCTAATGCGTATCTAATCAAGTTTTTAGCAGATTTTTTTGCAATTTCAAAATCCTCAATTAAGCTACAAAAAGGGCTATCAAGTCAATACAAAACGGTCGAATTAGACATCTCGGAAGATGAGTTTAATCATAAAATTCATTCGCGTTGATTAGCTAAAAATTCATTCATTGCTTTTTGTGCTATTGTGAAGCTATATCCTTTGCTCATCAAATGTTTGAGGAGTTTATTTTTTTTGTCGTAAAGATCTTTTGCTTTGATGGTGTTCCACTTTTTTTCGATAAAAAGCGCTATGCTAGAGAGTTGATCTTTTGTTTCAAAAGTATCTAGAAACTGCGTTATGAGTGTAGTAGGCAGTTGCTTTTTTTGCAGTGCCGATCTGATTTTCATGGGTCCCCATTTTCGTTTAGATTTAGACAATACAAAAAGTTTTACAAATCTATTTTCATCTAAATACCCTTCTTCGCAGAGCAAAGCGATATATGCAGCTGATTCATCTGGCATGAGCTCGAGCTTACGACATTTACTCTTCACATCCGAAATACAACGTTCGGTGTAAGCGCAGTAGTGAGTGAGTTTATCGTATATAAGAGGGTCTATCATGGTGGACTAAGGACAAAATCGATTTTTTTGATTAAAAATATAGATATTCAGCAATCCAAAGAAGCTAATTATTTTAATGAAAACTCGATTTCCTACTCTTTTAGTGCTGCTATTGTGCTTTTGGGCTGTAGTTTTTGTGTTGTATTATCCAGCAAGAGATGGGCGGTTTGTTTTCGATTATCTCGACCTAGTAGCTATGTATAAGCCGAATTTTGGGGAAGGATTAATGGTCAATTTTAAAGACATTGCTTTTCGTCCATTTACCCATGTTTTTCTTTATCCTTTAGTAAAATGGATAGGCAATAAACCTACTTTGCATCTAGTTTTAGCTACATTTTTTCATGCGGCTACAGCGATAATGCTTTATAAAAATATTGAGCTTGTGTTTGAAGCTGCGTCTGCAATTTTACCCGCTAAGTTAATTGCTTTATTTGCTGCTCTGCTTTTCTTACTATCTCCATTTCAAACGGAGTGTGTGCTTTGGGGTGGAGCATCCTTTTATGCCAATGCTACACTAATGTTTATGTTGGCGATGTATTTCTTTTTATCACACCATGAATCAAATAAAAAGCAGGAGCTGATCTTGTTTTATCTCTTTTCAATAATAGCTTTTTACACACATGAAGTTTTTATTCTGTTGCCTTTTTTCTTTCTTCTTTTAAAGGTTTTTTTGTCCAAATCAAGTCAACAAAACTGGGCTGCATGTTTTGATAAAACTACACTTCCTATATTTGGATTGATACCTCTTTATTTTATAGGCAACAAATTAGTACTTCATAGATGGATAGGGCATTACGGAGCCGATGCACATACGGCTATCCATCCGGTAGCAATCCTATCTGTCATTCAAAAATACTTTTTAAAACAGCTTTTCTTCGCTCCATTTTTGCCTGATTTTTTTTCAAATAAACTGTATCAGATTATTGAACTGCCAGTAGTTTCAATATCATTTTCTGCCTTAGTGGTTTGTGTCATAAGTTGGTGTTTTTATATGGTTTTTAAAAATAAAAAATGGCCGCTTTGGATATTCTTCTTTCTAGCTACACTCCTTTTTTTAATACCCGTTGCTAACCTCTATTTTCCTACTTATATCCTTATTCATGGCGATCGGCTTGGCTATTTTGCATCGCTTTTTATTTGGTTGCCATTACTTATTTTATTTGTTCGATTATTAAAGAAATGGGCTGTCGCACCTATGATAATAGGGGTGCTGGTGAGTTTGTTTTTTTTGACAAAACAAATTCAATCTTGGCATACAGCAGCCATGCTACAAAGCTCATTAGAGAATAGTTTCAAACCTTTTGAAAACAAGAAACTTTATATATTAAACCTGCCAGATAGCTATCGAGGGGCGTATATGTATCGATGCAAAGCAGAGGGCAAATTTGCCGCGCGATATAAGTTTATAAAAGGCATAGATGTATCGAAAAAAATCACAGAAGTGCTGTCGTATAACCTTAATAATCCGTTAGATTCTGTGATTGTGCAGACCATTAACGACTCTACACTACAAGTTACGTTGAGTGAGTGGGGTACTTGGTATTGGCGCAATACAATGGGAGCTGTAAATTATGAGTCAGACAAACTAAGTGTCGCTGTAGATGAGTGGAATCACAGCTATACTGTAGTTTTTAAAGACAAAAAAGAGGATAATGTATTTTTATATCAAGCCAATGGCGAGTGGAGGGTGTATGATTTTTAGTAATCTCCTATGGTCTCTTCAAGTTGCAACAAAGCTTTTTCTAGCTGTTCATTACTGGGTGCATTGCCATGCCATTTTCCTTGGCCTTGCATAAAATCTACTCCGTATGCCATTTCTGTTTTCATGATTACAAAAACAGGTTTTCCTTTGCCTGTTCTCGATTTGGCCTCGTGGAGTCCTGAGATGACTTGCGCCATATCGTTGCCATTCTCTATCCACATGGTATCCCATCCAAAGGTCTTGATTTTTGCTTCTATATCGCCAAGATTCATTACATCTTTGGTGTCGCCATCTATTTGCTTGCCATTGTAGTCCATGGTAGATATGAGGTTGTCTATCTTGTGGTGTGCGGCAAAAAGTAACGCTTCCCATATTTGACCTTCTTGAAATTCGCCATCGCCATGCAATGAAAAAACGAGCGCTTTATCATCTTTCATTTTTTTGGTTTTAGCCGCACCAATAGCCACCGAAAGTCCTTGTCCTAAAGAACCTGAAGCGATTCGAATACCAGGGAGATGTTCGTGTGTAGTAGGGTGCCCTTGCAATCTTGTGTTTAACTTTCTAAAAGTAGCTAACTCTGCTACATCAAAATATCCAGCTCTTGCCAATGTGCTGTAATACACAGGCGAGATATGGCCATTCGACAAGAAAAACAAATCTTCTCCATCGCCATCCATCGTAAAATCAGCGTTGTGTTTCATGATTTCAAAATATAATGCCACAAAGTATTCCGTACAGCCCATAGAGCCACCTGGATGTCCTGAAGCCACCGCATGCACCATGCGGAGTATATCGCGTCTAATCTGTGTACTGAGTTTCTGAAGCTCGATGATATTTGCCATGCTTTCGTTTTATGCCCTAAAAGTAATGGATTGATTGATTTTTTCATAAAAAATACGCTCGTGTCGCTATCCTACTTCGATTTGTTGATTTTCCTATCTTTGAAAAAACAACGCTTGCGTTTATGGAAAAGAAAATCAGAATTGTAACGGCTGCCTCGCTTTTTGATGGGCACGATGCCGCCATCAATATCATGCGCAGAATCATGCAGTCGAAGGGTGCTGAGGTCATACATCTTGGCCACAACAGACGCGCTCAAGAAATTGTTGAAGCTGCTATACAAGAAGATGCGCAAGGGATAGCCATTACCAGCTATCAAGGAGGACATGTCGAGTTTTTTAAATACATGCACGATCTGCTCAAAGAAAATGATTGTGGGCATATCAAGATTTTTGGCGGTGGAGGAGGAACGATTTTGCCTAGTGAAATAGTTGAGTTGCATCAGTATGGTATAGCGCAAATCTATTCGCCCGATGATGGCAGAGCCATGGGTTTAGAGGGAATGATACAGGATGTGCTCGACCAATGCGCTACAGTCGATAAAGGTGCACTCAGCCAGACTCCACTCACGCCTCAAAACTGGAAACGCATAGCACAGCTGATCTCGGTAGCGGAAGATGGCGGAGACATAAAAGCTGCTTTAGTGAAAACAGCTAAAACTATTCCTGTATTAGGTATCACCGGTACTGGAGGTGCGGGAAAATCGTCTGTGACAGACGAAATTGTGCGCAGATTTTTAAATAGTTTTAAAGAAAAAACGATAGCTGTAATTTCCGTTGATCCATCAAAAAAGAAAACTGGTGGGGCGCTATTGGGCGACAGAATTCGCATGAATGCAATATTTAATTCTCGTGCTTATATGCGTTCGCTAGCCACACGCGAAAGCGATAGGGCACTGAGTGAATACGTGCAGGAAGCCATAGATATATGCAAATCGGCAGGCTTTGATTTTATCATTTTAGAAAGTGCAGGAGTAGGACAAAGCGATGCCTCTATTTTAGATTATTGCGATTTGAGTTTATACCTCATGACACCCGAATATGGTGCTGCATCTCAATTAGAGAAGATAAACATGCTCGACTATGCCGATGTGATAGCTATCAATAAATTTGACAAAGCAGGTGCGTTAGATGCCTTCAATGATGTATGTAAACAATACAAACGCAATCACCAACTGTTTCAAGCGGCCAATGAAGAGCTGCCGATAGTAGGTACTATCGCAGCACAATACAACGATGCAGGAGTCAATGTGCTTTTTGCCAAATTGATGAAGAAGGTAGTGGAAAAAACGAGTGTAGATTTTGGTTTGAATACAGATAACGTACTGCCTACCCACGCTCCATCGCAAATCATACCACCTGCTCGTGTTCGTTACTTGGCCGAGATAGCCGAAGCCATAGAGTCTTATGATGCATGGGCAGAAGAGCAAAGCGAGATCGCTACCAAACTTTATCAACTAAAAGGAGCTATCGAAATAGTAGAAAAATCGGAGAAATAGATATGGCTACAAAGAAGCAATATATCTCATGGCTTGCTGAGCTAAAGCAAACGATTTTACAAGTAAAATTGCAGACATCCCTACAGGTGAATGCAAATATGCTGATGGTCTATTGGTATATCGGTAAGCAAATACAACAAAAAGTATCTTACGAAAATTGGGGGACAAAAGTCATAGGACAGTTAGCCTTAGATTTGCAAAAATCATTTCCTGATACTAGAGGTTTTTCTATCAGAAATCTAAACTATATGCGGCAGTTTGCGGAGGCATATCCGCAAGAAAAAAAGCAGCTGAAACCTAGTAAAAGCAAAGGTTTGAAGCAAAAAAAACCAATTGTGCAATCAGTGATTGCACAATTGGAAATGATAGATAAAGATGTATTTGTGCAATCACTGATTGCACAAATAACATGGACACATCACATCACATTGATGAATAAAATATCAGATACCGCAGAGCGTATGTGGTATATGCAACAAACAGTTGAAAACGCGTGGAGTGTAAGAGTTTTAGATTGTCAAATAAGTACTGACCTCTATCACAGACAAGCGAAATCTAAAAAAACGACCAACTTTCATCTCACACTACCAAAAGAACAAAGCGACTTGGCATTGCAAATGCTCAAAGACCCCTATCAGTTTGATTTTTTGCAGATAGAAAAGGATGCCAACGAACGAACGCTCGAAACTCAACTCACTACACATATCCAGCAGTTTTTATTGGAATTAGGTGCTGGTTTTGCGTATGTAGGCAGACAGTTTAAACTGAAGATAGGTCGCAAAGAATATTTTTTAGACTTGCTTTTTTATCATCTGCATCTCCGTTGTTTTATAGTCATAGACTTAAAGATGGGAGAGTTTGAACCAGAGTTTGCAGGTAAGATGAATGCCTATCTGAATGTGCTCAATAAGGAGCATAAGCAAATGCACGACCATGCCTCCATCGGCATCATTCTTTGCAACTCAAAAGACGAAGTAGAGGTGGAATATGCGCTCCAAGGACTCCAGCATCCGATAGGTGTGAGCGAATACAAAACGATGCATACACTACCCAAAAATTTGCGAGATAAACTACCAAGTGCCAAACAACTAAAAGATGTTATGAAAGCCTTTAATGAGCAGCATAGCGCAACAAACATAAAACCGAAAAAGAAAAAATAATGCCTACAGAAACACTCAAAAAAACATACGCCCAACTCGAACTAAAACTACATCCCGATTGCAAAAAGCTATTGGATGAATGGGCGGCTTTGAAACAAAAATACAGCGGTGAAACCTTTGCATTTCAAGTGCGAGACAAAGTATTGGATTTGCCCTTTACCTACAAATCACTCAGCGGATCTAGCATCCGCAAGGTATATCTTCCTCGCTATAGCGATTGGGGAGATATACTGAAATGGCAACTCCAAGAGAATGTGCCTGGGGAGTTTCCGTATGCCGCAGGGGTTTTTCCACTCAAACGTGAAGGCGAAGATCCTACCCGTATGTTTGCGGGAGAAGGTGGCCCAGAGCGCACCAACAAGCGTTTCCATTATGTATCGCTTGGTCAGCCAGCACATAGGCTATCAACCGCTTTTGATTCAGTAACGCTCTATGGTGAAGACCCTGCTCACCGACCTGATATTTATGGCAAGATTGGCAACAGTGGTGTGAGTATAGCTACTGTGGATGATGCTAAAAAACTCTATAGTGGTTTTGACTTGTGTAGCCCTACGACCTCAGTGAGCATGACTATCAATGGACCAGCTCCTGTAGTGTTGGCGTTTTTTATGAATGCTGCCATAGACCAAGAATGTGAGAAATATATTGTAGAGAATGGTTTAACGAAAGAAGTCGAAAATCGAAAATCGAAAATCGGACATCTTCCTACCTACGCTGGCGATTTGCCAAAAGGCAATGAAGGTTTGGGCTTAATGCTACTGGGCATGAGCGGGAGTGATGTGCTGCCAAAAGAAGTGTACGAACAACTCAAAGCAAAGGCCTTGGCATCCGTGCGAGGAACTGTACAGGCAGATATTTTGAAAGAAGATCAAGCGCAAAACACCTGTATTTTTTCGACTGAGTTTTCGCTCAAATTGATGGGCGATGTGCAACAATATTTTATTGATAAAAATGTCCGCAATTTTTATTCGGTATCTATCAGCGGCTATCACATAGCAGAGGCTGGTGCCAATCCTATTACCCAGTTGGCATTTACGCTCGCCAATGGATTTACGTATGTAGAATACTATCTCAGCAGAGGTATGAAGATTGATGATTTTGCACCCAACTTATCGTTCTTTTTTAGCAATGGCATGGATCCAGAATATGCGGTGATAGGACGTGTGGCACGCAAGATTTGGGCAAAGGCGATGAAGTATAAATACAAAGGCAATGAGCGTTCGCAAAAACTAAAATATCATATCCAAACATCGGGAAGAAGTCTGCATGCGCAAGAGATAGATTTCAATGACATCCGTACCACCTTGCAAGCCTTGTATGCGATTTATGACAACTGCAATTCGCTGCACACCAATGCCTACGATGAAGCTATCACTACACCTACCGAGGAGAGTGTGCGCAGAGCGATGGCTATCCAACTTATCATCAACAGAGAGCTAGGCACAGCCAAAAATGAAAACCCCAATCAAGGTTCTTTCTTGATAGAGGAACTGACCGACTTGGTAGAAGAGGCTGTGCTTTTAGAATTTAAGCGATTAGCCGAAAGGGGCGGTGTGCTAGGGGCTATGGAGCGTATGTATCAGCGCAACAAAATCCAAGAAGAGAGTATGTTTTATGAGCATCAAAAACATACAGGCGAATTTCCGATAGTGGGAGTGAATACCTTTTTGAGCAAAGATGGCTCGCCTACCATCATACCAGCGGAGGTGATACGTTCTACCACCGAAGAAAAAGAATTTCAGATAAGCACCCTCAACACCTTCAAACAAAGACATAGCGACAAAAGCGAAGCAGCGCTTAAACGACTACAGCAGGTAGCTATCGAAAATGGTAATTTATTTGAAGAGCTGATGGATGCCGTGAAAGTGTGTTCTCTTGGGCAAATCACCCATGCGCTCTTTGAAGTGGGTGGGCAGTATAGGAGGAGTATGTAATCTTTTTT
>CALAYL010000094.1 GCA_937894725.1 uncultured Bacteroidota bacterium
AATAGGGCGAATATTTACTCAGGAAGTCCATAATACTTACATACTGCTTTGTAGTCGCTATAATCTACTGGGTCTTTTTTGCCGTAAATTTTACTAATATTTATACCTACAATTTTTACGCTGTCGTATATCTCACCACTTCCTGATACTTTTTTTATGTTTATTGCTTGACTAACGCCAGGTTTTGTTTCAGTGTAAAATCGGTATTCAGATGACCCGTTCGCGCAGAAACCTGGAACTTGGTAAGTGAGTGAGCCGTTGTAGAGTAAATATGCAAGCCACGTATATTTATTAAAGCTATCCTCCGTCATTGTAATATTTCGAATCACATCAGAATTTACTGAAAAGTCATTTCCAGCAAATTTGTACAATATGACATTAGCATTACCGTCTTTACCGTTGGTACCAGCTGGACCAGCGGGGCCTGCCTCTTTCTTACATGATGAAATTAAAAATAGCGTGCCTAGTAGAGCTACTCCCAAAGAAAAAGAGCAGATTTTTTTTGTAGTTTTCATAACTGTTTGTTTTAAATTTTAAAAAATTGATAATGCAAATACACTTCTTTTGTAGGTTACATCCACTCTACATTTACACTACAAAGAAAGAAATACACATTTTCAATCAATTCAAACTAGCATATTTGTATCTGTCATGAACCTAAAGCAAAATTCACAACAACTATTTGACGAAACAGCGAAAGCTCTGCGAACAGCTATATTTACACCACAGCGAAATAGTTTTTTAGAGGAACTGTATGGGTTAAAAAAAAGAGATTTAGCACATCACCAAAAACCTTTGTTTGATTTGTTCTTAAACCTAAAATACTTTACAAAGGGAGATTATCAAACCTTTGTCCGCCACCAAGAGGGGTTGCTTGACAAATTACACCTCCAGGAAGAGCACCAGTTTTTTAAACAAGTAGGGAAGTTTTATTTGGCTATTGCTTTCAACATTTTAGGAAAATACAAACTGGCATTGCCCCTCATGCAAGAGGTGGCATCAGCAGCCGAAGATAAGGGATACGAAAGGCTTTCAGCAGAAGTTGATACTGGGCTAGGTCATATTTTTTCGGAATTTGGTTATCTACGCATTGCCTTATTATATTTTGAAAAATCTCAACAGTATGCATTCAAAAACCAATTGGAGAATCTGATTATAAATAATGGATTTGGATTGGTTAAATTATATGTTGATGATGATAAAATGAGAAAAGCCTCTCTGGCACTAGAGCAGATATCTCCTTGTTTAATTAATACGGACACATTGCCTTTAAAGTTAAATTTCCTAAGGTGGGAAATAGATATAGCTATAAGGTCAAAAGATTGGGATAAAGCTTCTAGTAAACTCGAAGTTTTTAACCAAACCAAACAAGACTTTTTTAACCCTTATTTTTTTATTAGTATCTATCTGATAGAAGCTAAAATAGCGACTCACCATGGATTGATAGAAGATGCTATCATATTATTTGAAAAAGCCATAGCCACTTCTAAAGATATAAACTCTGATGCTGCTTTGAGTATAGTCTATAGGGATATAGCCACAGTCTTGACCCAATCTAATGCATTTGAAAAAGCCAGTGGTTATTTAAAGGACTCGCTCGATTTAGCAATGAAAATGGAATCCAAAATTGCCCTCACCTTCACCTATCACAAAATGTACGAATTGGCTGTTTTAAAAAAAGAAACGGTTGATGCTTTAGAAGCTTTCAGACTTTATCATCACTACCATTCTCAGATGAATGAAGATGATGAAAAGCTAAATAATGAAATGATTAAATCAGTGGCTATGTTTAAAGAACAAACCAAAATAATAGATAAACTTACATCCGAGTTGCATCGCAAATCAGATGATCTACAAGTAGCACAATATGTGCTAACACAAAAAAAACAACTACTAAGCGAGGTTGATACACTTATGCAACACATCAAGCAGGATAACAGAAAACAAAATAAAGACATTGTTACCATCCAAAAACGCATGCATGAAGCCAATATTTTTGAGCGAAGTAAAGATAATTTGACTTCTCAAATAAGTGCAGAGATTCAGAAGTGGTGCAATATGCTTTCTTCTAATCAACCTAATCTAACTAAAACTGAATTGCGTGTATGCTACTATACTTTCAAATTTTTGTCTAATAAAGAAATAGCTTCGATTTTATTTACCACTACAAAAAATGTGGAGCAACATAAGTTTAGAATAAAGAAGAAAATCGGATTTGATCAGGATATAGCCCTTTCAGACTATTTGCATGCGACTTTTGGTTAGTTTTTTTCTTTTGTGACAAGCACATCTTTACTCTACAGATATAGACGCAAACTGTCCTTCGTTGGTGGAGGTGGTTGTTTTCAAAAATGAAAATCCCCCCCAAGACCCGCCTACGGGCTACAGGTTTCGACAAACTCAGCCTCAGAGATGATCTATGACAAGAATACTAACGCCCAGTATTACTCTCCATTCGGCTCACGCTAAATTAGGGACATTGATAGACTACAGATATTTTACCTGTGGTGAGTAGTTTTACTAATACCCAAACACCAAATCACTCAAAACTAAACATTGCTAATTTGCGGTCTTTTTTGTTTACAATCGTAGTTATAAAAATATTATCGTTTACTTTTTGAGCATTATAGATGTCTATATATTCCTTATCCTGGCGAGTGTCTTTGATTTTGAATTTCTTCATATCGCCACTATTTGAGATTGACGAGCACATTAATAACCCGCGCCCTCCAGTGCTATGTACTGCGGGAGCTTGATCGGTTTTGATATTTAAGTTTTTCTCATTATCCATGTAGAAAATATTTATACCCTCAGGTGTGCTCATTGCCTTATAGCCTCCTGCGCCTGTTTGTGTTTTAGGTATTTTCCTTGTCCATGCTAATTCACCTTCCGCATCTATTTTTTGAACAATAATGTCTTCATAGTGATACACCGTAACGGTATAAGAAGACCTGCCATTAGACACCGTATAGGTAGTGATGTAAAACTGCTCACCAATAAGCGTAATGGAACCCGATTCATCATAGATGATTTCTCTGAGTTTGAGATTTGTCTCTGCTACTTCATTGCCTTTGTCCTTAGTTTTTTCAATTGATTTTTGAGAACGTGTAGTTTCAAATTGTTTAACGATATCTTCGGGGATTTCATACATTCCTTTTTTAATGGGAATCAGCTTATTTTCAGAATTGTCTAAGCGTAATAGAAATGCTCCAGCAACAGTAGTAGAAGATTGATTTATTTTGCCCGATGCCGTCTTCGCACCATAATATCCACAGATATTAACTTGTTTTTGTAAGTCTTCAAAAATATAGATTTGTTCAACGGTTCGGTCATCAAATTTAAAAGGAATAATCACTGGGCCATTTTTGCTTTTACTTTCTTTGATAATTTCGAAGTGATAATTAATTTTATTTCCCTTTACATTTTTTTCGCTGTTATCATCATAGACTCTACATAGGTGAAGTAGATTTCCTTCGCCATCTAAATGCTCATCATAGATGTCCATCTTTTTTTCTGTATAAGGCATTTCGTATTTATTTTCCCAAAGCTTTTGGAGATCCCCATCATACATCGAAAGCGAATATTCAAGCTTGTTTTTGGCATCAATCTTAGATTTTTTAGGATACTGAATACGTACCCCTATTCGATTGCTATCGGTTGACTGAAATATACTTACATTTTGTTCGCGAGCTCCTACTGCTGGCCCAAACCATAAAACGACACCGCCTCCTGAGGAGAGGTTCAAATTAAAATCAGTTTCAGCTAGTTGCTTAGGTTTACCCACTATAGCTCCTGTACTTATGTTTATCTGCTGTATAAATACAGCGCCTCCAGCACCCTTGCTATTTTGGCTATATAGAATAAAAGTTTTGTCTTTTATCGTAAAAAATCGCTCAAATTTTGCCCCTTTGGGTAGAGCGGTTAAATCTAGGAAGGACGTTTTCGTTTGTTTTAAATCCAAATTAAAGGATTGAAAACTGATAGATTTTTTATTCTTAAATCCTGTTTGCACAAACCCTTTTTCTAAAGAGCCTAATATTGTCCAAGGCCAATGCCCTTTAGGGATCTGATAAGTACTGCCCGTTTTTATGACAATCTTAGGCGTTTTTCCTGCAAAGCAAAAGGTTGTAGTGGCAAAAAGTAAAAGGAGGGTAAATGCTTTTTTCATATCAATTTTTTTTCAATGTTAACATTGTTTTGGAAAATGAAAAATAAATCTTTTGTGGGTTGAATATTTGTGTTTCAAGCAGATAGAGTGACTATGTTTGCAACGGAGACCATCAACGATATTGAAAACGTTACCCTATTGGGTTTCCCGCCATTAGAAAGCAGTTTACACCTGTTGCAACTAAGATTATGAGTATGTATCACATGCAGGTGGGGCAGTTAAATAATTATCTTCCAAAAAAATCGTAAGCTTGGTATCTTGCCGATCTAGTTTTATGTTATTTTTTATTATGAAATGATATTCTATCACTATTCATGGTATATTTATGATAGATGAAAATATATTTCCAGCGACCCAATGCGCTTCAACATGAATTGAAAGTAGCAGTTGATGCCTATTTTTCAGAAAGAAAGCTATCCAAAAAAGGCAATTTCCAACTGCAATTGAAGGCGGTAGTTTTGATGAGTCTATTTGTGATTTTATATTCACTTTTGGTTTTTGTAACTATGCCTTGGTGGCTCAGTGTCATGCTCTGTGTGGCGTTTGGTATAGTTTTGGCATTCATAGGGTTTAATATCATGCACGATGCTTGTCATGGTAGTTTTTCGACAAACGATAAGGTAAATTACACGCTTGGGCTTACGATGAATCTTTTGGGTAGCAATGCGTTTATTTGGAAAAGAAAGCACAACGATACTCACCATATTTATACCAATATAGATGGTGTAGATGATGATATAGTGAAGGTGCCGCTTTTTAGATGGTGCGAAACGCAGGAACGAAAATCATTTCATCGTTTTCAGCATTTATACGCATTTCCTCTCTATATGATTACCCCTATTTTATGGGTTTTTATTTTAGATTTCATCAAATATTTCAATAAAAAAATCATCAATCAGTCTTTTAGTATAAGCAGAACAGAGCATATTGTTTTTTGGCTATCTAAAGTTTTTTATGTGTTGTTTTATGTGGCTGTACCAGTGTACTTTTTAGGCTGGACTAAGTTTTTGATTGGCTATTTGATTTACAATGCTGTGTTTGGTTTAGTGCTGTCATTGGTTTTTCAGATGGCACATGTGGTGGAGAATACGCATTTTGAAAATAGCACAATAGAGCACCCCAATATAGCCAACGATTGGGCTACACATCAGTTGGCCACTACGACCAACTTTGCTACCGACAATATAATATGGACCTGGTGTTTAGGTGGTTTGAATTTTCAGGTAGAGCATCATTTGTTTAGCAAAATAAGCCATGTACATTATCCCGCACTGCAAAAAATAGTAAAGCAAGTATGTGCAAAAAACAATGTTCCCTATCTCAATTATCCAACAATGTCTAATGCCTTTTTTTCACACTATCGTTTTGTAAGAGCGATGGGTAGAGCTTAAGAAAATCACTCCTTTGGGTTTATCAAAAAAAATGTTTGAGAAACAAGCGTTTCTCAAAAGATAAACTAAGTAAAATTATCTCACCGCCATCTTTCGTAGCATAACTGAAAAGACAGCGGGAAAATGCCGTTTCATCCACACCCCTAACTTTTCTTTAAAACCGCCTATTACAATTTCTTCTTTATCTTTCGATATAGCTGCTATGATTTTTTGAGCCGTAAATTCTGCGCTCAAACCTCCAGCTGTGGCAGCATCCATTTGTTTTGATGCTTCCCCATTTTCGTTAAGTGCATTTACCGATACTTGGGTATGAATAAATCCTGGACAAACCAGCAGTATTTTTATATTGTCTTCATATAGTTCTGCCCTCAAAGAATCAAAAAAGCCGTGTAGCGCATGTTTAGATGCCGCATAGCCAGACCGCCAAGGCGAACCAAATTTGCCTACGGCACTAGTGATAGTCACTATTTTGCCGCTTTTTTGAGCCACCATAGCGGGCAGCACCGCCTTAGTGAGTGCTACAGTACCTACATAATTTACTTTCATCAATCGCTCATCAACCGCCACAGCTGTTTTGATAGCCAAACTTCGCTGACTGATGCCTGCGTTGTTTATCAAGATGTCTATTTTGCCATATTGTGTCAATACTTTTTGAACCAATTCATCAAAGTTAGCTTGGTTTTCGAGGTCTAACGGCAACACGAGAATAGCAGCATTTGAGCCACTAAGTGTCGATTTCAGTTGATTGAGTTGTTCTTTTCGTCTAGCAGAGATTACTAGGTTTGCACCTGATTTGGCCAGTTCTCTTACCAGTGCCTCTCCTATACCAGAGCTAGCCCCAGTCACCCATATGGTTTTCCCTTTAAAATCGCTTTTCATGTAGTGTCAAATATACAATATCTGATTTATGTTTATTGGTCGATATTTTTTTTGTCATTTATTTATACATTCGCTTGTCTTTTAAAACTAAATTACCGAAATGAAAAAACTTATAGGATTATTTATGTTGCTTTTTGTAAGTACAATTGGGCTGTATGCACAAAGCGAAAGCGCCAGTAATACTACAGCGCCTACTCCAGAGCAGTTGAGTGCTTGTAAAAACAAAAAAACCGCAAAAAAACTACTAAAGAAGGGCAGTTACTACAATGCCGTGCAGTATCTTGAGGCGGGCGCAGAAAAAAAGCCTAAGAGTAAATTTTTTCCTAAAACGATTGCACCTACAGAGATGACTTTGCGCGATTATAAGTCTGCTAATAAATGGTACAAAGTATTGGTAGATAAAGATTCTACCAAACATCGTAAGCCTACTTATCTATTTGACTACGCTATGACACAAAAATATTTAGGAGAATACGAAGCATCTATAGCTACCTTTAAAAAGTATATAGAATATGCAAAAGACGATGATGTGTCTGTAGAGTTAAAGAAGCGTGCTAAACGTGAAATCGAAGGCAGCAAAAGAGGGATTTATTACAGAGATTCTGTAGAAAAACGGGCTTTTGTCGTAAAACACATGGATGCCAACATCAATCAACCATACACGGACTTTTCGCCATTGCTCAAAGGAGACGATGTGATGTATTTCGGCTCATTGAAATCAGATGAAGTGATTTCAGAAAAGAAAGGCATGGAGAAATTTGCAAAATATGCACGAATTTATAAATCTGTTCGTTCGGGTGCCGATTGGTCTAAAGGCGAAGAAATCACGAATAATGTAAATAGAGATGGTGTACATGTAGGCAACCCTACCTTTACACAAGACGGCAATACCATGTACTACACAGAGTGTGTACAAGATGCGAAATTGCGCATGATGTGCAATATCTTTAAAAGCACTCTAGTGAATGGCATTTGGTCAAAAGGTGAAAATGCCGGTTCTGTCAATGACCCATTATTTAATTCTACGCAACCAGCGGTAGGTAAAAATAAAGAGGGCGAAGATGTAGTTTATTTTGTGTCGGATAGAAATCCCGTAAAAGGACTAGATATCTATTATGCTAAGATAGGCGAGAATGGAAAATTGAGCAAAGCTCGTTCATTAGGCTCTAATGTAAACTCAAAGCTTGATGAGATGTCGCCATTTTACGATTTCAAAAACAAGACACTCTATTTTAGCTCAAATGGATGGATAAACATAGGAGGTATGGATGTGTTTAAAACTACTTGGGACTCAGGTGGCGAGTGGACAGAGCCAGAAAACCTAGGCACACCGGTCAACTCGAGTGTAGATGATATTTACTTTTCTTTAAATGACTTGAATACACGTGGATTTTTAGTGTCAAATCGCCCAGGTGGATTCGGACTAAAAAGTGAAACTTGTTGCGATGATATTTACGAAGTAAAAACAGCTAAGATATACCTAGCAGTAAAAGGAAAATTGTACGAAGAGGTAGATAGTGTAAATCAAATTTCAGAATCAGGAAATGTCGTTTTATATGATGAGCGAAATGGTTTTGAATTAGACAACTATAGCACCATCAATGGTCAATACTTTTTTGACTTAGACCCAGAAAGAGGCTACAAGATTACCTCTCGTAAAGATGGATTTATGCCTACACAAATATTGTTTGATACCGATGGTCGAAAAAACTCAGATACCCTCGAGTTTGATTTGGTTTTGAAAACTAAACCTAATCCACTAATAGGCCGCAAACTAGGTACTATCTACTATGAGTTTGACAAAGCGCGCATATTGCCAGAAGGTCGCGATACATTGAAAAAAGTAGCTGACATCATGAAGCAATACCCTAATGTATTGGTAAGAATAGCAGCACACACGGATAGTTTAGGTACAGAAGAGTATAATCAAAAACTATCTGAACGTAGAGGAAGTGCAGCAGCCAACTACTTTATCAATGAAATTAAAATAGACAAGTCTAGATTTGAAGTGAAAGCTTATGGCGCATTGCAGCCTATAGCTGCACCAAATACAAAAGATGGAGACAAAGATAACCCTGAGGGAAGAGCGTTGAACAGACGCACAGAATTTATCATCATCGATGATAAGTTACCAGTGCCACCAGCTGCTCCCGAAAAGAAAAAATAATTAGTTTTAAAAACCGCAGACTGCCTCTGCGGTTTTTTTATCTTTATCGAAAGAAGCAACAATGAAAATTCTAAAAATAGTATTCACTGCGTTATGGCTTACGACCATAGCCGCATGTAGTAGTAATAAATGCAAGGATGTAAGCTGTGGGTTTAATCAAGTATGCTTGCAAGGCAACTGTGTGTGTGTAGATGGCTATGAAGGGCCAAACTGCGATGTGGCCAGTGCTCCAAAATATCAAGGGAGCTGGATAGCCTACGAAGTATGTAGCAGTGGTAGCAGCAATGGTGCTTATTCTCCTTTTATACAATCGAGCCTCAATAACCGACCGGGCGAGTTGGTGATAAGTGGTTTTTTAAACCAATTTTCTATCATAGCCTACATACGTGGCGATGTAGATAAAACGGGTAATTTTATTGAGATACCAGAGCAGCAGCTAGGTGGAGGTGGCTCCATATATGGACAAGGGCTTTATCAGTCCAATACATCTCCCGCCCGTATCACCCTTAATCTTGAGTATTCTTTAAACTTTGAAAACAAAGCTTGTACTCATACCTTTACTAAGCAGTAGTTAAAATTATAGATTGTTTAAAAATCAGTTTTTTGATTTAAGGCTTTGCCTTATCTTCACCACCCCATGACTAACAACTACCTAGACGAACTCAACGATATACAACGACAAGCGGTACTCCAGACAGATGGCCCTGTAATGATTGTAGCAGGCCCAGGGTCGGGCAAGACCCGCGTGCTTACTTATCGCATAGCCCATTTACTCCAAAAAGGAGTAAACCCCTTTTCGATTTTGGCACTTACCTTTACTAACAAAGCTTCGGAGGCTATGCGAAATCGTATAGAATCGATCTGTGGCACCAATGCACGCTCTCTTTTCATGGGTACGTTTCACTCCATTTTTGCAAGAATATTGCGTGTCGATGCTCAGGTACTGGGCTATCCATCCAATTTTACAATATACGATACTGAAGATTCTAAATCGGTAATCAAATCCATTATCAAGGAGCTCAACCTAGACGATAAAATATATAAGCCATCTACGGTGCAATGGCGTATTTCAGCTTGCAAAAATGCGCTTGTTTTTCCCGAAACCTATGCTACTTCACCCGAGATTATGGCAGAGGATCGTGAAGCCCGAAGGCCTAAAACAGCCGATATTTATAAACTTTATTTTGAAAAATGTTTCCGTTCTGGAGCTATGGATTTTGATGATTTATTGCTCAAAACGTATGAGCTTATCAAAAAGCATCCCGATATTTTGCACAAATATCAGCATAAGTTTAAGTATGTGCTCATAGATGAGTTTCAAGATACGAATCAGCTACAATATGCCATTATCCGCAGCATAGCCGATGTGTATCAGAATGTAACAGTGGTGGGCGATGATGCGCAGAGTATTTATGCTTTTAGAGGAGCTACTATCGACAATATTCTCAACTTTGAAAAAGATTTTCCAGAGTTGAAAGTTTATAAACTCGAGCAAAACTATCGTTCGACTCAGACTATCGTGAAAGCTGCCAACGAACTTATTCACAAAAACAAAAATCAACTCAAAAAAGAAATTTGGACATCCAATACCAAAGGAGATTTGATAAAAGTGGTGAAGTTGGCATCGGATAATGAAGAAGGACGCTGGGTAGCCGATAATATTTTGGAAATGAAACTCAGAGAGCATTTCAAGCATAATGATTTTGCGATTTTATACCGCACCAATGCACAGTCTAGAGCATTTGAGGAGTCACTTCGCAGACATAATATTCCATATAAGATTTATGGTGGGATGTCGTTTTATCAACGCAAAGAAATCAAGGATTTACTCGCTTATTGCAAGCTAGCGATAAACCACTATGACGAGGAAGCACTGAAGCGAGTCATCAATTATCCCACTCGTGGTATAGGACAAACGACTATAGACAAAATCGCCATTTATGCCGCCAATGATGGTAAGCGAATATGGGATGTGGTCGATAACATCATTGCCTATGATTTTCCGAGTAGAGCTAAGCAGCTCTTGTATGAGTTTTCGATTATGATAAAATCATTTGCAGCACTAACTACACAAAAAAATGCGTTTGAACTGGCTACCCACATCGGACAATCCACAAAGCTCATAGCGGAACTTTATAATGATAAAACGGTAGAAGGAGTGGCGCGCTATGAAAACATGCAAAGTTTGCTCAATGGTATCAAAGAGTTTGTCGAAGATGACCAAATAGTCGAAGATGATGTGCTCACAGAAGATAGGGGATTGGGCGTGTATCTACAAAATATTAGTTTGCTCACAGGCGATGAAAAGCAAAATGAAAATACAGATGCTGTGAAATTAATGACCACGCATGCTGCCAAGGGATTGGAGTTTCCGGTAGTCTATGCTGTGGGCATGGAAGAGGGCTTGTTTCCATCATCGCAGTCGCTCTACTCGCTCGAAGATTTGGAGGAAGAGCGAAGGCTATTTTATGTCGCCATTACCCGTGCAGAAACTAAGCTTACACTTACGTATGCTACCTCACGTTATAAGTTTGGTACGATACAATATGCTGATGCCTCTCGATTTATAAAAGAACTTCCTGATGCTATTTTGGATCAGCAGGGCGTGCTAGGTGCACAATCCACAGTAGAAACAAGCGGCACGCTGGTGGGTAGTTTTGGACGTACTTTGTCAAAGATGCCACTACCTAAACCATTGGCAACAAAGCCAAATACAGCAGGTGCAAAGGCTTTCATACCAGACGATGTAGCCAATTTGCAAAATGGCACAGAAGTGTTGCATGAAAAGTTTGGTGAAGGTAAAGTTATCTTTATGGAAGGCAATGCGATAGACCGAATTGCAACTATTTTCTTCCCAAACTTTGGAGAAAAGAAAATAATGCTCAAATTTGCAAAGTTGAAGATTATAAAAGCCTAATCACAAACACCCCTCGGCATCCATCCCTCCCTTTGCTTCGAGTGGTACATTGGCAATAAACTTCACTATTATTTTTTACTCACTTTATGTAGAGTAGTCTTTTTATTTTATTGAAAAAAACAGAATGAATTATAACACCGAACGAGAGCGGATGATGCTCCGCGAATATGGCCGCCATGTGCAGCGAATTGTAGTCAAATGCAAAAATACCGCAGATAGAGAGCTGCGCAATCAGATGGCGAAAGACATTATAGAATTGATGATACAACTCAATCCACAAATCAAGAGTATCGAAGATTATCGAATGAAACTTTGGGATCATCTCTTTTTTATAGCCGAATTTGATCTTGATGTAGAGTCGCCTTATCCGATACCTACCCGAGCAGAGGTAGAAAAAAAGCCTGAGCCACTGCCTTATCCGCAAGGAAAAATAAAGCATAAACACTATGGTAAAAATATAGAGGCTTTAGTCAACAAGGCCATTGTAGAAAAAGATCTTGAAAAGAGACAAGCGTTTGCCCAAAATATAGGCAATTGTATGAAACTCGTCTATCAAAACTGGACACGCGAAAACAACAATGATGATAACATCAAAAACGACTTACGGATCTTGTCGAATGGCATGTTACAACTAGGTTCTGAAGATAATATTAGTGAATTGACGAAAGGGAACAAGTATCGTAGTGGTGACGCTTTGCCTCGAAACAATGGTTACAAAACAAATAATAACAATAAGTATAAAAAGAAATACAACAACAAAAACAGGAATAAATAGTTATATCTTCGATTATGATTTTTTTGAAAAAAACCTTCCCTTTCTTACTACTAGCATTCATGCTATCTGTAGTGTTGCGATTGCCGCAGCTCGGAAGGCCACTTTCAAAACATCACGAATTTTGCACCGCTGTGAGCCTCCGAATTTTGCAAAATTGGTGGGATGAAGGTATCGAAAAATTTAACTATTTACCAGCTACCAATTTTGCCAAAGATGCTGATAAGTTTATTAATAATTTTGGCAATGCTACAGGTAGTGTAGTTGATGCAGCAGGCAATTATTACTACATTTCGCATCCCCCTTTGGCCTACTATGTACCCTATGCTTTTTTCAAAATTATTGATGTAAGACCCGATGTGATACCACTGCAACTGTTTAATATGCTCTTGCACTTTTTGAGTGCTGTTTTTGTTTATTTCATTGTTTGTTTGTTGAGTTTCAATAGAGCCAGAAGTCATCTGCACGTGCCTTCTTTTGTAGCCTTTTTATTTTATTTATTTGCACCTGCTACCTTATGGTTTCAGGGCAATGTATATATGAGCGACATGGCGGTACAGCTACCTTTTGTGATAGGAGTGTATGTAGTGTTGAAGATGATAATACGTCAAAAATTTTATGTACCAAAGTATATTTTCTTTTATTCCTTGGTGCTGTTTTCAATGATTTATACCTCTTGGTTAGGCGTGTTTTTTGCGATAGCTGTTATTGTGTATTCGCTGTTACATACTAGAGCTAGCAAGGGTTTCAGTATGCTAATATTACTCACTATCGGAGTTTTATTTTTGACACTTCGTTTGATAATTTATCAGTACTCCTCAATAGCGGGTCTATCCGCTTTGCTAACAGAGTCGATAGACAGGTACTTGGTGCGAGGTAGTTTAGGCAATTTGCAAGATGGCTTTTTTGGTTTCGTTGGTTCATACCTTTTTTTTCTAAAAAATCTGATTTACAATTATCTACTCAATTACTTTTTCTTTTATCTTATCATCGCTGGGTTTATTGGGTTTGTTTTTTCTCGTCATAAACTAAAAATCACATTTTCAGAAAATGGTTATCGTTTTATGTGGTTGTCTGTATTGCCTATTGGGCTATTGCATTTGCTGTTTTTAAACTATTCTGAACATGACTTTACGGTCTTATATGCATCTTTGTTTTTTAGTGTCTTGTGCGGTATTTTTTACGATAAAATCAAAAAATCTGCTGCAGTTTCGAATCAGCGACTCAATCTTGTTTTTGGAATATCCTTGTTGCTCTTGATTATACATTTCACTATTTCAAATATGCCAGGTCCTAAAAATTATAAGGGAGAGCGATATGACACGGATAAACTAAAAGGGGAATATATAGCGCAACAAGCAAAGGTAGATGAAGTTGTTTTTATGTTAGAAAAGCCAGAGCCGCAGTTGCTATTTTATGCACAACGAAATATTAAAGTGATAAATGATGCTAATCAAGCTATGACTTTCTTACAACAGCGAAAAATAGCAAGTGGGCGCATATTTAGCTTAAATAACGGATCAATTTCAAGCCAATATATCTTAAATGAATAGATGCGTATTTTCCTGTTTTGTATCAAATTTGTATCTTTAATTTCAAATTAAAAATCACCCCAATACTATGTCACTAAACACCATACCTGTAGTTGACTTACAGCAATTTATAAATGGCGATAACGAAGCCAAACAAACATTCGTAGAAGAGCTGGGGCGCGCCTTTGAAGAAACGGGCTTTGTGTCTGTAAAAAATCATGGTGTGCCGCAAGAGGTAATTGATCAGTTTTACCAACTTGTAGAGCAATTTTTTAGTTTGCCCAATGAAGTAAAACGCAGCTACGAAAAGGTTGAATATGCAGGACAGCGTGGCTATACTTCGTTTGGACGAGAACATGCCAAAGGCAGCGATGCACCAGACCTCAAGGAGTTTTGGCAGATAGGTCAAAAAGTGGAGGGAGAAAATCTTTCTAAAACAGACTATCCCGACAACATCGAAGTAGCTGAAATGCCAGAGTTTCATCAACTGGGGTTTAAACTTTATAAATCATTTGAGAATTCAGGTCGTGAATTGCTGCGAGCAATTGGCATTCACTTGGGTATAGGCGAAAATTATTTTGATCAGCATATTCATAATGGCAATTCGATATTGAGAGCGATACATTATCCGCCTATCGTCACTGAACCGAAAAGTGCTATCCGTGCAGAAGCGCATGAAGACATCAACTTAATTACCCTTTTGGTAGGTGCATCAGCAGAGGGATTGCAACTTTTAAGTAAGCAAAATGAATGGCTCGACATCACTGCACCTGAGGGCTGTATCGTAGTAAATGTGGGCGATATGCTTCAGCGCTTGACAAATAATAAGCTTCGCTCTACTACACACCGTGTAGTAAACCCTGCTCGTGAAAAGTGGCATACACATCGATATTCAATACCATTTTTCTTACACCCTCGTTCAGAAATGCGATTAGACTGTTTGTCATCGTGTGTGTCTGATAGTAGCCCCAAAGCTTATGATGACTCAAGTGCAGGCGAATATTTAGATGAACGATTGAGAGAAATAGGATTAAAGAAATAGGATTAAATTATATAAAAACACAGATAAAATAGATGAAAAAATTTCCAGAGTTAGAGTACAAAAGACCCGATTTAGAAATTGTAAAAAAACGTTTCGAATCACTGATAAAAAAGTTTGATGAAGCTAAAAACTTTACAACCCAAGAAGATGCAATCAAAGAGATAAATGCTTTGAGGGAAGATTTCTCTACAGCTGCTAGCTTAGCATCTGTGCGCAATACCATCGATATTTCAAATCAATATTATGATATCGAAAATTCATTTTTTGATCAAAATGGGCCATTATTTAGCGAATTAAATATTCAGTTTTATCGCGCTTTAAGTCAGTCCCCATTTCAAGCAGATTTACGACAGAAATTTGGTAATCAATTATTTGATTTGGCTGAAGCCAGTGTGCGTTCATTCGATGCGAAAATCACTGCTGATGTGCAAAATGAAAATAAGTTTTCTACAGAATACTCAAAGCGAGTAGCAGGTGCTGAAATAGAATTTGATGGTAAAACACTCAATCTCGCAGGACTTGAGCCTTATGCTCAATCAACGGATAGGGCTACTCGAAAAGCAGCACTCGACACGAACTATGCTTGGTGGGAAAAGAATGCCGAGTTTTTTGATAAAAACTATGATGAGCTCGTAAAAACGAGAACGGCCATGGCTAAAAAAATGGGCTATGAATCGTTTGTAGAAATGGGCTATGACCGAATGAATAGAACGGACTATACTGCTGCAGATGTGGCTAAGTTTCGTCAGCAAGTAGTTGATTTCGTAGTGCCTCTTTCTGTAAAATTGAGAGAGCGTCAAGCGAAGCGATTGGGAGTAGATAAGTTGGCATATTACGATTTCGGTCTAAATTTCTTGTCAGGCAATCCAACACCAAAAGGTGATCCAGATTGGATTTTAGCAAATGGAAAGAAAATGTATGCCGAACTTTCGCCCGAAACAAAAGAGTTTTTTGATTTTATGACTCAATACGAATTGTTAGATTTAGTCAATAAGAAAAATAAACAAGCGGGGGGGTATTGTACGCACTTTTCTAAATACAAAGCGCCCTTTATTTTTTCTAATTTCAATGGCACTTCACATGATATAGATGTGCTTACACATGAGGCTGGACACGCATTTCAGTGCTATCAAAGTAGAAATCAACCCATCGAAGAATATCTATGGCCTACATACGAAGCTTGCGAAATTCACTCGATGAGTATGGAGTTTTTTGCTTGGCCTTGGATGGAAACATTCTTTAAAGAAGATACAGATAAATACAAATTCCAACATTTGTCTTCGGCTATATTGTTTTTGCCATATGGCTGCGCGGTAGATGAGTTTCAGCATATCATATATGCAAATCCTTCAATGACTCCTGCTGAGCGAAATGCAACTTGGCTTCAAATGGAGAAAAAATATCGTCCATGGTTAGATTATGAAGATAATGCATACCTTAATAGTGGTGGGCTTTGGAAGCGTCAGGCTCATATTTTCCGATCGCCATTTTATTATATCGACTATTGTTTAGCACAGATTTGCGCATTGCAATTTTGGAGTCGTTCACAAAAAGACTTTAAAGATGCATGGGGCGATTATTTGACACTCTGCAAAGCAGGTGGTAGCAAACCTTTCATTGAGTTGGTGAAATTAGCTGGATTGAATAATCCATTTGCAGAAACTACCGTAAAGCCAGTTATCTCAGAGATAAAAGATTGGCTCGATGGAGTAGATGACGCTAAGTTTTAATTTTTTTTCGATTTAGAATGGCGGCAATTTTGTCGCCATTCTTTTTTCTACAGCAAAGCGCAATAGTATTTAGCTGTTTTTAAAATAGCTTCTGTTTACTTTCTTCATTATTTGTTTTACTTTCCATAATGGAAAACCAAAATCCAATTAGTAGGTTTTTTTCTTTTAAGCGATTGTTGCTGCCTATTTTAATTACAGCAGTTACGACCTATTATTTGTTTCACTTATTGATTAATCAAGATTTTGATTTGCTTGCTGACGTAACATGGAACTCCTCACTCATGATCTTGCTCCTCTTCGCATTTCTTTCGGTTCTCGTGCGTGATATAGCCTATATCTATCGGATTTGGGAGTTGAGCGATCGTAAGCTTTCTATCTGGCGTTGTGTACAGGTTATCATACTATGGGAGTTTGGTTCAGCTATCACTCCTGCATCGGTAGGCGGTATTTCTTTAGCGTTTTTTATTTTACATAAAGAAGGTATCAAGCCCGGCAAAGCTACGTCTATTCTAATGTTCTGTACCTATCTAGACAATGTGGCTTTTATTATTGTGTTTTCGTTGCTTTTTGGTCTATTGGGGGGCAGTATGTTTGATTTGTCAGCAATATGCTTTGGAGCAGTAAATAACGGCACTACATCGGCTTTTAGGGCAGTAGGTGGATACGTATGGATTGGTTTTTTGGTAGTTGCATTTTTTGGGACTTTGTTAGGGTTCGCTATCTTTATACGGCCTAATTACGCAGCTGCTTTTTTGCGGTATTTAGGCAAACTTCGTTTGCTTTCAAAATGGGATACAGAGATTAATCACATTGCGGATGATCTCCATCAAACTTCGTTAAATTTTAAAGACAGGGGTTTTGGTTTCTTATTCAAAGTGCTAGTGGCGACTATAATTTCCTGGGGAGCACGCTATGCGCTTGCCAATATTTTAATCACGGCATTTGCAGCATACGACCTCGATCAGCTAGCCATTTTTGCAAGGCAGTATGTGCATCGTGTCATCGTGATGATACCGAGTACACCAGGGGGTAGTGGCATAGCTGAGTTGTCATTTATGGCGCTCAATTGTGAGTTTATCAAAGAGGGGTTATCCCCTTTAGTAGCTTTGATATGGCGAGGTTTTAATTTTTATTTTTATATACTGCTAGGTGTTTTTATATTGCCAAATTGGATAAATAAAGTAGCTAACAATCAATCCTAATTTATGACAAAGAAGAAAGTCCTTTTTATTGATAGAGATGGCACCATCATATTGGAAACCGATGATTTTAAAATAGACACAATGGAAAAAATCACCTTCTATCCACAAGTATTTTATTGGTTGGGGAAAATAGTACGAGAGTTTGATTTTTCTCTAGTGTTAGTCACAAATCAGGATGGTTTGGGTACTGCTGATTTTCCGAATGAGCCGTTCTATACTACACATCGTTTTATCATGAAAACTTTTGCAGAACAAGGGATTTCGTTTATAGCGGAGCATATCGATTGTTCGTATCCGCATCAAGGTTTGGCTACTAGAAAACCAGCAATAGGTATGCTCACAGATTATTTTACAGCGGCCTACGATTTGGAAAATTCTTTTGTGATCGGTGATAGAATCACCGATGTGTTGCTAGCAAAAAATCTTGGCGCTAAATGCTTTTGGCTTGATGATGGACGTGGATTAGGGGCTACAGAAATCAATGAAACGGAGGAAGCGCTAAATTCATACATAGCAACTCGCTCTAGAAATTGGGAAGAGATTTATAACTACTTGCTTAAAGCTAACTCAAACTCAAACTAATGGAGCAATATTTTTTACTCAAATTATCGCTAGCTGAGAAGTATAAGGAGGAAGAAAATTGGACAGAAGCAGAGCGCAAATTGATTCAAGACCATTTTATTTTTTTACAACAATTAGGTAAAGATGGAACGCTCATCCTAGCTGGCAGAACTGATTATGAATTGAATCATGACGATTTAATAGGAATAGCTTTGATTAAAGCAGCTAGTTTAGAATTTGCAACTCATTTACTTATGCAAGATCCTGCCGTAAAAGCGGGCATTCAGTTAGCAACAATTCACCCATTCAAAATGGCGATTGAACAATTTGAAAACAAACTTATTTAAGGTACTGGATCAAAACCACTTCCTCCCCAAGGGTGACAGCTCAAAATTCGTTTTGCCGCCAGATAACCCCCTTTTATTAATCCATGTTTTTCTAATGCTTCCACTGCATAGTGACTACAAGTGGGGGTATATCTACAGCTACGTGGCAAAATAGGAGAGAGGAAAATCTGATAAAACCGTACCACCATTTTTAGCAAAAAAACTATAGGTGATAAGAGCGTGCGAAGCATTACAAACCGTTGAAAGAAAGACCTACTGAAAATGCGTTTACTTGCGGGCCTCGGTTGTTTTTAAATAAACCCAAAATGCCATAATATGCCGTGAGGTTAAAGCTAGAATATCCTATACGCACCAAAGGACCAGCTTGAAATAGATTCAAGTCAGCATAGGGTTTTCTAGTTATAATTTCTTTAGGTGTTTTAGTCGATTGCTTAGTATAGCCATCTACACGAATACCAGCTTTGAAACCCACTACAAACTTCCACATGTTGTCAAGCCTGTCTGGTTTTGTTCTAAAACGAAGTTCTATTGGTATCTCAATCATAGTGGTAGTAAGTTTATTCACCTTGTAGTTGTCTGGATTTACAAGAGGAGCAAAAGTAATGCCTGTACTAGCTGTATCCATCATTTGAGAACGGTGATATACATTTGAATTGCTAACACCAAGCCCTGGAGCTATGCTAAAAAATGATTTTTTTATCTGAAAATCCCACATAAAATAGACACCAATTCCACGGCCATACCATTTCGTTTTAAGACCTGGTACGTTTTGCGCCCAGTTGGTAGCGTTGAGGTCTATAACAATACGATCTTTAGCTTGCTTGAAAATGTATTTACGCTTTCCAGGTTGATCGACAGCTGTTGTAGAATCTGCTTGCGCATATGCAGCAGCATTTACGGCAACAAATAAGAGGACTGATATGATTTTTTTCATGGACAGATTTAAATTAGCAAAATACAAGTTGGCAAAAGTAAGATAAAATGAAATATATACCGATTTTAGTGTGTGATGAAGATGAGCTTAACAAAATTTCCAGCTGTTTTCGATTGATTTTGGTGCAAAGTGCGATTTAAACAAAACTGAATGGGGACTATTCCTCCTCTGTTTCATACCGTTCAACAGACAAAATGCCTTCTAAAGATTGCAACTTATTTGTGAGTTCGTTGAGCTCATCGGTATCGTGTACATATACCATGATATTGCCCTCAAACACACCGTCCTCACTTTCAAAGGAAATAGAACGCATGTTTAAATTCATTTGACCAGTAATTATGTTGGTGATTTTATTGACTAAGCCCACATCGTCTATTCCATTCACTTTTACTCCTGTAAGGAAAGCGATGTTGTGTTGGTGCGTCCACTTGGTTTTGATAACACGATAGCTATATTTTGCCATAAGTTGCACGGCATTCGGACAGTTGGTACGGTGTATTTTTATGCCATCATTGATAGTCAAAAATCCGAATACATCATCGCCTGGTACAGGATTGCAGCATGGGGCAAATTTGTAATCAATCTTATCGCTCGATTCGCCCATGATGAGCAATTCGGCATTTTTCTTCAGTGTTTCTTTTAGTACCGAATCAAACTCTTTGTCTTGTTTTTTCTCGTCTTCTTTAGGTCGTGGCAGTTTTATTTTTCCTCCTACTACTTCGAGTTTAGAGAGATCGTTTATACTAAGTGTTTTTTCAGCTATATCAATATATAGATCTTGTGGCGAAGTACGCTTATAGTAGTTACATAACAATAAAATATTTGCCTCCGAATTCTCGATTTTAAAGAGTTTGATGCGTTTTTCAAGTTCTTCTTTACCCTCTTCGGCTATAAGTTTTTTACCTTCTTTAAGCGATTGTTTGATTACTGTTTTTGCCTTGCTAGTGGTCACAAAATTTAGCCAGTCTTCGTTTGGTACTTGCTTTTTGGAGGTCAAAATTTCTAGTTGATCGCCATTGCGGAGTTTGTGACTGAGCGGTACCAGCTTAGTATTTACCTTTGCACCAATACATTTTTTTCCAATATCCGAGTGTACCTCAAACGCAAAATCGAGAGCTGTAGCCCCTTTGCGGATTTTTTTCAAATCACCTTTTGGGGTAAACACAAAAATCTCCTCGTTCAATAATTCTGTTCTGAAATCATTGACCAAGTCTATCGCATTGTTTTCTGTATTGCTCAATACATTCTGTACTTTTTCGAGCCAGACATCTAGTGCATTGTCTTGTGTGCCTTCTTTGTATTTCCAGTGTGCCGCAAATCCTTTTTCAGCCACTTCGTGCATCCGTTCAGTACGTATTTGGATTTCTACCCATTTACCCACCGTACTCATTACAGTGGTATGCAGTGCTTCATATCCATTAGTTTTAGGATTTGAAAGCCAATCTCTGAGCCTATCAGGGCTAGGTTTGTAAATGTCTGTAATGGTAGAATATACTCCCCAACAATCCGATTTTTCTTTTTCGGGCGAGGTATGTAGGATAATACGTATAGCAAAGAGATCATAGATTTCTTCAAAAGGAACGTGCTTCGTTTTTATCTTATTGAAAATTGAAAAAATAGATTTTGGTCTTCCATAAATGCTAAATTGATAACCTCTTTTTTCAAGTTCTTCTTTGAGCGGTTTTACAAAATCATTGATAAATCTTGTACGCTCTCGCTTGGTTTCATTGAGTTTGCGGGCTATCTCTTTGTAGAACGTGGGTTCGGTAAATTTTAAAGCTAAATCCTCCATCTCTGTTTTGATAGCATATAAGCCCATTCTGTGTGCTAGTGGAGCATAGAGATAGAGTGTTTCAGAGGCTATTTTAAGTTGCTTGTCTCTTCGCAAAGAATCGAGCGTGCGCATGTTGTGAAGCCGGTCTGCGAGCTTTACTAAAATCACCCGAATATCATCATTGAGGGTGAGCAGTAGTTTTCTAAAATTTTCCGCTTGCAGCGAACTATTCATGTCAAAAACACCTGAAATTTTAGTCAATCCATCTACAATTTTAGCGATGTCTTTGTTGAACCTTTGCTCTATTTCTTCAAGAGTCACGTCAGTATCTTCTACTACATCGTGTAGCAATGCGCAGATCACAGATGTTACGTCTAATCCCATTTCTTCACTCGCAATACGTGCGACCTCAATAGGGTGTAGAATATAGGGTTCGCCAGATTTTCTACGCATATCTTTATGGCTTTCTACTGCCAGTTCAAAAGCTAAGCGCACATTTTTTTTGTCCTGCTTTGTCACATGGTTGCGTAGTGAGCGAAGCAAGATTCGATATTGTTTGAGGATAAATTTATTTTCAGCCTCGAGGTCTATTTGGAGCGTTGTTTCCATCTTAGCCTAAAATACGCAATTCCTTTTCAGATTTTATGTATCGAAGCTGAAATTAATTTTCTTCATTGGATTGCGTGAGCTGCTCAAATGCTTTTTTTACCGCCAAAAACTTCTTTGTTTTTTCTTCATTGCTGATAGGTAGTGTGCAACTATCGGGGTGGTAAATCAAAATCTTTTTTCGATAAGCTTTTAGTATCTGTTGTTCGCTAGCAGTTTCTATTACACCCAATACGGCATAAGGGTTTGAGTGCTCTGCTGCTTTGGCCAAAAGCGCCTCAAATACGCTATGTTCTTGACCTAGATAATTGCCGATTTGACGGAGTAGTTTGATTTCTCGATGGTTTAAAAAACTATCGCTTATAGCTAAGTTTATCAAAAAATGTACCATCTCATCGATCGATTCGGGTGTCGAGAGTGCTTTGATTTGCGTACAACTCATCTTAGTATATGCGCCAGCCTTGCTTTGCAAGTGCTCGTAAAGAAAGGCTTCTCGCTTAGTGTTGCCGATATAGCCAAAGTGAAGATTGAAGAAATTTTGAAGAAATGTCGCTGTTGATTTAGGATAGTCTTTGCTGGCTTTGATGATATCTGAACAAAGAATGATAAGCGCTTTTTCGACTTCGTTTAGTTTGGCTGTACGCTGCTGTTTGAGCAGTGTAGTTTCTTCTCCTTTGTCTTTCTCTCCATAGCTTAACTCATGTAGAGCGTGTTTGATTTTTTGCCAAAAATTCATCTTATTATTAACGCGTTGTTTCGGATAGCCGTATTGTCTGAATAAATTTCATCTTTGTGCTGCTTGTATGTGCAAATAAACAACTCTAATTGATAAACGAAAAACTAAGTACGATAAACACTGTAATTTTTGACATGGATGGGCTTTTGATAGATTCAGAGCCATTTTGGCGCAAGGCCGAGATAGAGGTTTTTAAATCGGTAGGTCTACAACTTACCGATGCTGACTGCACACTCACCACAGGCTTTCGATTTGATGAAGTGGTCGATTATTGGTATCGGATTTCGCCTTGGGAGGGTAAGTCTAAACAGGCTATTTTTGATGCTGTTTTAGACTTGATGGAGGAGTACATTTTGACCGAAATTTACCCTATGGAAGGTGCGCTCGCCTGTATCTCGCATTGTAAACAAAAGGGCTATAAGACAGCTATTGCATCTTCATCGGCTAGTAGATTGATAGCCGCTTGTGTCAAAAGATTAGGGATTAAAGACATGATGGACGTGACGCTCTCTGCCGAAAACTTTGAGCATGGCAAACCACACCCAGCAGTCTTTTTAGAAACAGCCAAATTACTCGAGGTAGCACCCTTTCAGTGCGTAGTGCTTGAAGATTCGCTCTATGGATTGATAGCCGCAAAGGCCGCCAATATGCAATGTATCGTAGTGCCTACCCCTGAAAATAGAAATAATCCGAAGTTTACGTTAGCGGATGCGCAGTGTGAAAATCTAGCAGCGGTAACCTCCTTGTTGTAACTGCTCTTTGGAATATGCAAAACACCTGAATACTGTTTTAACAAAATAAATTCCAAAATTTTTTTGTTTTTTTAAGAAACTAAATTTATCTTAGTCTTAAAATCAAACAACTATGAAAACGAATTTCAAATTTACCCCCCTCATTCGTTAATAAAGGTTAAAACACTTAGCTTTGTTTTAACTTCAATGTTTTTTTCAGCTACCATTTTCGCTCAAAGTACATCTCCACTACCCACTGGAAATGTGGGAATAGGTACAACCTCTCCTAGTTCAAGACTCCAAATTGTAAATCATTACGCTTCTACACCTATTCCTGCCTTGGGTATAACTTCGCCTTCAAGTGGTTCAGGTTCTATTGGAGACTATATATCCATATCCAGAGATCCGATAGGTCCACCATTTAATTTACCTGCTTCATACTACATGGTTGTAAAGATTGATGGTAAAGTAGGTATCGGAACTGCCTCTCCATCTTCTTCTTTAGAAGTGTCGGGTGAAACAAAAACAACTACACTTAATGTTACGAGTAATGCTACTGTTTTTGGAAATTTGGTTACCTACAGTTCGGGAAATTTCATAGGGGCGTTGCTAACAAACAATTCCGTTCGTACAAACAATAAAGATGTTTATCTTAGGTCTGGCTCAGATGTGAATCATGGACTAGGCTTTTATGACAATGCTGGTCAGGCAAAAGTATTTGCCTATACATCCATTAATGGCCCTGTACTCTATGGCTTTGCGGGCGGTGCATTAGCTACAAAGGCAGGGGGAGATAAGGTAGTTCTAAGATGGAATAACGATGGTCAAGTAGCCATAGGCAATGTAGCAACCCCAAATTCAAATCTTTACAGCTTGTATGTTGAAAAAGGTATTCTTTCAGAAAGGTTCAAATGTGCAGTAAAAACTACATCAGATTGGAGCGACTATGTTTTTGATAAGAAGTATAAACTAATGCCCCTCAATGAGGTAGAGCGGTTTGTAACTGAAAATAAACACCTTCCAAATGTGCCATCTGCTGAGGAAGTAGTAAAAAGTGGTATAGATATGGCGAAGATGGATGCAAAATTGCTCGAGAAGATAGAGGAGTTAACGCTCTACTTAATTGAACTCAAAAAAGAGAATTTAAGTATCAGAGCAGAATTGAATAATCTTAAAAAATAGGATTATGAAAAGAAATATTACAACAATCCTGTTATGTTACTTGGTTGGTCAAGTTAGTGCTCAAATTACTGCTACCGATAATATAGATGTTCGTATTTATCCATCAAGTATAGAACAAAGTGAAGTTCATATTTCGATCAATAAGACTAATCCGCAAAATATTCTTGAATGTTCTAATGGTCAGAATTTTAGTGGAGGTGGTGTCACAAATCATACAGTTTATTATTTTTCAAATGATGGTGGTGTTACTTGGAGTGGAAGTAATACGATGCCTAATAGTCAAGAGGGATATGCAGACCCTTCAACTGCTTTTGATGCATCAGGCAGAGGTTATATTTCAGTACTTCCAAATGCATTGGATGGTTATTTACTTCAGTATAGTGATGATAACTGCGTATCATGGTCTAATTCTATTAGAGGTGTAACATTGCCATCTAATCTTCCATTTGGTTATGTTCAAGATAAACAAATGATAGTTTGTATTGATGAAATGCAATCGAGCCCGTATGTAGATAATCTTTATTGTGCTTGGTCAGATTTTAATGATGGCGGTAAAGTTAAAATCAATAGATCTACAAATAGAGTTGTTAGTTTTGATAGTCTTAAAACAATAAGTACTCGAAGAGGGCAAGGGGCAAATGTTCAAACAGGGCCTAATGGTGAGATTTATGTTTGTTGGGCAGATTATAATGGTAGCATCGCTTCTGCTCAAAACCTTGGATTTGCATACTCTAACGATGGATTTGCAAATTATGTTTCAAGTTTACCGTTCTCTTATAATGGAATTAGAGTTACAAATGGCTCATATTATAAATTTGGCAAGACAAGAATTAATGATTTTCCTTCAATGGCAGTAGATAAAAGTTGTGGAGTCAATAGGGGTAGGATATATGTTACTTATCCTGAATTTGATTCTGATGATACAGCAAAATCAGTTATTAGGGTCAGATATTCAGATAATAATGGACTGTCATGGAGTTCTGCATTTACAGTTAGCATAGATAGTGCAAGACAAAGCTGGTTTCCTTGGATAAGTGTTGATGACCTAACAGGTTTAATTACAATTGTGTTTTATAGTCTTGAAGGGGAGAGCGGCTTCTCTACAAATACATATGTTGCATATTCAGCAGATGGTGGCTCTACTTGGAGCAATTTAAAAGTTAGTGATGAAAGTCACGTTACAAAGCCAATAGATTATAATGATGAAGTAAATGGTTATGCTGGTGATTACATTGGTATTTCAACTTTTGGAGGCATATCTTATGCTGCGTGGATGGATAATCGAACAAGTAAATGGCAAATTTATGTTTCTAGAATTGATTTTAACATTACACCTCTAGTATCTTCTAAAACAGATTTGGATATTAATAATCCTCCATTTATTTCAAATTCTAGAAGCTACCAAGCAGCGCAAAAGGTTAGAATATCTAACACCAGCAATGTAAATCTAACTAATAATGGAAGGGTTGAAGTTGTTGCGGGACAGTCCATTGAGATAAATCCAGGTTTTTCAACAAGCATTGGAGCAGTTTTCTTGGCAAGGATTGAGCAAAAGGAGCCTTGTTCAACACCAGGGGCCATTGCATTTAAAAAAGAATTAAACTCATCTATTGGTCAAAACAATGTTACAAAGGAATTAATCAATGGTATAGAGATATTCGCCTATCCAAATCCAACAAGTAGTTTCGTTTCAATTGGTGCTCAACATTCAGAAGGTAAAGAAGTATCATTGTTAATTTCAGACTTGGAAGGTAAAGTATTAGTAAATTATGATTCGCCATCTATTTCAGCTAATCAAATTCGTCAAATTGCTAATTTGTCCAATTTTCCAGATGGAGTTTATATTGCGACACTTCAAATTGATGGGCAGAACTTTTCACTAAAAATTATAAAAAAATAAAAATGAAATATTTATCAATATTTACTTTCCTAATAATCATGATTTCATCTTGCCACAAAGAGAAATCTACTACTAAGCAATTTAACTCAACAGATTTTCCTATAAGTGTGGGTTCATGGTGGAAATACAAGCATATAGATTTTTTAGGAAACACAACAGACACTATGCTATTAAGTGTTATTTCAAGTAAATCAAGCGGATCTCTCAAAGAGTATGTTTGTATAGTAGAAGAATATGGACAAACAGTAGATACAGCGATTTTATCTGTAAATGACAGCTTAATTAAATATAAAGGTTTTGACCTAGGATATTCATATTTTGGAAATTTCTTACTAAAAATTCCATTTACTCCAGTTTCAGAATGGCGAAATATATCAGCAGGAGATTCAACAAAAGTGATTTCATATACAGAGAAAGTAAATGTTTTAGATAAATTCTATAATATTTTCTTTTTAAAAAGAACTGCATCAGGTCCAGGGTATTCGCTTGTTCAAACAATTTCTGTTGCCAAAGGAGTTGGTATTGTAGAGCATAATCTATCAATTTTCATCGGTGGTCCAGTTCAACATCAAAACCTAAAGCTTATAGATTATGAATTAAGGTAAATTATAGATTCTGTAAATACTCATCCTCGCGCGAGCATCAGCGTAGCGGTGCTCGTGTGTCGATAGACACTTATTTTCTCAAGCCTTACTTACAGTCTCGAAAACGTAATCATATCCCTGCTTTCAAAGTTTGAGAGGCCTTCTGCTCTTAGCATATTGATAACTTGACCTCTGTGAAACGAGCTATGATTGACCACATGAAATAATATATCTGCCACAGTGCTAGCGTAGGCGACTCCCGCTTTGTTGGTATAGTTTATGCGGTAGTCACAAAAGCTCTCTGCCCCATTTTCTACAATCGCCATGAGAGCGGTCGAACATCCAACAACCCCTGCGGCTAGAGCTGTTTTGTCCTCCATAAAACTTGATGACGGCCAACCTTCAATCGACATCTCTTTTAGTCTGTTGTGCCAGATGTATTCAGCATCCCAAATATGTAACCAAGTTTGTTGAATACTTGGGAAAGAGCCTACTTGGGGTTGTAGTATCTGCGCCTCTGAAAGTTGGAGTGTGTAATTCAATACGATTTTATTTGCCCAAAGGTTGTATCGGAGATGATTGGTAAGTTGCGATTTCATGCGATTTTTTTCTCAAATTTCTTTAATAAAATGGATATTCGTGCATAAAACTTTCTGTCATGGCAAATAAAATGAAGTTGGCGACTGTACTAGCGAAGGAGCTTAAAAACCACACACCAGCACATCCCCACATTCAACCACTTTCGCTTTCATCTACCTATATCTACCCTTCGGTAGAGGAGGCCCAGCGTATATTTGAGGGCAAATCGGAGGGCGCTATTTATGCTCGCTGGTCGCATCCGAATGTGGAAGCGGTAGAGCAAAAACTAGCGGCTTTGCAAACAGCCAAGAATGCTACTGCACTTTGTTTTTCGTCTGGCATGGCAGCTATAGCTGCTGTGTTTGAGTCGCTCTGTCAGCCGTACGATACGATCATTATGCAAGGAAATGTGTATGGTACTTCGGTCGATTTTGCCCATCATCTTTCTAGTCGATTAGGCATCAAAGTGATTTTTCAAGACTTTAAGGATGAAGCTAGATTAAAGTTGGTTTGTGAGCGAGAAGAACCTGTTTTGCTTTTTGCCGAAACACCCTCTAATCCTACGATACAGTGCTATGATTTGCCCCAAATAGCCGCCATTGCAAAAAGTGTGAAAGCAAAACTAGTCGTGGACAATACGTTCGCAACACCGCTATTACAGCAGCCACTTTTGTTAGGTGCTGATGTAGAGATAGATTCGAGTACAAAGTTTCTCAATGGTCATGGTACAGGTCTGAGCGGTGTAGTGTTTAGTGCAGATAAAAAATGGATGAAGAACTCGCTCTGGAAAATCAGAAAATTGAACGGTACGATACTTACTCCTATGGATGCTTGGTTGTTAAATTTAGGGCTGAAAACCTTGCCCCTTCGCATGAAGCAACATTGTGAGAATGCTATGGCGATAGCGAAGTTTTTGGAAAAACATCCTAAGGTAAAACACGTAAATTATCTAGGATTGAAATCTCACGCAGACCATACGCTAGCAAAAAAGCAAATGACCGATTTTGGAGGCGTTTTGAGTTTTGAGCTCAAGGGAGGATATAGGTCAGCATTGGCTTTGCTCAAAAAAGTAAAGTTATGCCAGCTCACTGCATCCTTGGGCACCACAGATACGCTCATACAGCATCCTGCATCTATGTCGCATTATTTCGTGCCAAAATCGCAGCGTGAGCAATATGGTATTACGGATGGATTGGTTCGACTTTCTTTAGGCTTGGAAGATGTGGAAGATATTGTTGCTGATTTGATGTTTGCGCTCAAATAGACCGTGTAGTTTATTTTGTCTTGTTGTATTTTGTCATTGCATTACCTATGCCTTCAAAAATAAAAGACTCCACTGCTTCAGTAGCGAGCATTATCCTATCTGTCAATATCTTTTTTTCATCTGCACTCCATTTGCCGAGTACATAATCGACTTGCTGCCCCTTTCTAAATTCACTTCCTATACCAAATCGAAGACGAGGGTAGAGATTGTTGCCCAAGGTGCTATCAATACTTTTGAGTCCATTATGTCCTCCATCGCTACCTTTGATACGTATGCGGATAGCACCATAGTCTATCGCTAAATCGTCTAATACCACTAATACATTTTCAGGTTTTATCTTGAGCGTTTGCATCCAGAAGGCTACTGCTTTTCCACTCAGGTTCATATAGGTTGTAGGTTTGAGCAGCGTCACTTGTCTGCCTTTATATTTAAAGTCAGCTTTGTGTGCATGTCTATCGAGCGTAAAAGAACAGTTGTGTCTAATAGCCAGTTCTTCTACAATTTTAAAACCAATATTGTGGCGAGTTTCTGTGTACTCATCACCGATATTACCAAGACCTACTATCAAAAAGTGCGACATAAAAAGAGATTGCTTTTGGCAAAAATAAAAAAGCCCCGATAAGGTCGGGGCTTTTCGATAGAAATTTGAAAATGATTATTTTTTCTTTCCAGCAGCTTGTGCTTCTTTAGCAGCAGCAGCTTGTGCTTCCTTAGCAGCTCTAGACGCTGTCAATCGAGCTACAGGAGTGTTTGGTGAGTGCAAAAGTGTAACCCCTTCAACACTGATGTCTTTAGCACGTTTTACATGACCAAAGTCCATATCTTTCACATCTAAGTCAATAACAGCAGGTAGGTCTTTTGGCAAAGCCAATACTTTTAATTTTCTAAGTACTTGCTCAAGTTTACCACCAACAGATAGAGCTACAGGCTTGCCAGATAACTTCAAAGGTACCTCTACTTTCACTTTTACATCATCTACCAACTCTTGAAAGTCAATATGCGTGATAGCGTCTTTTACAGGATCTGCTTGGAGTTCCTTTACGATAGCCTTGATTTTTTTACCATCTATTTCAAGCTCAGCGAGTTTAAAATCAGGGGTGAATACAAGAGTTCTTATGCTTGGGTAAGGTATTGAAAATGTCAAATTTTCCTTACCGCCATAAAGATTGCAAGGGATTAATCCTGCACGTCTGAGATCGGCTGCTGCTTTTTTGCCTGTGAGGGTACGGGCAGTGCCTTTGATAGCTACAAATTCCATCTTTTACTTCGGTTTTTTGTTATTTAAAAATTGTGGAGGGCAAATATAACATTCTTTTTTAGGAAAAAATCAAAAATACGCGTAGGTCAAGAATGGGGTGCTGTGTTTAAATCGCATTTTTTACCCTCATTTTTTATCTTGCACATCTAAATGTACAGAACTATTATTATGAAAAGAGTCCTTTTAATTTGTCTAGTTGTTTTTGTTGGTATTTTTTACTCAAAAGCCAATACAGATACTGTTTTTATTACTAATCTATCTAAAAACTATGATGCTAAACACGCTGTATTGTCCAATATGGATATGCAAAAGTTTGATTACACTGTATTGAATTCATATAAAAGACTAGAAAGTGTATCTGTTTTCTATTGCCAAAAATTGGATATAACGAAGTTTTTAAGCGCTCTTCAAAGCCAAACATCACTCAAAAGCTTATCGCTCGTAGGGGTCAATCTCAGCTTAATGCCTAATAGCATCGGAAATTTCAAAAACTTAACCCACCTCAGTTTGCGAGCAAATCAACTCCGCTCTATGCCCGATTCACTTATGGCATTACAACATCTTCGTGAACTCGATGTATCTGCGAATGGCTATCTGTACGACTCAGAAGTGTTTAAAGTGTTGAAATCTATGGCAGTTGAAACGCTTGATTTTTCGTCTAGTGGACTTTTTGGAATTGACCCAAGCATAGGCGATGTAGCTTCGCTCAAGCGACTTGATTTTTCAAAAAATGACATTAAAGAACTGCCTGAGACCTTTTCAAAATTGAAAATTCTATCGCTCAATATGAGCGAAAATTTAAAAATTGATTCTGTCAAATTCTTCAATCAACTAAGGGGGCAAACATCGCTAATTGAGTTGAATTTAGCTAGATGTGAATTGTCTTTTTTGCCATCAAGTATAGGGGGGCTTAGTATGCTAGAAGTGCTGAATCTCCAAGGAAATCAAATTAGCAGTTTGCCCGCCTCAATTGCAAATTTGAAGAAACTGAAATCGCTTGATTTGGGTATGGAAGGAATAGGATTGCGGATGAATCAAATCAGCTCGCTGCCGAGTAGTTTTTCGGGGCTGACTTCACTTGAGCGACTCGACCTTTCGGGCAATAAATTGACTGTGCTTCCGCAAGATTTTAATCAACTAACGAATCTTCGTTATCTCGATTTGAACTTTAATGCCCTAGAAGACTTTCCTGCACCAGTAGTCATGCTCAGCAAGCTCACCTATCTCAATCTAAATGGAAATAGCATTGTGAATTTACCCATCAATATAGGTGATTTGAATCAGCTCGAAGAGCTGCGATTAGACAATAATTTCTTTAATCGTTTCAATAAAAAAATAAAAACGATACCAGTATCTATTGGCAATATAAAACCATTGCGAGTGCTTACGTTGAGAGATAATGTAGTGGAAGAATTGCCCTCGAGTATTGGTAACTTGACGAATCTCGTTTACCTCGATATGCGCGATAATCTTTTGACTACCTTGCCAGCAGAGATATGTACTTTGAAAAAACTACGATATCTCGATTTAAAAGCGAATGAGATAGCAACCTTGCCAGCTTGTATGAAAGAACTCACCTATATAGAGGATTTGAATCTCTCTTTCAATTTGTCTTTAAAAATCGGAAATGTGCTTGAGATTATAAATCCAATATCAAACTTACGTTTTTTAGATGTGAGTTATAATAATTATAAGAAGGAATACCTCGCTGATTTTTTAAATCAACATACGAATTGTAAGGTAGTGAACTTCAATAAAAAGGGCGCAGTACAGGAGAAGCCCATACGAAAAGAAGAGATGTATAAATTTGAAACACCAGTAGATAGAAAATAATTTTTGATGAATATTTTATTATTAGGCAATGGAGGAAGAGAGCATGCTTTGGCAAAAAAAATAGCCAGCAGTCCTCAATGCGGAAAACTTTTTATCGCTCCAGGTAATCCCGGTACAGCAGCTTGTGGCACTAATGTATCGATTGATATGCTTGATTTTGAGCTATTGAAAAAATTTAGTATTGAAAATGAAATAGCACTTTTAGTAGTAGGGCCAGAAGGACCTCTGGTAAAAGGCGTCTATGATTTTTTCGCCAGCGATGTTTCATTGACCCATATAGGTGTGATAGGTCCATCTGCCATTGGTGCCCAGCTCGAAGGCAGCAAAGCCTTTGCGAAAGATTTTATGTCACGGCATAAAATACCTACGGCAGCCTATCGAGAATTTACTGCTGAAAACCTGCAAGAAGGTATGGTTTATCTAGAGAGCTATCAAGGCCCTTATGTGTTGAAGGCAGATGGTTTGGCCTCGGGAAAAGGAGTGTTGATTATCGAGGAAGTGAGTGAAGCAAAAGCTGCTTTAGAAGATATGATTATGAACAATAAATTTGGTTCGGCAGGTGCAAAGGTAGTGGTGGAGCAGTTTTTGAAAGGAATAGAATTTTCGGTCTTTGTGCTTACGGATGGTGTAAACTACCATTATCTGCCCAATGCAAAAGACTATAAGCGAGTAGGCGAGGGCGATACAGGACTCAATACAGGGGGTATGGGTGCTATATCTCCAGTGCCTTTTGTCGATGAAGAGTTGATGAAAAAAGTCGATGAATGTGTAGTGAAGCCTACTGTTGATGGGCTTCGAGCAGAGGGGGTAGTGTATAAGGGCTTCATTTATGTAGGCTTAATTTTAGTCGAGAATGATCCTTATGTGATAGAGTATAATTGTAGAATGGGCGATCCTGAAACTGAAGTGGTAATGCCACGACTTGATAGTGACCTAGTGATGCTACTATCTGCTACAGCAACCCAAAAGCTAGATACGGTACAAGTTTCACACTCTCCACTAGCGGCTACTACAATCGTATTAGTATCGGGCGGATACCCTGAAGATTTTGAAAAAGGGAAAATGATCACATTACCCTCAGCTAGTTCAGCAGTGCAAATTTATCATGCGGGTACATCGCTTTCAAACAATCAGCTAATGACAAGCGGAGGTCGTGTGATGGCTGTAACTGCTATGGGTAGTACATTAAAGGAAGCATTATCTATGTCGATAGCCGTAGCCGAAAAAATTCAGTTTGAAGGAAAATATTTTAGGCGAGATATTGGATATGAATTCCTCGCTTAAATGTTAAATTATGGACTTCTTATTTTTTTCTTGCAAAACCCAAATTTCATTTCTATTCTTGTTTAAGAAAAATGAAATCAAACTTATCAATAATATCAAACATGTGTTGTTGCTGTATGGAATACAGTACCGCAGGGCATTTTGTATGTATTAGTGAATAAGAAATATTTATAGCTAATTATTCTAAGCCCCGCAATAGCGGGGCTTTTTTTTTAAATAAAACCTCAAAAAATGAACAATTCTAAATCTAATAATCAATTCATACTAAGTACCAACAAGAACGTAGTTCGGATAGTTGCGTTGCAAGTAGTCATCTTTTCTCTGTTGTATTTACATACAAAACATCCAATTTTTATTTATTTACTCTTGATAGATTTTTTTGTGAGAGGTGTGCTAAGAAGACCGAATACACTTTTTGTTGTTATAGCATCTGGAATTGAAAACTCATTTCTTAAATCGGGAAAAATAATAGATAAATCACCTAAATTGTTTGCCGCATTTATAGGCTTTGTGTTTGCTTTATCTATTGTATTTGCTCATACTTTTGATTGGATATCGGTGTCTAATATTTTATCAGCGATTTTGGTTTTTTTTGCATTATTAGAGGGCGTTTTTAACTATTGTGTAGCTTGTCGATTTTATACATTATATCAGCGATATATAAACTGGAAATAGCACTTTGCGGGTATTGTTGCTATATAGGATCAAACTTAGACCAACCCTGCAATCCACCAGTATGTACTGCCAGTATTTTTATGCCAAAGTCAAATTTGTTTTTTTCAACCATATCTAAAATCCCAAAGAGCATTTTGGAGGTATATATAGGGTCTAGTTGGATGTTTGTTTTTGTATAAAACTCAGTAATAAAATCCATGAGTACTTGCGTAGTTTTTCCATATCCACCAAACTGATATTCCTTATTGATTTGCCATTTACTTTTGTGTGTTTCTATCGGCTTTAAAAGTTTATTTATTTCATCTTCGATCCCTTCTCCTTTTAATGATGAAAATCCAATTGTATTTTTATTTTTTGGATTGAGTAGTGCTCCTGCAAGTGTAGTGCCAGTGCCGATACTCACACAGCACACATCATATTCGATATCGATTTCATCAAATAGTTCTGCCACGCCTTTGAGCGCAAGTGTATTTGCTCCTCCATCAGGTATTAGGTGAAATTTCCCGAATGTGTTTGCTATGTTTTGTAAAAAATTAAGGTTATATCGAGTTGCATAACTTTTTTTGTCCAAAAAAATCAACTCCATGCCACATTCTTTCGCAAACTGTAAAGTGGGGGTGAGTGGTAAATGGGCGTAGCCTCTTATCACCCCCACAGTTTTAAACCCAAATTGTAATCCAGCTGCGGCTGTGGAATAGATATGGTTTGACACTGGGCCTCCAAATGTAATTATGGTAGAGATGTTGTTTTCTTTAGCGAATTGTAGATTGTATTTGAGTTTTCGCCATTTATTGCCTTGTATTGTTGGGTGGGTGAGTTCGTCTCTTTTAAGCCATAGCGACACTTGTTTTTCTTTTAAAATTGCTAGGTCTATTTCTACCGTTGGCGTAGGTATTGTGATATCTATCATCGAAGAATTGCTATGATTTTTTCGATTATTTTTTCTGCCCATTTAGTGTACATTTTGCCTGATGGGTGGAGGCCATCTAGCGCTAGAAGTGATGGGTCATTTTTTGCCTCCTGCGATATTGGATAAATATCTATATAATGTACGTTTGCCTGTTTGGCTATCTGTTCATTTACTTTATTATATGCTGCCACTTCATTGCTAATCTGTTTCCCAGTGCGTTTTTTAGCGTCATTGACCACAAATGGAGTCACTCCCCAGTCTGGAATCGAAACTACAATCACATATTCTCTTTTGCCTCCTGCAAATTCTATAGCCTTTTGCAATAAATTATGAAACTCAGTTTCATAATTTGTTAAATCTCGCTCACGATATTGATTATTTACCCCTATCAATAAGGTCACAAAATCATACTTTTTTTTGAGTTTTGTATGTAAGATGGCATCGGTTAACTCATCGGTAGTCCAACCTGTTTTGGCTACAATAGTTGGCGCTTGAAATTGTATTTTTTCTTTAGATAATAAATCAACAACTTGATTTGGAAATCGTTCTTGCTCTGCTATAGACTCACCTATGGTGTATGAGTCGCCAAGCGAAAGTAGCGTATAGGTTTTTTGAGAGGTTTGCGCCATAGCTATAAAATTGAAGGTCAATAAAAAAAGTAAAAATAATATGATGTATCTTTGTGTCATGCTTTTCAAATATACTAGAAACTAAACATGTCCACCAAATCGTTAGAAGAAGTTTATGGCACTATCGATACTACCGGCACGATGAGTTGGCGAAGGAGGTTCTTTTTATTTATTGGACCTGCCTTTATGGTATGTGTGGGCTATATGGATCCGGGCAATTGGGCTACGGATATAGCTGGGGGTAGTCAATATGGATACAAACTATTGTGGGTGCTGTTAATGTCAAACATCATCGCCTTGATGTTACAAAGTTTTTGTGCTCGACTCGGTATCGTAGCTGGACGCGATTTGGCGCAAGCCTCGCGAGAAACATATCCAAAATATGTCAACTATATTTTATATGGATTAGCCGAAATCGCTATCGCGGCTTGCGATTTAGCTGAGGTATTGGGTATGGCGATTGGCTTAAAACTGTTATTTGGCTTACCGTTGATTTGGGGTGTTTTGATAGCTGCTCTAGATACCTTTTTGATTTTATTTTTACAGCAAAAAGGCATACGTTATTTAGAGCTTATGATTTTTTCTTTGGTGGCAATCATAGGCGTTTCATTTATGGCTGAATTGTTTTTTGCGAAGCCAGATGTAGGCGAAATGATGAAAGGGTTCATTCCTTCTATACCGGATAGCAATGCGCTTTATATCGCCATTGGTATCATAGGTGCTACAGTGATGCCGCACAATCTTTATCTTCACTCTGCGCTTGTACAAACAAGGCGAAATGGTACCGATGAACGCAGTATTCGGAATGCTATAAAGTTTAGTTTTTTTGATTCGGCAATAGCACTCAATCTTGCTTTTTTTGTGAATGCAGCTATATTGATAGTGAGCGCAGCGGTATTTTATAAAAATGGATTTAACGAAGTGGCGAGCATTCAGAATGCACATGATTTGCTACAACCATTGGTAGGTGAGCGCTTAGCCCCTACGCTATTTGCCATTGCGCTCATAGCAGCTGGGCAAAGTTCTACTATTACAGGTACTTTGGCTGGTCAGATTGTGATGGAAGGCTACTTGGATTTGCGTATTTCTCCATGGCTCAGACGTTTGATAACCCGTAGTTTAGCCATTATTCCGGCAGTGATAGTGCTCTATATTTTTGGAGAAACAAAAGCAGACGAAATGTTGGTACTTAGTCAAGTGGTGTTGAGTCTTCAACTTGGTTTTGCGGTGGTTCCACTCTTGCATTTTGTGAGTGATAAAAAGCGGATGGGACAGTATGCGATAAATACGTTAATGAAGATAGCGGGCTGGGTGGCTGTATTGATTATAGTGGGGTTAAATCTCCAATTGGTAATTGAAACGGCATCAAATATGAGTACATATAAGTTGCTTTCTTTTTCAATTATTTCCGCATTTGGTTTGCTGATGATATACATTGTTCTTCATCCCTACACCGCCAAAGATAAATCGGCTTCGGCTACTTCCTTGCATACTAAATCGGTTATCTCGATACCTACTATCAAAAGTTTAGCTTATAATTCGATCGCTATTTGTGTGGATTTTTCGAGGACCGACCAAAAGGCGATTTCAGAGGGTTTTGCTTTTGGCAATCGAAGTACAAAGTTTTATTTAATACATATAGTTGAATCTGCGGCAGCGAGAGCTACTGGTTTGGAATCGAGAGATTTTGAAACACTTGATGACTGGAAAAAAATAAATGAATATTGTCTTTTGTTGAAAGAAGAGGGCTATGAAACAGAGCCATTGATAGGCTTTGGTAATCCTAAAAAGGTGATTCCAAAACTGGTAAAAAAATGTGCAGCTAATCTTTTGGTATTGGGAGCGCATCGCCATACAGGGATCAAGGATATTATTTATGGAGAAACCATCAGCGCAGTACGGCATAGTGTGGAGTGTCCTGTATTGATAGTTTAATTTAGCTAACTATTTTTACATTTGAATACAATGAGAACAGTTTTTCATATTGGTGATATACAAACATTTATCCGCACTGTTTCTACGATGGATACTGCTGTGTTTGAAGGAGGTGAAGTGCATTCGGTATATGCCACTTTTGCGATAGCGCGCGATGCAGAGTGGGCAGGACGCTTGTTTGTATTGGCTATGAGAGAAGAGCATGAAGAAGGGATTGGTACATTTGTCAATGTAGCGCATCACAATCCTGCATTTGTGGGAGAGGAAGTGATATTTAATGCGACTTTGAAAGAACTAGTAGCAAATAAAATCGTCTGTGATTTTGAGGCTAAAGTAGGCGAACGAATAATCGCTAGCGGTAGCACTGGACAAAAAATCATAGCGAAGTATAAATTAGCAAATCATTTTGAGAATATAAGACGTGGCAGCTAAATCGAAAATACAACCTATAGCGATTTTTAATCGCAAGGCTTCGTACGAATACGAAATTTTGGATAGATATACGGCTGGCGTAGTGTTGGCAGGCTCTGAGATAAAATCTATTCGTGAAAATGGATGTAGTATTTCGGAGTCTTTTTGTACGTTTAAATCGGGTGAGCTTTGGGTTAGAAATATGAATATACCTATCTATGACAAAGCCGTGTTTACTAATCACGATCCGCTTTCGGTACGAAAACTGTTACTAAATAAACGGGAAATAAATCGGATAGAAACCAAGGTAAAAGAACGCGGTATCAGTGTGATACCACTTAAAATCTTTACGAATGAGCGGGGTTATTTAAAAATGGAAATAGGCCTTTGTAGAGGTAAGAAATCTTTTGACAAACGAGAGAGTATAAAAGAAAAAGACAACAAGCGTGAAATAGATAGAGCGCTAAAGAAGTATAAATAAACAAACGACTAAAAAGCAATATACTTCGTGCTTATCCATTTTTCATCGATGCCGATTCTAGACCAATCTCCATTTTCTTCATATACAAAAACTTCTTGGCCTTTGAGTATGCTACCTATCTTGCTAAACGTAGCATCTGGGCCACTTCTCACATTGAGCACATCGGCATTCACTACGGCTCTTTTTACCGATTTTACATAATTTGCATATACCCATTCTTCATTTTTTGAAGATATTTTAAGCCACCCATTTTGTTCGTCATAGATACGCAACACTGCTCCTAGTGTAGCGCTTCCAACTATTGCTGCCGAGCCATTCGATCCCTCTCGTATATTGAGTGTAGTGGCAGTAACAGAGCCATATCGAACCGAGGCAGGGAGTGGTTTTGGCGTGGTGGCGGTACTCCCTATTTTCGCTCTTACTAAAGGCAAGAAATTAGCCTCACAATCTGCTACTTTGTTTCCTCCAAAAAATGCGGTGCCGGGACATGATTTCGTGTTGCCACTACCATTGGTGCGAGCACCAGTACTGAGGTCAAACCAATGATGATACACCACATAATCGGTAGTTACAGGTATTTTGAATCTTTTACAAATAGCGGCCGTGGCGCGAACAATACTGTCTTTTTGTGCAGTTGTCATATTGTCTTTACCCGTATCGAAGTAGCCTACATTCTCTATGCAGATAGCGTTTGCATTTCGTCCATATATACAAGCAGGGTTTGATTCTAGGTTTCGTCCTGTACATATTTTACCATCAGGAAAAATGGAAAAATGCTGACCAATATCTGCCCAACCATTATTTACTACATGGTGGTTTTTCATTCCTTTCTGTAGGTCGAAATGGTTGCTGCCATTGAAATGCGCATATCCTGGCGAAAAGGTGTGGTGCTCTTGTAAGAACAAAATTGTTCTAGCCACTGCTTGTTCCTTTATCCAATTTTCAAACTCATTTATTGAGTATAATGTAAAGCCGTATTTGGTTTCCATGATAGGGTAGTTTTAACTAAAATTAATGTTATCTTTTAGAATATCGAAACTATTTGCCATAAAATACAGAAGGCCGTGTCTTTCGACACAGCCCCTGATTACCAAAACCAAACCTTACCGATGCTTTATCGATGAGGAATGTATCTAAATTTATGCGTTTACAACGTTGTTTACTTCGGAAGTTACTCCCTTAGCGATAGCGGTTGCTGCTTTTTTTACAGCAGTTTTCTTACGAGCTACCGTTTTCTTAGCTGCCTTAGTTCCTTTCTTTGCACTAGCAGCAGCTTTCTTAGCAGTAGCCGTTGCTTTTGTAGTAGTTTTTCCTGTTACTCCTTTGATTTTCTTTTCTAACTCAGACTCCAATTTCTGGATTTTCTTAGTTAATGAAGTGATTTGAGCAATACCTGTTTTTCCGTATTGGTCAACTACCTTGTTCAATTTAGTTTCTAATTCTTTGCGTTTTGCCTCAGAATTAGTAACTACTTGGTCAACGATTTTCTTTCCTTCGCGCTCGTTGATTTTTCCTTTTTTGATTAGTTCATCTACGCTTTTTTGAACTTTTTTAGAAGATTCTGCTGCGAATCCTACTCCTGCATAAAGAAGAGATTTTACTGTTTCTTGAAATTTTTTGTTTTGTGACATGATGTTATTTTTTTTTGTTTTTAAATTTTTGTCTCTGTCAATCAATTTCAATATTTAATAATTTGTTTTAACTAAATATCTTCGTTTTGATTGATAGTGCAAATGTAGTTTATCTGTTGTTATATTTCAAATAGTAATAGTTCATTTTCTTTATTATTTTACAATAAATATTCCGCAAAACAAATATAAAAAACACAAATACGTATTCAAGAATGTTGACAATAAACAGTTACAAAATATTAAAAAAGCAAATATCTGAAAAATCACAATCTGAAAAAATTAACAAAATAATTATTATTGAGTCTAGCCAAATTGTTTTTTTCATAGGCAAAATGGGCAAAAATTATGGTTTAGTTTTAGAATTTCTATACCGCCTTTCATTTAAAAATTACTTTTGAAATCGGGCTGCTGTCTAATATTTAGATACTATGTTGAAACTTTGAGAAAAATCTCAACCCAAACTTAAGATATTTGTGCCGATGAACTGGTTAGCTATTACATATATTTTTATCTCGGCACTGCTATTGCTCTACTATGTTGGTGTATTTAGTCGGTTGTTATTTTTAAAACCTAAGTCGTATTCTCCCGAAAAAATGCCAGCTGTATCGGTGGTGATTTGTGCAAAAAATGAAGCAGAGAATTTAGAACGAAATCTCAAGGTGATAATGATTCAACGATATCCAAACTTTGAAGTCATCGTAGTCAATGATCAATCTACCGATAATACAGCACAAGTAGTAAAATATTTTTGTGATCGCAATAGTAATCTACGCTTGCTCAATATCAAAAAAGAAATCGTAAAGCCATTACCTGGCAAAAAATTTCCACTCAAGGTAGGTATAGAAGGAGCTACTCATGATATCATCGTGGTCACTGATGCTGACTGCAAGCCAGCAAATACACTTTGGTTGAATACACTCGTATCTGAATTTTTGAGGGAAACAGATTTTGTGTTGGGCTATGCACCATTCAATAAGACCACTGGACTGCTCAATAAATTTATTCGCTTCGATAATGTGATGGCGGCTATGCAATATTTCAGTTTCTCCTTGGCGGGCTTACCTTATATGGGTGTTGGTAGAAATATGGCATTTCGTAAAAGCGAGTTTTTGAATTATGAAGAGAGTGAAAAATCCCAAAAAATACTTTCTGGCGATGATGATTTATTTATAAATAAAAAAGCTACTCGAAAAGCTACTGAAATAGCCATTCACAAAGATTCATTCATGTTTTCTAATGCAAAAGACTCTTGGAAAGAATGGCTAAACCAAAAGACAAGACACACACAGACAAGCTACCACTATACATTCTTTAGTCAGTTGCTGCTTTTTATGTTTGCCTTATTAAACTTTAGTTTTTACGTATTTCCGATTGCATTTTTTATAGTACCTACAAATCTGCTATACTTTGCAATTCCTTTCGCTACTGTACTATTAGTGAAACTCTATATTCATACTAAGGTGGCTATAAAACTAAACAATGATGACTTGCCTGTGTTTAGCATTTTGCTCGATTTGTTGTATGTATTGCATCTTCCTATTATATTTATAAAATCAATATTCGCCAAAAAAATAGCATGGAAGTAAGCTCTACTAAAAAAGCAGACGACATCGAACTCATCAATAAAGCTAAAACTGGCGATCAGAAAGCTTTTGAGGCATTGATGGCTAAATATAGAAATGCTGTTTTTTATACGATTTTAAAAATGATACATAATAGAGATGATGCAGAAGATATTTTGCTTGTTTCTTTTTCAAAAGCATTCAATAATCTTGAAAATTATAAGGAAGACTTCGCATTTAGCACCTGGCTTTTTAAAATAGCTACCAATAACTGTATCGATTTTATTCGTAAAAAGAAACTACTGACTACACCACTTGAAGGCAGTGTGACCGATAGTGGCGACTCAGAGTATAGAGGGATAGTAGTGTCAGATACCAATGCAGACCCCGAAGAGTCTATAATCAAGGAACAAAAGGCAGCTAAAATGAGAGCTATTGTAGCGCAGCTTCCAGATAAGTACCAAACGCTTATTAAAATGCGCTATTTTGAGGAGTTGTCTTACGAAGAGATAGCAACCAAAACAGACCTTCCATTGGGCACAGTAAAGGCGCAACTTTTTAGAGCCAAAGAGGCTTTATTCCAAAAATATAATCCTTCTAAAGATAAGTACTAATGCTCATCTCTATTGTAGTAGCTATTGATGAATCAAACGGTATAGGACGAGGGGGTGATTTATTATGGCGATTGCCCAGAGATATGCAGCGCTTCAAAACGATCACACGGCATCACCATGTATTGATGGGGCGAAAAACATACTTATCTATACCTGAGAAATTTAGACCACTACCTGAGCGTACCAATCTTATTTTATCTCGTTCGGAAACTCAGATAGATGCTACTGCAACTCAATTTCAGTCTATAGATAAAGCCATTGATTTTGCTAAGTTGAATGGTGAAAATGAGCTTATGATTATAGGTGGTGGCGAGTTATACAAACACACACTCGATATTACTGACCGAATCTACCTCACGCGTGTACATGCTACATTTGATGCCGATACTTTTTTTCCGACTATTGATATGCGCTCATGGACAGTAGAAGAGCGTGAGTTTTTTAAGGCAGATGAAAATAATGCGTACGATATGTCATTTATTATGTTGGAACGAGTTAAGGAAGCAAATAGCTTAATGTAAAAAAGCCGTGAATACCCTTGTTTGGAGCATAAAGGTATGTAGTGTCAAATCGATGTCCATTCGGATTGCTGATTGGGTCTGATGCGCTATAATTAAATGGGTCATTCCCTCTTAAAATTGGGGTTTTAGGTAGTAAGTTCAACACATTGTTTATTCCTGCTCTCACGCTGATATTTGACTTCCATTTTTTTTCTACAAAAAGATTCACCCAAGCATACCATGGCGAAAATTCTGCTCTTGGATCATTAAACTGTCTTCTCAAAAGCATAGGTGAATTGAGCCACCCATTTACACTTGCTGTCCATCCATTCTGCATATTTTGATAGCCTATATCGAATGTCATATTTAATGCAGGGGCGTTGACCACTGGAGTTATCTGTGTTTTTTTTAGTAGATATGAAAACTGAGCCGTAGCGCCTATCTGGATATAAAGCGAATTTGGCAAATGCGCTGTAAAAGAAGTCTGAATACCATAATACCAGGCTTGATTATCTTCGTTTTCTATCAAAAATGTAGTGTGGTCATCTTGCAATTCAGCTTCGACTTTATTAATGATAGCACTAGTAAACAATCTAGACTCAAAACCTATTTCGGTTCGTTTCACTTTTCTTCTTAGTTCATATTGAATATGTCCACCATAGGCGAGTTCATTTTTGATATCCTCATCGAGGAGTACAACCTTTGCATCTGTGTACGCTATCCTGTCATCCACAAAAAGATTTGGTGTGCGAAACCCACTGCCAATACCAAGTCTGACACTGTGTTGATGATTATCTGACTTCCATTTATAGTCAATGCGTGGGCATATAGCATAGCCATTATTTACTGTAGTGTATTCAAATCGAATACCCGCAAGGAGCTCATGGTTTTTGTTGAAATGTACCATGTCTTGCAAAAAAATAGCAGGCATGTGATTCATAAATGTGAGTGTATTGCTATCGCTCAGCGATGCTGGGTTCGAGAGTGTCAAAAAACGATAAAATCGATATGATATACCTGTCATCAGCTCACTTGTTTTTGCTACTTTTTTGTCATATACGAGTTGGGTAAAAAGATTTTGTTCCATGCTGTTAAACTCGTTTATGCCATAGGCAGAGCGTTGGTTTTGGTGTAGGTAGGCAAGTGATAATATTAAATCTTGATTGCGCACTGGCATGGCAAAATTTCCCGCTATTTCAAATCGATTTAACTTAATTGCTTCGCCATAGATAAAATCGCTTTTTCGATATTTTGATTGCCAATCGACTTCGCCCCCTGTGCGCGAATCGTGCGTGTAGCGTCCCCAAATTGAGGAAATTTTTTGTACTTTATTTTTGAAGCTCCATTTATTGAAAAGCGAAAATCTATTTTGAAGTGGTAGGTCGAGATAGCCGTCTTTGTTGATGTCCCATCGCATGTATTGGTTAAAAAGTGATGCTGCGAAAAGACCATCAAGCGGTCCAGCCTTTACTGAAAAAGCTAATTCTGCATTTGTTTCGAGATACGAATTTGTACCTGCTTGTATTGAAAATCGAGCTGCTTTACTAGGGTTTATGGTGATGATATTGATCACGCCAGCTATAGCATCTGTGCCATATACAGTCGATGATGGGCCTTGCATTACTTCTATTCTATCTACAATACTCATGGGGATACCGCTGATAGCATATACCGTAGCATTGCCGCCCGATATAGGCACACCATCTATTAATACTAGTGTATAGCTGCCTTCTTGACCATTTATTTCAATATCGCCAGAGCCATCTAGTGCGCCATCTATATTGGACTGTATGCCAGTGACCATGCGTAATGCATCTTGTACATTGGTGATTTGTTGCCGTTGAAAATACGAAGCATCGAAAATTTTGACAGGTATCGCAAATTCTTCTCTCCGCAATTCTTTGAGCGAACCAGTGAAGAGTACTTGATTGCTAAATATGGAGTCTATTGATTTGGCAAAATTATTAGGTTGTGCATCGCTCTCATTGGCTAGTACCAAAAGCATAATAGCACACAATCTAAAACCGTAAAATATTCTTTCCATTTCTCCTAAAATAAAAATAAAGTAGAAATTAATATTAATTTGATGGATGAAATTGACCGTAGTCATCTGTGCCAGAAATGAATCTGCTAATTTAGCCGCACTTTTTCAAGCACTTTCTAGCCAAGTTTTGAAAGAAAATTGGGAGATAATTTTTATTGATGATTTTAGCACAGATGAAACTGCCGCTCTGCTCCAAAATTTTTGTGATAATACATCCAATGCCCAACTTTTGTGCCTTTCCGATATCGCTAGTTTTTCGCCATATACACCTAATAAAAAGAAGGGGATTGATTGGGCGGTATCGTTAGCCAAAGCTCCTTGGGTAGTGCTTACAGATGCAGATTGTACTTTTGGACCAAACTGGCTAAAACGAATTTATGAAACTATAGGCAATACCAATGCAGACGTAATCTGTGGACCAGTGATGTTTTATGACACGCCCCATTTCTTATCAAAATTCATTTTGCTCGACCAAATGGCTATGATGGCGCTTACCAAATGGACAGTAAAGCAGCATATTCCCGTATTAGCCAATGGCGCTAATCTTTCGTTTAATAAAGAAAAATTTTTGGCACTAGCTCCTTATAGCCAAAATCAGCACATCTATTCTGGCGATGATGTTTTTCTGTTGCAGGCTTTTTTATCTAATGGAGGAAATGCAATCTATTTACAAGATGAAAATGCAATTGTTAGCACCTATTCTCCAGCTTCATTTTCTGCATTTATACATCAGCGGGTACGATGGGCGAGTAAAAGTGTAACCTATAAAAACAGCAGACTAACAAGTGGGTTGATAGCTATATATCTTTTCAATCTACTACTAATGCTCATCGCATTATCGAGTATTTGGATTGCTTCTTTACGATTGCCGTTGCTGATATTTTTTTTGTTAAAAACAATAGTTGACACTATTATCATCTTTCCGCAAGCTCATTTTTTTAAGAAAAAGGGACAGCTATGGCGAATGCCTATAGCTGAATGTTTTCATATTTGTTATGTAGTCTTTTTCGGTTTGTTATCTTTATCCAATACATATACCTGGAAAGGAAGAAAAGTCACCAATGGAAATGGAAAATAGTCAATCACTCAATCAAAAAGCATGGAAGCGATTTAAGCGAAATGCGTCTGCCATGGCTGGACTCGTACTGATTTTGTTGAGTTTTGTAGTGGCTATTTTTGCGTATCAATTAGCTCCAGATGGTACCCCCGATGCCAATGAACAAGTGTTAGAATTGGAAACCCATCCTCCTGGTTTTAAAATCAATTTGTTGCCTGTCAAAAAAAATATTCACGAGCCTGAGCAGAAAAGTTTTCTAAGTGCTTTTTTTAATGGGAAACCCAATGAATGCTACCTATTACCTATCCATAAAATGGAAATAAAAGAGGATAGTATTTATGTTGAAGTATATAAAGGAATGCAGTTTCCGGTAGAACAAAAAGTTTTTGCTTTGACATCTATCAAATTGAAAGACGGCAAACCCGATTTGATGAGTAGGCGATTTTGGTTGGGCACGGATAGGTTTGGGAGAGATATACTCAGTAGATTGATTATTGGTGTGCGTGTATCGCTTTTTGTAGGAATGATAGCAGTCGTTATTTCACTCCTTATCGGCATTGTATTGGGTGCATTTGCGGGCTATTTTAGAGGCTGGATTGATAGTGTGATTATGTGGCTTATCAATGTTTTTTGGGCCATACCCACCCTGCTGCTTGCTATGGGTTTGTATGTAGGTGTTGGCGGTTTGATAGAATCAAAATTGCTGTTGATTTTTATAGCGGTCGGTCTCACTATGTGGGTAGATGTAGCACGTCTTGTGCGAGGGCAATTTATCTCTATACGTGAAGCAGAATTTGTAACAGCTGCTTATAGCTTAGGATTTACGCATTTGCGTACTATTTTTAGACATATTTTACCCAATATTTTAGGGCCTATCTTTGTAGTGGCGAGTGCTAATTTTGCTAATGCTATTTTAGTCGAATCGGGTTTGAGTTTTATAGGATTAGGTATCCAACCACCAGCCCCATCTTGGGGAGGTATGCTCAATGAATATCGCGATTTTATAGATTCAGATAAAGCCTTTTTGGCACTTGCCCCAGGTATTGCTATTATGCTTTTAGTACTGGCTTTTAATCTTGTAGGAAATGGCCTTAGAGATGCATTTGACGTAAAAGGGAAAACAGAATAATATGAGTGAAAATGCGGAATTAGATTTTTTCAAAAAGCGATTGGGTAGCTCCGAATCGCTACTCATGCTTAAACAACGACAAATAGATTGTATTCTCGAAATCACCCGTGCGATTACTCAAAATTTGCCTTCAGTGGCATTGGCACGCACACTTCAAACCACTATTTATGCGCAGCTTGGCATTCATAAAAGTGCTTTATTAATCAAAACAGATAGTTGGGATTGCGCTTATTATCAAGCCGAAGGAGAGATGGAATTTAGGCAGCGATTAATGGATTATACTCAACTCTTTGACAGCTCAAAATATTTGGTTGTATTGAATGATGATAGTCAATTTGAAATGGCGATACCTGTATTTTTCAAACAAACACTGATAGGGGTATCTTTGGTAGGTGGACTAGAATCGTTGAGTCAGGATTTAAAAGAAGAAAAAATCAAATTTGTACAAACTATAGTCAGTCTGATATGTGTGGCAAATGAGAATAAAAGACTTGCGCGCAAGGAAGCCAGGCAACAAGTGGTAGAGCGGGATTTGTTTTTGGCATCAGAAATTCAGCGGGTACTCATTCCTGCAAAGTTTCCTCTAAATGCTCACTTTAAAGTATCTGCGTTTTATAAACCATACAGAAATATAGGTGGCGATTACTATGATTTTTTGAAGTTGAGCGAAGATCAATATTTCTTTTGTATGTGCGACATTTCCGGTAAGGGTATAGCAGCAGCAATGCTCATGGCCAATTTTCAAGCATCTCTCCGATTCACTATTCGTCAGCGATTGCCATTGATAGAGGCCGTCAAGACGTTGAATACTGCTTTGCTTGATATTACCAAAGGAGATTCATTCATTACGGCATTTTTTGGACTGCTCGATTGCAATAAATGTACATTAGAATATGTAAATGCAGGGCATAATAATCCACTCATTTTTAATAAGGGGAAAGTAGAAGAGCTTAGCATAGGTTGTACCATTTTGGGCATAGTAGAGGAGTTGCCAAAAATAGAATCGGGCAAAGTGAGTATAAGCAAAAATACTACGCTTATTACTTATACAGATGGACTTACAGAGGCTTCTAATAAAGAGGACGAACTCTATGGCGAGGAGCGTTTATCTCAATTTTTCTTGGATAGAAATGAAACCGACCCCGAGCTTTTAAATATTGAATTGATTCAATCTATCCTTGATTTTTCAAAGAAAGATTTTTTTGATGATGACATATCATTGATGACTATCCGCTTTGAAGGAGGGACTTGATTTTTCAAACACTAGCCATCGTATAGATATCATAGCTAATAGTGAAACTGTAAGGTAATAAAATGGGCCTACCTTATCACTTTCGAGCATATCACTCAAAAGCAGATTCACATATAGTGATAACATGCACTGCATCAAAATCATCACTATCCATTTTTGTTCCTTGGACACTCTTTGATAAAGCTTATTTCCTTCCCAAAAAACAAGGATAGTTAGTATTGAAAAAATAAACAACCCAATGGCTCCCTGTTCTACTAGGATAAGCAAAAAATAATTGTGAACGGTAGATCGCTCCTCATTTTCAGAGATATAGGTCTCAAAAGCACTGAGCGCATATTTTTTGTAATAGTCATAGAAATTACCGGATCCCACACCCATCCATGGCCTATCGCTAACCATTTGCACCGCAGCCACCCATCGATATATCCGTTCCATACTTGATACGTCTTCACCCTCAAAAGTGGAAGTGATGTGCGACCCAAAATCATCATGGTAAATAGTTCTATCAAAGTCAGGGGCAAAGCGCATGTAATAATTATCCTTTACCAAAAAAGTTACACCTATTATTATAACGACTACAGCGCCAATCAAAAGAGGCTTGAGTACATTCCATCGTAATACAAAATAAAAGGGGATCATAGCCAACAATGCGAGCATGCAAGTACGGGTATAAGAAAAATAAATAGCCACTATGTAAAGCAATATACTTGCACTCACTAGCTTGTATTTGAAACTGTTTTTTGGGTACCATTTTCGCCCCATCCATAACCAGGGAAAAAAGATAGAGACCATAGCCGCATAGTTGACATGATTTCTGAAATAAGGACCTACACTACGGTTGATATCTTCAAATGCAAAATGATAAATAATGCCATGCCGCAACATCGTAACGATGATGGCTAGTGTGAGTGGTACAAAAATGGCCCAAAATATCTTTCGGATATCAGCCGCTGTTTTGATAATATAAAAAGGAAGTATCGAGAAAGGTAAAAAGTACCATGTCTTTGATAAAAAAACCTTTACAGAGTAAACAAAGTTTTCGCTATTGATAGCACAAATCAAAATCCAAAGCAAATGAAACAAGAGCCAAAGCAATGGCTTGAATTTAAACGCGTGGAGAGGAAATTTTTCTGATTTTGAAAAGAGCAGCAGTAGTGTAATACCCATGAGCCCTATCATCAAGGGTTCGGTAGGTAAATCGGTAGCAAGGCTTGATGAGAAATAATACTCGACAGAGAGGGGCAAGGTAAATAAGAGTAGGTAGAATAAACTTTTATAATTCACTATTCCCCATAAAACAACTAATAAACCGAAAGGCAATGCGGCTAAGATGGGTATATGCATTACTTGACCTACGCAAAACAAGGCGATAACGCTGCTGCAAAAACTATAAAATAATATAGTAGGTGATAATGGACGTAAAGCCAGCATAGCCTTATAATTGAGCGCTGATTTTTTTGTATTCTTCTACTCCAAGTGCACCAAAAACTCCCGCCATCAAACTCAATATAAACGCTGTGATAACGATAATTGAACGCTTAGGTTTTTCTTTTCTATCGGCCTCAAATGGAGCCTCAATAATGGATAGTGAAGAGCCACCTGCTTCAAGTGAAGCTTGAATTTGTTCTCTAATTTCTGTCATATTGTTGAGTAGTTCAAGTGTGCTTTTTTGTTTTGCTAAAATCACTTTATACGTTTGCACAGCATCGAAATTATTACCTTCTACGACCTGACTTCCCAATTGCGATTTTACTGAAATGTTATACACTTTCCCTAATTGTGCCATGCTATCTCCATAGGTAGTGGCGCGTTCTTGTTGCGCCAATATCTGTTTATCAAACATCGTCATTTGAGTGCGCTTGCTCTCATTCATACGTGCTTTGTTTGTTTCATCTACATACTTCAATGCAAACTCCACTATCTCTTTTGCCAGTTTTGGATCTGTGTCTAAAGATGATATTTCTACTGCTCCTTGCTCAGTTTTCAGGACTTTAAAATTGCTCTCAAATTCTTTTTTCACCTTCGTACGCCAAAATTGTTTGGTAGTATCTATATCGTAGTGTGCTGCTAGCTGAAACTGATTTATAATATGCTGTGCTAAGTCTGCTGATTGTGCTATCGTCAATACTCTATTTGCATCTTCTTTGTCGCCATAGAATGGCACAGTGACACCAGACTCGCTAAACATTGCCGAACGATCAGAATAGGCAAGATTGACAGGGTAGAAACGAGTATAGGACAAAAAGTAATTGTCTAAGAAAAACCATGAAAATAGGGCTACAAATATAGTAGCTACTAGGGTAAAAAGCAGGATACTTTTTTTCCATTTTTTCAAAATGCGCAATACATGCACTAAACTATACTCCTCAGTTGACATAGATAGATTTTTCGCTAAAATAAAAATATTTCACACCCTTTGCCTCGAATCCTCCTTATCCTGTAAAATAGGGAGCGAAACTACGATATGTAAGATGGCCACTATCAGCTGTGTTATCAATGCGGCATAAGCAGCACCAATGGCCGCAAATCGAGGAATCAAGAGGTAGTTAGCTACTATATTTACGACTATGCCAGACAAGGCTATAAAGTTGAGTTGCATGAGCTTGCCTTTGGCGGTCAGCAAAGTGCCAAAAATGTACACAGTAGAGATAGGAATAAAAGCAAACATCAAAGTCGATAAAACGATTTGATAGCGGATATCTGATGTGTGATAAAGTAGCTGAATTATTTCGACTTTAAAATATGCGCAAAAGCCCGCTAACGCTACAGAAGCCATCAATACTAAGCTAAAACTAAATCCAACTAATGAGCGCACCGAAGTTTTTTCTTTAAATGCCTTAGAAAACATGGGTAACAAAATGGTAGCAACTAAAAATCCAAATTGCGTAGCCGCATCTAGTAGTCTGAATCCAGCGGCATAAATACCTGTTTCTATAGGATTTTCGGGCAAAAGTAGATGGAGTAATATCGCATCTACACGGCCATAAATAGTCATCAAAAACACCAGTAATGCAAATGGAAGCGACTTGATTAAGATACGTTTTGTGTATTTTTTATTCCACTTAATTATCGTCTCGTTCGTTAATTTTTTTACAAAATAGTAGGCCACTAGCATCGTGATGAAAAGTGCTAAAGATTGGGCTAGCACGAAATGAAGTAACTGGCTTGCCTTGCTGATATCACTAAATATAATCCAGGTAGTAAGTACAAAAATGATAGATAGAATTTTGTCTAAAACAGATACAAATGAGTCGCGTTTAAAGAAATGTAGAGCCGCTATATAGGCTCTAAAGTGAAGTGTGAATGAAAGTAAAATTTGGTTAAACGCAAGTATAGCTAAGAGGTACAGAATATTTGTTTCTACACCCAAAATCAATGCTACGAGCATAGTCATTACAAAATAAGCTAATGCTAGCAGTCCTTTTACTTGAATGAAATTGGATAAAAAAGAAGCTGCTCTAGTGGGTGTGCGGGATACTGCTCTGTTCGTAAAATTGTTGATACCTAAGTCGAGCAATATAGAGAGTAAAAACGAAAAATTGACGGCAGTAAAGTATGTGCCATAAGCCTCTGCGCCTACTAGCAGTTGCACTTTTCTATCTATTGCAAAAATCCAAACTGGCTTCACCAATAAATTGGCAAAAAGCAGGAAGGCGAAATTTTGTGCAAACTTTTTGCGCATGAAAAATGCAAACTTTTATTCGTAAAGATAAAAATTGCCATTAGACCGTATTTAAAAGTATCAGATTGTAGTTTTGGCTTTCCATGCTTTTTCACTATTGCTCAAAATTCTTTTTGTAAATCGAAACACTATCTTTGAATCACAGTGAAAAAGCGACTTAAAATAGCGGTCAATACTCGTTTTCTTATAGCTGATAAGCTAGAGGGAATCGGTCTTTTTACGCTTGAAACACTGAAAGAAATGGTTGTTCAGCATCCCGAGGTGGACTTTGTTTTTTTGTTTGATAGACCTATAGATAGACAGTTTATTTTTGCTCAAAACATAATAGGCGTTAGCCTTTCGCCTCCTGCTCGCCACCCTTTTCTGTGGTATATTTGGTTTGAATGGTCGGTCAAGCAATGGCTTTCCAAGAATGCGCCTGATTTGTTTTTATCGATGGATGGTTATACGGTGCTGAATACGAAAATCCCTACGGTTACGGTCATTCACGATTTAGCATTTGAACATTTTAGAGACCATGTTGGCGGATTGGTGCGGAAATACTATAGCTACTTTGTCCCTCTTTTTGCGCAGAAATCAAATCATTTAATTGCTGTTTCTGATTTTACAAAGCAAGATATTGTAAGGCTTTATAATGTGCCAAATCAGAAAATCGATATTGTGTATAATGCGCCTAAAGCAGTGTATCAACCTATCTCGAGCGAACAGAAAGAAGTGCTAAAAAAGAATCTTACAGAGGGTAAAGAGTTTTTTGTTTATGTAGGCGCTATTCATCCTCGAAAAAATATGATCAATCTACTATTCGCCTTTGATGCTTTCAAGAGAGAAACAAAATCGGAGACTAAGTTGGTTTTGATAGGTCGTAAGGCTTGGAAATTTGATGCAGTAGAGCAAACACTCAACTCTCTTAGTTGCAAGCAAGATGTGATTTTTTTGGGGTATTTACCATCAACCGAAATCGCTACTATCACAGCGGCTGCTATGGCTATGTGCTATGTGTCGCTTTTTGAGGGATTTGGCATTCCTATAGTAGAGGCGCAGCAAGCAGGTACCGCTGTTATCACTAGCAACGTGACCTCTATGCCCGAAGTAGCGGGCGATGCAGCGTTGCTGGTAAATCCAAATGATCTCAACGATATAGCTCATGCTATGACCCGTATTTTGAATGAAAAATCCCTTCGTGAATTGTTGATTCAGAAGGGATTTGAAAATTGTAAACGTTTTAGTTGGCATCAGTCAGCCCAACATCTTTGGGCCGTATGCGAAAAGGTGATTAATACGTCTTTGTCAAAAATGCCTTAATTTTATTGAAGTATTCATTTTTGTTTGAAGTGTAGTTCTTGTCATTTTCAACGCCTGGCACTACATATACTTCCGATGTTTTTTTGCGAATAGCTGCCAAAGCTTGCATATCGGCAGGCGTTACCACCTTATCATTGGCACCTACTATCAGCATGATAGCCTCGATGTGTGCACCTTTATCTTTGAGCGCAAATGTTGGCTCATACAATGTTTTTTCAGCGCCAGGAGGTATTATCACTTCTTTGTCTTTCACCTCTTTGAGTCTTGTTTTGATAGTTTCTAAATCAGGATAAGGGGCATCAGCAATCACTCTACGTACTTTGATATTGTTGCAGCTCACACCTATTGCCAAGCCAGCTCCCATACCGATACCATACACGGTCACTACTTGTTTTGCATCATTCTTTTTAGTTTCAGTGATTACTGCATCTAGATCCTTTGCAAAATTGGGCATGATGTACATATTCGGATTTACACGAGCATCTTGCGATTTGCCATAACCTCGATAATCAAACATGACCACATTATAATTTGCACCTAAAAAAAGCCCAGCTATATCAAAATTGTCAGCCATATTACCATCACCATCATCGCAGATTATCACCGTTTGCGAAGACATGCTCTTTGCAGGGCTAATCCGCCAAGCCAAAATATCAAATCCATCTTCAGTCTGAACATGCCATTCTTTGGCATTCAACCCCAAATCTTCTGGATAAAAGGCATATTCCTTAGATGGTTTTAACGCAAAAGCAGATACTAAGCTTAGCGACAAACAAATGCTAAATAGTTTTTTCATAGTAGGTAAATTTTTTAGTTATTGAATTTCTAAGGTAATAAATTTTGATAGAAATTTTGGACTTTAAGACTTGCTGCTTTACCCCTTGCGTTTACATTTCATTTTTTCAAAGCGTATAGCGTGTAGTTCAACCTATGTCAATAGTGGATATTGAAAATCTGGAAGCTCATTTTTTGCCTTACTTTTAGGTTATGAATCAAGATACTTTTCGTCATAAAGGACTACGCAAAGCGATGATAGCATCGTTGAGGGAAATGGGCATTACAGACCAACGTGTACTCGATGCCATGAATCGTATTCCTCGTCATTTATTTTTGAGCAAGGATAGCGTATTTGATGAAACAGCCTATGAAAATAAAGCTTTCCAAATTGGCAGTGGGCAAACAATTTCGATGCCTTTTACAGTGGCGTATCAGTCGCAGCTGCTAGAGATAGTGCCAGGCGACAAAGTGCTCGAAATAGGTACTGGAAGTGGATATCAAGCTGCGGTGTTGGCAGAAATGGGTGCTCAAGTTTATTCGGTCGAAAGACAAAAGAGTTTGTTTGATAAGACGTCTGTTTTTTTGCGCAAAATGGGCTATGATCGAATTAAAACTTTTTTTGGAGATGGCTTTTTAGGGGTGCCTGCTTTTGCGCCATACGACAAAGTTATCATCACCGCAGCCGCCCCCGAACTTCCTACTAAACTCTTTAGTCAATTGCTTTTGGGCGGTCAAATGATCATACCACTGGATGATAGTGACAAAACGACCATGCGTAGATTTACAAAAGTGGAGGACAATGAAATCATTGAAGAGCAATTCATTGAATGTGCTTTTGTGCCCATGCTCAAAGGGACAAACTATTGAACTATTTATCTAGAAAATTTGACAATCAGCGCCCTTGCTATCTACCTTTTTTACTTTAGATAAAATATAAATTAGAGAGCCTTCTATCGCTCCATTGTTTTGTGTAGCACGCTGAAATTTTGATGTATTGATATCATAACTTAAATTAACCTGCCATGCATTGTAATCCATGCCTAGCAATAGATAGAAAGCATCATTGTTGCGATAATATGCGCCTGTATTTAGACATACGCTGGCTTTGTTTTGTTTAAAGATATAAGCTTTAGTATGTACTCCAAAAGCCAACTCATATTTAGTGTCTTGATATTGAAACTGAGCTTCGGGCACGAGGTCAAGTTTTTTACAGATTTGCCAACGAAGCTTTGTATTGATAGTATAGCGAAGATCTAGGCGTATATTTTTATCATTCAGAAAACTTTGTCGCGCTTGATTGAGGTGGTGTATGCCAATACCCATAGTAAATTGTTTGCGACTGCTTTTAGTATATTGATAAGAAAGCCCTGCTGCTACATCGGGGTAATAAAATGAACTGTTTGGAAACTGCTCACCACTTTGTAGATTCGGATTGTAGCGATCGCCAGTATATTGATTATCGAAATAAAGATATTGATACTGAATCGTACGTCCACCCATGCCTACTGATGCTCCTACCGAAATGCTGTGAGCCTTTGTAGCTCCCAATCGCAACTGATAGGCAGCACTCAACATCGCTTGCATAGCACTAAATCGGCTATCGCCTGCGCGGTCGTAATAAAACATACCACCTAAAGAAAGTCCATGTGTTTCTTTCCATGTTTTTACATTGCCATCAGTCGAAAATGAAAAGGTGTTGTAACTCACTGGCACCGTAAACCATTGATTACGATAATTGGCTACAAAACGCACATCACCATCGAAAACACCCGTAAATGCAGGGTTTTGAGAAAGTGGCGAAAAATTAAATTGGGAGAAATGGATGTCTTGAGCGAATAACAGAGAGCTGTAAGCGGTGAGAAGCAAAAAAATAGTCGCAAGTCGCAAGTTTTTTAGTCGCAGGTCGTAAGTCAAAAGTCGCAAGTGAAGGCTTGCACTCAATCTCCAGACTCTTTCAACTAGCGATTTATAGCTAGCTGCAATTAGCTTTTCACTTGCAGTTAACAGCTTGCGAATTGTAGCTTGTAGCTTGTAGCTATTCATCCTCATCTCAACAAAGTTAAATTGCCTTTTAGGAAAAATTTATCCCCCGAGATACATTCGCCTTCTACATACCATCCAAACACAGATGGGTCGAGCGATTTGCCTTTAAATGTCCCATCCCAGCCTTCTTTTATATCATTTGTGCCAAATACTTTTTGCCCCCACCGATCATATACGGATATTCCGATTTTGCGAATATCATTGCCACGCACATACCATTTGTCGTTTTTGCCATCACTATTGGGCGTAAATCCATTCGGGATATACACACCCTCTCTATTGCAGGGGGTATGGAGTACAACTACAGTTACATCTGTAATCAAGTTACATCCATCGCCATCCGACACTTCTAGTTTGTAGGTAGTTGTTTCCAAAGGAAACGCTTTTGGATCTGGGATATTTAACGCTGAAAGTGTGCTGTCTTTTTGCCATAAAAAACTAACCACCGAAGACGGAAATGATGTGGTAATCTGTGAGGTGTCTCCATACAAAATAGTATCGGGTGAAGCGATAGCCGAGAGTAAACCTAATGTTGAGGCTACTTTCACCCGCACCGTATCAAAATATTTGCAGCCATTTATGTCTGTGCCGATGACCGTAAATGCAGTATCTTTTTTTGGGGAAACTATGGGCGATGCTGAAGTAGCTCCACTCAAAATTTCGCTTGTTGGTTGCCAGGTATAAGAGAGTGCTGGTGGTTTAGTATTTTTTACTGTAAGTCGCACGGTGTCTTTAGGACAGAGGACATCACCACCGCTCACACTGAGCGAATCAAAAAACACAATAATTTTTTGACGAACGGTATCTACACAATAGTCGTGACGATATAGTAAAACATAATTTGTTGTCGTGTCGGGTGAAGCTAGGGGATTTGATATTAGTGGATCGCTGAGTGCATAGGGTGGTCGCCAAATATAGGTAGAGAGCGGATTTCCATCGGGAGCTATGCCTATCTGTATGGTGTCCGAACTACAAATGGTTTGGTCTGCTTGAATGGTGCTTGCTGAGAGTTGTACTACTATTTTTTTAGTGATAGAATCCACTGTATTGCAACTTGCAGAATCGGTCAATTTTAACTTCACTAAATAAGTGCCTGGTAGGCTATAAGTGTGTGTGGGATTTGGATCTGAAGAGGTAATGCCATCGCCAAAATCCCAAGCGTATGTTGCTATAGTGCTAGTTTGTTTGCTTCGATTGGTAAATGGAAATGTGACTAAATTGCACACTTGAGGAAACGTAAAGTCGGCTACGGTGAGTGGAATTTCGATGTCAAATTTAAAAATGAGATTGTTGCAGTTATTGCTGTTGTTGGTAGTTGACATAGCATTAGCGGGAGCAGTAGGGAAGTTGCTATTTGCTCCGCATCCTGCACATACAGATTGATATACTACGCCTTTTCTATCAAATCTACTAGTACCTCCATCTACATGTTCCTCGCTATTATTGCCACCCATAAAAGTGGCATATTGCAAAGCCGAGGCGTCTTCGCGTAGCACCATCAAATAAAACTCTTCGTTGTCGGTAGTGCATTTTACACAGCCAGCCGTTACATCTAACCCCTGTGTACCCCCAGTCGCTTGTACATTGCTGTTGACCCCTTCGCTACCCCAGCCACAAACGTAAATACTATTACATACATCAGCTAAAAATGCCGTGGGTGAAATGTCCGTTACACCCAAGCCTCGTCCAAAACTCGTTGACCATATCCAAGACGATAAATCTTTGTTGAATTTAGAAATAAACTGACCACCATTTGGCTTGTTGTAAATTGCGTTTTGTATGAACTTTGATTGGCTGTTTTCAGCTTGACCTAGCACCATTACCTCCTCTTTTTTATTCACCTCTACGAAATAAATTTGGTCATAGTCTGCGAACCCTTGAAAAGTACTGCTCAATACATTTTGCCCATCTTCTGATACGTAATATAAAAAGCCATCTGTATTGCCTCCTATTGTTTTTTGCTTGCCTGCACCAGGCATTGGAAAATCAGCAGAGACAGTGCCTCCAGCGAAATAAAGATTATTGTCTTTGTCAAAAGCCACTGAGTAGCAGGCATCATCGCCACTTCCCCCAAACGTAGTGCTCCAAATGAGCGTATCTAAATCGGGTTTAAACTTTGTGAAACTAGCATCTAATCCTCCACCAAAGGCAGTTTGAAATGTGCCCGATGTGCGTGGAAAATCTGAAGAACGAGTACATGACGCAACTACTACATTCCCATCTTTATCGATATCGATTTCGCCACGTACTTCATCAGCATAGTTGTGACGAGTGGTGCCTTTGAAACGATAGACACCATTGTAATTGAGGCCGTCATTGCCACTACCGCCTAGGTAAGTCGAAGCGAGGAGTTGAGTGCCATCTATACTCAGTTTTGAAATTGTAATGTCAGCACCATTAATATAGTGTGCGGCTATGCCATCAAACACGCCTGGATTGGTGCCGCCATTATAAGAAGTGTCAAAAGCTAATGAAGTTGTAGGAAAATTTGATGATGAGGTAGTGCCTAAGATGTATAGTTCATCTTTATCATTCACCACCAGACTGTGTGGCAAATCAGACCCAAATCCCCCCAAGTAGGTAGCGAACAATCTTGTAGTACCATCTGCTGAAACCTTAGTGATGCCTATATCCGTGTTGGGATATGATCCACCACCAGTAAAAAAAACAGTAGGGCCACCTACATAATTTTGTTGATAAGCTCCGAGTGTAACGGGGTATCCTGTGCTAAATACAGATCCTGCCGCAAAGCCATTGCCCAGATTATCGTAGGTAGCCGAATAGCCAAAATTGTCGGCAGTAGAGCCTGAGTAGGTGGAGAAAACAAGTGTAGGGTCTATGACTAATGTGTAGCTATCATTATATGCACCGAGCCTAAATCGCAATGTTTTATTTTCCTTATTCAGTACAAAATCGCATCTCACTTCTCTTTTTTTACCATTGATAATTTGGTATGCATAAGGTCGCTGCTCTATGAGGTCGCCTACGTTTGTTTTTAAAACCAAATCACCTGATGTTGTAATATCCATATTTTCAACACCTTCGTATTGCATAGCAATACTTGAAATGTCAGCTAGTGGTTTTAGGTATAAATCATATTTTAAGCCAATGCCTACAGAGTAAAATTCTGCATCTACCCCTTCGTAAATTTCTCTGTAAATTAATTTTCGCGCAGCGGGAACACGACTTGCCCACTTGCTTTTATCATTGCCAATAAAATAATTGAAATACTCAGATAGAAGATTGTCTGCTTGGATGTAGGCGTTTAGATTCGCTCCTACAAACGACATTTTATATGCATGACTATTGACCAGGCTATCTATATGATTTGGGTCAAAATAATGACCATGACGGAGCGCTTTTTTCTTTTGCTCCACATTTACCAAATCGAAGGTAACCGCCTGCTGATGAAAAAAAATACTCCCGGCTGAAAAATTGGAGCGATACTGAATATGCGATGGCCACTGCCCTTTATTGGCTATGAAGTACAAATCGCAACTAGTGCAAGCAGTATGTGCATAGCTAGTTTGTAGCAGTGCAATAAAAAGCAAAACGAGGAAAGGTTTAATTGTTTTCATCACTTATACTAATATAGAAAAGAAAATGAAAAGGAGTGACTCTATTTGAAAATGAAAGTCGAAAGGATTAGGGCTGTATATATACTTTCCTGCAAATTTATCCCCTCTAAATCGTATTTTCACCCCCAATGAAACGATTTAAACACATAGCTACAGATAAAGATTCTAAAGCGCGAGCAGGCGAGTTTACTACAGATCATGGGGTGATTCAAACCCCTATTTTTATGCCTGTGGGTACGGCAGGCACTGTAAAGGGAGTGCATTTTCGTGAGCTCAAATCTGATATTGGTGCACAAATTATTTTGGGCAATACCTACCATCTTTTTTTACGCCCAGGCACATCTACTATCGAGGCTGCTGGTGGGTTACACAAATTTATAGGATGGGATCGACCTATACTCACCGATTCGGGGGGCTATCAAGTATATTCGCTTTCGGATATTCGTAAGATAAAAGAGGAAGGAGCAGAGTTTCGTTCGCATATTGATGGTTCAAAGCATGTGTTTTCACCCGAAAGAGTGATGGATATACAGCGTAGTATCGGGGCGGATATTATCATGGCGTTTGATGAGTGTACGCCTTATCCATGCGAGTATAACTATGCTCAAAAATCGATGCACATGACTCACCGATGGTTAGATAGATGTATCGCTAGGTTTGATGAAACATTGCCGTACTATGGCTATGAGCAGTTTTTGTTTCCAATAGTACAAGGCAGTACCTTCAAAGATTTGCGGACTCAGTCGGCAGAATACATAGCAGCAAAAACTACTCAAGGTTGTGCTATAGGTGGACTTTCGGTAGGAGAGCCCGATGATGAACTCTATGCAATGACTGAGCTTGTTTGTGATATTTTGCCTACCGATAAACCTCGCTATCTGATGGGTGTAGGTACGCCTGCCAATATTTTGGAAGCCATAGCGTTGGGGGTAGATATGTTTGACTGCGTAATGCCTACCCGAAATGCAAGAAATGGGATGCTATTTACCTCCAATGGTATTATTAATATCCGCAACGAAAAATTTAAGAATGATTTTAGCCCAGTAGATGAAAATAGTCCATGCGAATTGATGCGAACGCATACCAAAGCTTACATGCGACATCTATTACATTCTGGCGAGATGCTTGGAGCACAATTGGCTTCTATCAACAATTTGAGCCTTTACATGTGGTTGGTTGAAAATGCGCGAACGCAGATTTTAGCAGGCACATACAAGTCTTGGAAAAATAAAATGGTAACACAATTAATGACGCGACTATAGTGAAAATTATAGACTGGTATATCTTCAAAAAGTACTTAACTACTTTTGTATTTATCATGGTGTTGCTCATTGCCATCACCATTGTTATTGATATTTCAGAAAAGATAGATACACTCTTAGATGGAGGCATTCCTCTTCGTGAAACCATTACGCAATACTACTTTGGGTTTATCCCGTTTATATCCTCTTTATTAGCTCCGTTTTTCATCTTGGTAGCAGTGATTTTCTTTACGTCACAGCTAGCTGATAGGTCGGAGATTATCGCTATACTCAATAGTGGCACTAGTTTTTACCGATTTTTAGTGCCGTATTTTTATGGTGCTACATTTTTCTTTGTGTTGTTGTATTTAGGCAATCATTATGCCATCCCAAAAGCAAATAAAAAACGAATTGCTTTTGAGGATAAATACATCAATAAAGTATCCAACAATGCGGCTTTTAATTTCCATAGGGCATTGCCTACTGGTGAGTTTATTTTTGTAGAAAGCTATAAGCCAGCCTTTGGTACAGCCTACCGTTTTTCACTTGAAAAATTTGATAAAGGTAGAATGACCTTAAAACTAAGGTGTGATAATCTCGCCTGGCAAAAGGAAACAGGCAAGTGGCAGCTGACCAACTATTATAGACGAACATTGGTAGGAGAGCAATTTAAGCTAAGCAAAGGCGAGGTGTTGGATACTTTTTTGCCTTTTAAACCCGAGGATTTTACGTTTTTTTCGGATTCTAAGGAGATGATGACTACGCCTGAGTTAGATAATTATATGGCCGTGATGCGCAAAGCGGGAATGAGCAACCTGGAGTTTTTTGAGGTGGAAAGACATAGGCGTACATCTATTCCGTTTAGTATTTTTATCATGACCTTGATAGGTGTGAGTTTGGCTTCAAAGAAAGTGAGGGGCGGGTTAGGATGGCATATTGTTTTGGGAATTGCGCTGAGTGCTACCTATGAGATTATTATGAAATTCTCGATTACATTTTCTACCAATGCCTCACTGCCAGCCATTTTGGGTGTTTGGATTCCGAATTTTATCTTTGGTGGTATTGCAATTTTCCTTTTGCTCAAAGCTCCTAAATAAAAAAATCCTCTCCCAACGGGAGAGGATTTGAAATTCGATTGGAGCAGTTTTTTTATTGATTCTTTGCTACTACAAGTTTCTTTGTGATTATTTTGCCATCTACATTCAATACCATATTATAGATACCATTTGATAGCTCCGAAGTATGGATGATGTTTTCGTGTTCGCCAGCATCTTTAGTCATTTTAGTAGATTGGAAAACTACTTTTCCTGCGATATCCATCAACTTGATTTCCATTGTAGTTTCTTTAGTCAAATTGTAGTTTAACGTAGCAAACTCAGTAGCAGGGTTTGGATATATAGCAAAGCTATTCTCGTCTAAAGCTGTAGATTTGATACCTACTCCACCTTGCGATAGATCTGTAAGATTGTATGCTTGGATTACATATTTAGATTCAGGAAATCCAGCATCGTTAGCTTGTACCCAGGCTACTACACGTAGATTTGAAAAATTTTCAACACTATTTTCTGTAGCATGATTGATATAACTTGACGTTTGTCCATTGGCAGGCAATCGATAGTTTCCTACGAAAGTGAATGAGGTATCTACATCTACAGATACGTTTTTGGCCATATTACTCAATGGCATGCCATTTTGATTGCCGATCATTTTCTTCATGACATAATAGAATTCTGTTTCTCCGTTAGTTTTTTTGTTTTTAGTAGTGATAGTTTCTACAATAGCAATATGCAATTTAGCCGTAGTCAATGAAGATAAATCAGCTAATGGGGTATATCTAACTTTGATACTCATTTTTTTATCGAAAGTATCCATACTGTATGTACCCAAAAGGCTCAAAAATGTTTGTTTAGAAGCGGCAGTAGTATAGTCACTTTCAGTAAAGTTGTTTGCATTTTGATTCCATCCGCCATCTATTTGCATAGAAGGAATAGAGTTGACTCCATAGTAGGCTCTTCTAGCTACACTTTCGGCAGTAGCATAAGGATCTCCTGTGCTTGGAAAGTTTTGTTGATACTTGATTTGTACATAGTCTTTGGCGTTTTTAGTATCCACTATGCTATGGAAATTTACGTTGCCTGGTTGACATGGAGGGCAAGTAGAGCTTGTCAAAACTTCAAACAAAGGCACCTTCTTTACTTTGTTGTTGTTGTCATATACATAAGTTCCCGTATTGAGGCTGTTGTTGCAGTCGCGTTGATCTACGTAAGTACCGTTGAGCATACCTATAGAGAGCGATATGCTATGTTTACCTTCAGTCGCTACCCAATTTGTAGGGTGGTAAAAATTGTATTGTGCACCAGGGGCAATGTTAAGACCTGTGATTGTTTGCGTTACAGGGGTGCCATTATCTATTTTATACGTAGCCTCCAAAGAAGTGATGGTAGCACTACCATGGTTTTCTATAAGACCTCCAATAGGTACTGAACCTGCGGCAGTAGTGATTTGTGTGCTAATTTCCTTTAAATCTAGGTCATAGCTTATACCATCCCAATTGAATTTGAAGTTCTCCAAAGCTGAAATGTCGCTTCCGTCTTCATCGGCAAATACTATATTTGGGCTACCCGATGCCATTGCACCTACTGAGCCATCAAAGTTTTCGCAACCTATAGTACCAGATGAAACCGCTGCTACGCCACTCCCTAAATATCGAGTCACGTCAAAATCGCCACACTCACTAATACGTAGAGCAAACCACATAAAATTCGAGCCAGCTACATTGCGGTGTGATACGGATTCCCAAACGATTACATGGTGTCTTTTAGGCGCAGTACCATAGGTAAATGTAAACACATCATCAGCTTGACCTACAGGTCTAAGTTCTAAATTGTCCCAAAATGCATAAATCGCATTGTTTGGTCCTGCTGGATTGGGTAGTGCCGTGTTTAGTGTATCATTAGCTGTACTATCTACATTAAAAGTAATAAAGCCGCTAGTGCTTATTTTATATTTCGTTACAGCTTGTCCATAAAATTTCCAAGCAAATGGCAGGTTGATGTTGCCTGAAAATGCATTGTATTTTGTGCCACTGAGTACCGTAGGTACACCACCGCCAGACGCATCTTGGATTTGCGCATCATATTCTTCGTCTATTCCATATCCAGCATTGACGGTATAGTTTTGGGCGTTGGATAATAAGGCTATCGATACCCCAATAGCAAGGGTGAGAATTCTTTTCATAATATAGATTTGTTTTATAAGGTCTAAATGTAAAAACAATTCTCTTTTGTTTTTTTGATAATATACTGATAAAATAACCTAAAACATTAGTTGCACCGTTACGTATATCTTTATATAATCAATTTAAAGAAGTATTTTCGTAATAACAAAACAATTATCCAATGAATAAACTACTACTATTTACTACGATTTTTATCATGGCTGTTTCTACCACAAAAGTGAGTGCACAGCTTACTGCTACTCCCGCTAGTTCTATTACGTCAAATTTTGTGACTGTGAGAGATTCGGATGCTTTAGCATTGACAATCAACCTGACAAACAATAGTACAAAACGCGATACGTTTCTTTGGAAATCTACGACCAATACGCTTTTGAGCCAGTGGGATGTATTTGAGATTTGCGATCCATATGCTTGCCTTTCTACCAATCTACTTAATTATAAACATCAGTTTATTATGAATGCTAATGCTTCAGGTATTTTCAAAGTGGATATATATGCCAATTGCACATCTGGCAATGGCGCTATTCAGTTTCTTGTTTGGAATAAATCAGATAGCGCAAATTCGGCTCAAACGCTTAGCTTTGGATATAATGTAGATGCAGCTAGCTGCACCAATGGAGTGAGCCAATTAGAAATAAATCAAATTAAATTTTATCCCAATCCTGTCAAAAATAGAATGATGTTACAAGGCTTAGATGCTATGGATGCACCAAGTGTTCAAGTTTTTAATCTCATTGGAAGTAAGGTGATAGAAAAGAAATTTAAGTATAACGATGCAAAAGAACTTTCGTTAGATGGTGTTGACAAAGGTATTTATCTATTGAAAATATATAGCGGAGACCAATTACTCACTACCAAAAAATTCATGAAAGCAGATTAAGTTTTTGCTTATATGATTTTATAATTGCGAAACTCACCTAACACATGGCCGGTGAGTTTTTCTATTATACGCTTTAGCTTATATTTTAGCTTAGTTTTCCGTTTTGATAAATCAAAGTTGAAGTCCCAGTTTTGCGTAGCTATGCGCTCTTTCATTACGGCTGGGTGAGTGCCTTTATATTCGCTCAACCATTGTATCTGATTGTAGTCCCATTCAGTAGCTTGTACTACTTTTTCTTCTATCCATTGGTCATCATGCCATAGTCGTTGAAATTGCGTTTGTTTTTCCTGCATCACCTTGGGAGGGCGAACCCATCCATAGTGGTATATGGTAGCATCGATGGGTTTTACCCGAAGTTTTTCATTCTCATTCTTTCTAAATCCCAGTGCATCGCCATACGAGTAAATCTGTTTGTTGTTTTTGATAATGCGTACTTCCCGCCTTACCCAATCGTATGAATCGGCTACATAATAATAAGCTCCATAAAATGACAAAAAATTAAATAGCAATCCATCTACAGATGGGTCAGCCTGGTATCGTTGCATTGCCTCTTTTATCACTCCAAAATCCTTTTCGTGAATTACTTCATCTCCTTGTAGATAAAAACACCAATCAGCATCACCGCCTATTGCCTGAAAGGCTTTGTCTGTTTCGAGCGCAAGTACTCTTCCACCTTCACGTTGACTATCGTCCCAGATAGTTTCTACAATTTTTATTTTATCGGGATCTATACTTTTTATTAAAGCCAAAGTTTCATCTTCCGATTGCCCTACGGCTATTACAAAGTCATCGACCAAAGGCAATATAGAGCGAATCGCTTGTGCCACGGGGTAGTCGTATTTTATCGCATTGCGGATAAATGTAAATCCTGTTACTTTCATTCTTCTAGTGTGCTTATCTTGCCTAATTTATATTCTGCATATACTTCACGTATCATACCATCGGAGAGACCGATTTTAGGAATGTAAATTTTAGTTGCGCCAGCCCATTTCATAATGTTCAAAAAAATCTCTCCAGCAGGTACTATCACATCGGCTCTATCTGGATTTAAATCAAACCGACTCATACGCTCCTGTAGGCTTAGTGGTCTCAAATCGGTTATGATTTGCTCTAAGGTACTTACAGGCATAGATTTGCCCAGTTTTAGTTGTGCTAATTTGGCTATGCGATTGATATTGCCTCCCGAGCCTACTATCGAAAAGTTATTCAATTTTGTCGTGCTTTTTTTGAGCCATTCGCGCATGTCTTTCCACGTTTCTTTAGCTACCAAACCATTCAATATTCGAATAGTACCTATGTCAAACGATTTTACACTTACTACCTCACCTTTGCTAAAAATAGTCATCTCTGTACTGCCTCCGCCTACATCAATAAAAATGCAATTTTCCTTCAATTTTGAAGCAAAACTCTGCTGGCTTGAAAATATCATCCCTGCCTCGGCAGCGCCACTTATCACGGCTATTTTTATCCCCGCCTCTTGCTCAATATGTCTTACCACATCATCTCCATTTTGTGCTTCGCGCATAGCAGAGGTAGCCGCTCCTTTGTAGTGTAGTACGTCATTTGCCCGCATTAGATGCTTAAATCCTTTCATGGCATCTACCAATCGTTTGATGCTCGCTTCTGGTATTTTGTGGTCAGTAAATGCAAAGCTACCTAGGCGGATAGGCACACGAACGAGTGAGTTTTTTTTAAACATCACTTCTTTTTCTGTTTCCATCACATGTTCGATCAGAAGTCGTATCGAGTTTGATCCTATGTCTATGGCCGCAAATTTTTTTATATCCAAGGGAGGTGTTTTTTTTAAAAATACATTTTGCGTAGCGAAAAAATAAACGACTAATAAAAGTGTTGAAAAATTAGCTGTTATTCTGAAAGTAAAAATTTCATTTTCCAATTGCTCGACTCAAACATTTTTTCCATTTCTACGGTCATCATGGGGGTACTTTGTTGCTGTTCATCCTCTACAGGCTCTATGGGGGTATTGTTCATCATCATACCATTATTTGCTTGATTGCCGGGCACACTATTCATCACACTGGGTTGATTCATCGAGCTATTCGCTACATTGTTTCGGCCAGATAGTCCACTTGTATTTATTTTAGATACATCAGGCGCTTTGCTTGGGGCATTTATCTGAAATTCCACAAGCCAAGGTTTGTTGCTTTTTTGTGTTTGTATTTTATCCATAGCAATCTTCCATTCGCATATCAATCCTCCTACGCTATCAAAATCGAAAGCCATAGTTACGCCATTCGTTGCATTTAAAGGATATTCTCCGTCATCCAGTCCTACTGCCCCTTTTATAAGATAGCTCGAAAGGTCTTGCTTGGCACTAAGCATAAGTTGATTTCGGCTCACATACGAAAGCTCGTCTGCTTTTTTATTCCCTTTTTTACTAGCCGGAAAAAAGAGTTCAAAGGCTGATTTTTTCTTGCCATTAGTATCTATCTTTAGTGCAATACCATAACGCATTATTTTAGTGATAGTACTTCGTTCGTCAGATCTAAAACAGAAGTAGAGATTTTTATCATCATTAGACATGTTATATAAAAGACGAGAATTATATTCTGTAAATCGATACAGTTCTGGCCAATCGTTATCTCGCCCATCTATCACGATTGGCGTTTTTTGCGTGCTTGCCGTAGTCACAGATTGGGCACTTATACTACTACATAGCAAAATCAAATTTAAAAAAAGCAAGTACCGCATTTGTTTGTTTTTATCAAAAGTAAAATAATACAGCGGAGATAAGTCGCTGTTTTAATTTTTTTCTAAAATCTAGAAGTTTTATCCTCATGAATAAGCGCGTATAATTTCCGCTATTTTCTCTTGGCTTCTAAAAGGGGGGGCATTGGTATTGCGTCTTTGATTGTCGAGCTTATAGTCTAAGATTCTGGCCTTTACATTTGCCTTCCATTGTGCATTCAAAAAATCATTTATCTGAGCACGTGTTTGAGGGTCTTCAATAGGGCAACTCACCTCTAATCGTACATCTAGGTTGCGTGGCATAAAGTCGGCAGAAGAAATATAGTACAGGGGCTTCCCTCCATTTTCAAAAACAAAAATTCGGGAGTGTTCTAAAAATCTATCGATGATACTGATTACTTCAATGTTGTCGCTAAGTCCTTTTACTCCCGCTTTGAGTCGGCATATACCTCTTATTATAAGTCGACATTTTACTCCCGCTTTGCTAGCAGCGTATAGTCTGCTGATGATCTCTTCATCCACAAGGCTGTTCATTTTAAGTAAAATACCTGTACTTGTTTTTTTCTTTTTAGCCAATTTGATTTCATTATTTATCAAGGCGATAAATCGCTTTCTAGTATCAAATGGAGATAAGATTAACTTATGTGTGACTGGCTTTTGTATTGGATTTCGAATGAATGTGAATATGTTTTTGATATCAGTGGTCAATAGTTTATTTGCCGTAAAAAGCGCATGATCACTATAGGTGTGGGCAGTATCTTCATTGTAATTGCCTGTGCTGATATTGGCATATAATCGTTTTTTGCCAGCTTTTATTCTTTCTATCAAACAGAGTTTAGAATGAATTTTTAATCCAGGTATGCCATAAATCACTTCTACGCCCTCCTCTTCTAATATCTTGCCCCACGCTATATTTGCCTCTTCGTCAAATCGGGCTTGTAGTTCGATTACTACAGTTACTTTCTTGCCATTTCGTGCTGCACTGATAAGGGCATTGATTACCCTCGATTTTTTTGCGGCTCTATACAGGGTGAGTTGAATGGATTTGACTTGTTTGTCGATAGCGGCTTCTCTCAAAAAATCAATAAAGTGCGAAAATGTTTGATATGGATATTGAACGAGAATATCCTTTTTTTGCAGCACATCAAACAATCGCTTATTGCCCGATACACTGGGGTGATAGACCTCTTGAAAGCTAGGGTAGGTGAGGGCTGAATTTCCCAGATTTGGGAATTTCATAAAGTCTTTAAAATTGTGGTATCGACCGCCTGGCATGAGATTATCCGTTTTCTTAATTTTCATTTTATCGAGCAGATAATGGAGTAAATCTATTGGCATATCTTTATCATATACTAGTCGAACGGGTGCCCCTTTTTGTCTGTTTTTTACGGATTTATATAGCTTATCAATAAAACTTTGTGTCACATCATTATCGAGGTCTAGTTCTGCATCGCGGGTCATTTTTATTGTATAGGCTTCGGAAAATTCATAGCCAAAACTTGCGAAAATGGATTGGAGATTGTGGCGTATCAAATCGTCTAAGAGTATGATGTATTGCCGTTTTCCACTCGATGGTATGCGGATAAACCTTCCTGTTGTTTCGGTTGGCAATTCGAGCAGTGCAAACTCTTTAGTCGTGTTTTTAGAAGAGAAAAGTTTGATAGCAAAATAGATACTCTTATCTCTTAGGTATGGAAATGTTTTGACCTGATCGAGCATCAAAGGAACTAGCGATGGACGAACGTGTTCTTTAAAATAATTTTCTGCAAACTTCTTTTGCGCAACAGACAATTGCTTTTCGTTGATTAAAAACACTTGATTTTTTCTCAACTGTTTTAAAATGTCATCATAGGCTTTTTCAAACTCGCGCTGCTGTGCTATTACTTTGAGCTGCATTTCTTCGAGTAGTTCTTTCGGTTTTATGTAAGTGTCTTTGCGCTTTACTTTCAATCCCACCATACGCTGTACTGTGGCCACTCTTACTCTAAAAAACTCATCTAAATTATTTGAAAAAATGCCTAAAAAACGCAGTCTATCTATAGCCGGTACTGAAGGGTCTGCTGCTTCTTGGAGCACCCGTGCGTTAAACGCTAGCCAACTGATTTCTCGATTGAGGTAAATATTCTTTTCCATTACTCAAATATACCCTATGTAATCGAGTCTCCAATGTATTAACAATAAATTAATCCTACATCCATATCCCGTTTGAAAGACGGTGTTTAGTCCTGCCTCGGCAATCTTTTTTTGTAGCACAGCTGCTCACCAATAGGCAAAGCAATAAAAATAGGCTGATCAATTGATTTGTTTTTTTGTTGAAACTCATAAATGGTATATTAGGCTCGGAATTTTAAATTTACAAAAAATAATATCGTGGCAAAACAGAAGAAAAATCAACTTACCGCCCCAGCTACACCCATAGCAAGTCCTATTGTAGCCACTGCCTCGCCCTTGTTTATTAAACGCTATTTGCCCCAGATTATTATCGCTACACTTACGTTTATTATCTATTCAAATTCGCTATTGAATGGCTACGCCATTGATGATACCATGGTATTGACGGACAATAAATTTACAAAACGAGGCATCGATGGAGTCAAAGATATTTTTACTTCCGATGCTTTTGTTGGATTTTTTGGCGAGCGAGGCAATCAGCTTGTCAGCGGAGGTCGTTATCGACCGTTGTCTATCGCTACTTTAGCCGTAGAATATGAAATTTCACGAAAATTGAAAGGCGATACGCGCACCGAAATCAATGAAAAAAATATCATCATTGGCGAAAATGACCCTTACCTCGCGCCCATGGTGAGCCACGCTATCAATGTGCTTTTATTTATTTTTTGTTGCCTACTTCTTTATAGTATTTTAAAGCATACACTAAAAGAGCAACGTCCCTTTTATGTTAGCATTGCCTTTATTGCTACTTTACTCTTTGCTGCTCACCCCATACATACCGAAGCGGTTACCAATATCAAGGGGCGAGATGAAGTGATGGGATTACTCTTTTCTTTAGCTACGCTTTATTTAGTTTTAAAATTTTCTGCAAAAAACAATCTCGTCACACTCTTGGCCGCAGTCGCTTTGTTTTTCTTAGGGCTTTTGTCTAAAGAAAACACCATTACATTTTTAGCCATCATACCGCTCACGCTCTACTTTTTTACCAAGACTACTTTAAATCAGTATATAAAAATAGCTGTAGCACTTTTGATACCTGCGGTGATATATCTTTTGATTCGCAAAAGCTATACCGCTGCTGGGGTCACCGCAGAGTCGCCCGAGATACTCAATAATCCATTTGCATTTACCAATGGCAGTTTTGAGTTGCGATACGCTACGGTCATCTATACTTTTTTACTCTATATCAAGTTGCTCATTTTGCCGCTCCATCTCACCCACGATTATTATTTCAATCAAATCCCCTACGTTAAGTTTTCAGACATTGGATTTATCCTCTCCTTACTCATCAATGGTGCACTAGTGGGCTACGTTATCTTTTCATTCAGAAAAAAGGAAATACCCGCCTACGCCATTTTATTTTATTTCATCACATTTTCGGTAGTGTCCAATTTGCTTTTTACCGTAGGTATCTTGATGAATGAGCGATTTATGTTTTTCAGTTCAGTGGGCTTTTGCTTGTTGCTCGGCTATGGTTTAGTACAGGGAGCTAAGCGCTTTAATCTTTCCAACCACATTCTTTTAGCTCTCACGGGTATTATACTCTTATTATATAGTGTCAAAACCTTTAGCCGAAATTTTGATTGGAAAGACAACTTTACTCTATTTATGACAGATGTCAAAGTGTCTGACCAAAGCGCCAAAATCCATACTTCTTGTGGAGGTGACCTAGCTAAAAATGCAGACAAAGAACCCGATAGTCTCAAGCGCAAAGCCATGATGCAGGAGAGTATAGCCCATCTCAAAAAGGCCATTGAGATTTATCCTACTCATTCAAACGCATGGTTGCTACTTGGCAATTCGATTTATAAAGTAAACAAAGACCCGCAAGAAGCCATAGCTATTTATAAAAAGGCAGCCGAATATCGCGTGGGAGGCTATTATGATGCCCTCTATAATATTGGATGTGTAGAGGTAGAAAATGGTATGGCTGCCGCTTCTATCGAAAATTTCAAAAAAGCATTGGCCATCAAAGACGATGTGTTTGAGTGTAAATACAACTTGGCAGAGGCTTATAGCAAAACAAATCAATTTGATTCTGCTATCCTATGGTATCAAAAAGCATTATTGCTAAAACCCAATGATGCCGCAAGTTATTATAAAATAGGCACCATATATGGCAAGCAGTTGGGCGATTTAGCCAATGCGATTGTAAACCTAGAGAAAGCATTATCTCTCAGCCCAGATACAGAACTTTATTATGAAGACCTCGCAGTAGCGTACGGCCTCAAAGGCGATATAGACAAAGCCATCAACACCTCGCTCAATTGCCTCAAAGTAAATCCAAACTACGCACCTGCACTCAATAATTTGGTTGTGTCCTATACCATCAAAGGCGATAAACCCAATGCAGACCTACATCTTCAACAACTTCAGCGAGTACAGCAGTTAGGTTTAAAGTAAGTTGTCCTCCGCAGGTGGAGATGCACACAGGCGTTAGCTGTCCTC
>CALAYL010000095.1 GCA_937894725.1 uncultured Bacteroidota bacterium
ATCAGACCAGCTTACTTCTTTCTCTCCTACTTTTTGCCCTAGGGCATTGAGTACTTGTATGTTTACCTCCGTGCCTTCGGGTATGGTATGATAGATGGTTACCAGCTCCGTGGCAGGATTCGGAAACACAGAGAGTACGTCTATTTCTTTCAGCCCATCGGGGTCGGCTATTTGCTCTTCTTCTATCTCTTTTTTATAGAACCCGAGGGCGCAATTAGTTTGGTCATCATACACCAACTGGTCGCCACTCAGCCCTATCATCGTACGGGCTTTATACACTACATCGCCTCCGCTAAAAGGGCACTGCTGGGCTACTCCATAGAGGGCTACTAACTGCGCCTCTGTGAAATTTTGGATGCCCTTAGCTTGGGTATTTACATAGATTTCGTTGACCGTTTTTTCGTTTATCTCTATTTGGTTTTGGGGCGTGAGGCTATTAATATAAGCCATTTTAGCCTGTATCTCTGCGGCTATAGCCTGCTCTTTGAGCAGCTCATCGGTACTATACTGCTCATCTAAGTCGGCTATCTTGGCTTGCAGTTCTTTTACCCTTTGCTCTAGCTCCGTAAACTTGCCTATATTATCATTTTCTTTAGCTATGAAATACTGTGCTAGGTCAGGGTCAGTGAGCAGTAGATCAGGATTTTCTGTGAGTTTCTCCATCAGTTCTCGCTGCAGTTGGTATTCGGAAGGTTGTTTAAACTGTCCTTCTATGCCCTCTGCTATAGTCTGCATCAGCTGCTCTGTCTCTTCGGCTACCATTCTAAACCCGCTAAATGTCCAGTTGCATAAATTTGAATTAGAAGGTTTAACTACACCATTCACATTGAAAGGTTGAAAATTGGAGATTACCCCATTATTATCTTGTCTAAGTTTAGATAAAGAACTAGTATAAAATGGTGCATTTTGATGAAAACCAAAAAACGGAATGCTAGAATTGACCACATTCATATCGAGGGTATTGCCTATAAAAAGATTGCTGGGGTGGTCGGCCATGGTTCCAAACTGCCAGCCTAATGTAGCGGAGTTTCGGAGTTCTATAGCGGTATTGAGACTTTGGAAGGCATTGAGGCGGATAGCATTGGTAGATACGCAGTTGCCATTAAACTGTACGCCTACTCGGGCTATATTTATTCTATTTGCTTCCAAAAGAAAGTTGGGGCTACCATTTATTTGAAATCCAAGTCTTCGGATAGTTCCTGTGCCTAATACCTCATTGCAAAACATCCCGATTCTATCACTATTGTCCAATACAAAGCCTACGCCCGAAGCAGAAGGTCCGCCTTGGTCAAAGTAATGGTCATTTTCTTGGATATTCAAGATTTGAGCAGCATTAGAAGAAGAAACATTGACGAATCGAGTTCCTACATAACCATTCTTAATATCATTATTTCCTACAAAGGTATTAGCACTCAATCCTGTAGCTATATGCTCTACCCGAATGCCTTCGGCAGGGGCATTACCACTGCACAGACTATAGTTAATAGGCGAGAACACCGGCAGTCGGATGATATTGCTACTTATACTCACTACTGAGCGAGGACATCCTTGGATAAGGATAGCATATTTAAAAAAACAGGTTTGCAAAGCTCCTATTTGACCTGACGAAATTGGATTTTGGGGTGTATTTGTAGCTACGTTTGTATTGATAACACCATTAGACACATTGCTGGTGGTATTGAGATTTATTTCATTTCTATCAATTACAAGCGTATTTTCAAAACCTGCACCTCCTATTAGTCCATTCATAGCTCGTACTCCCCGCATACCATTTACCATGTCATTCATAGTGTTGTCCGTAATCTCTACATTCATATCATCAAACAAGATACCTTGGTAGCTACTTCCAAAGGTAGAATTTCTGACTATAAGTCTTCGGATTGCATTACTACTATGCTGGTTGTCCTCTACATACATACCATTTCCCGAATAGGGATGGTTACTAAAATTTCGGCTTATATTAGTCATAGCAGCGTAGTTCACATTTAGTTGAGAGTTAGTAGCATGAATACCAAAATCTAATTTATCAAAAGTATTGATAGCATTTGGCAAATTTGCCACTCCAATATAAACAAAATTGTTAGGATTGGCCATTGAATTACCTCCTGAATTGATGAGCTGAATACCCGCAAATCCTACTGTTCTAGTTTCATATGGCATTTTTAGTTGATTAGCGTTTACTCCTGACTTAAAAATATTTGCTCCTATTCCTCTGTTGTAGTTAGGAGCGGGAGGTGAGGTTGTAAGTCCTAAATTGTTCGAAATTTTCACTCCTATAAAGTTGTCATTGAACATACTACCTCCAATAAGATAATCAGAATTAAATGCAATGTTTACGGCTATCTTTGCTTCCTCTATCCTAGAATTACCATTGGTAAATATTTGACTTGACGGAGAAGCAAGTTCTATACCTCGCCACATATAATTAGTACATGCTTTCAGAATACTATTATTGTTAATCTCTAATCTTCTTCCTGCATTAACTACTACTTTAGCATTAGGCCCAAATAGAATTGTTTTATTTATTACAGTCCAATCATTATCAACTATGAGCGTTCCCCAAACTTTTATAATGGGTCCTGCTAAAATATTAGCAGGTACACTACTTAAGTTAGTTGATGCATTTACATTCATTACACCATTTATCTCACCTATTCGTTTTGCAGACTCTATGAAGCAACATAGATTACCGATACTAGTAGTTTGATTTAAGTTTCTTTTTGGAGGCATGATACTAACTGATGCTAAAGCTGTGCACCCAGTCAAAACATCAGTAACAGTAACGGAAAAGGTTTGTGGAGTGGATATATTGTACTGATATGGATCATAATGTCCCTGGAAAAATCCATAAGCAATATTTTGAGTAGGCGACTCGGATCCCCCATCGGTATTGCTAGACCAAGTATAAGAATAATTTGTGTTGTTTGGCGAAGCTGTAAGCTTCACTGCGCCATCTGCACATACTACCGTAGTAGGGTCGTAGGTTAGGGATACTGGAGGCAGGGTGCCAGAAATCACCGTAGCGCTAGCCGTAGCCGTACAGCCAGCATTAGTAGCAGATACCGTATAAGTACCTGCAGTACTTACTGACAATGTGCTACCCGTAGCTCCTGCTATTATCACCCCATTTTTTCTCCACTGATAGCTGGAGTAGTTTTGAGGGGAAGCCGTGAGTGTGGTAGGGGTATTGCCGCATATAGTAGAGCTGCTTGGCGAAACTGTTAATGGTAAACCTGCCGGAACTACAATTTGAATATCTTTTGTAAAGCTACCGCAAGAGGTGTTTATATTAAGCGTAGCAGTGTATGTGCCGGGTTGGTTATACGTGAATGATCCTAAGTTTCCATTAAAAGGCAGATTTGCGGCTTCGCTATTATATATGGTTACTAATTGTCCTCCTTGCGTATATTGGATCTCGATTGTATTAGGATTAAAGTGCGAAGGGTTTGTAGGAATCATAGGATAATTTGTACTAAACGAAACAGCCGTAGGAGCACAAGAGGGTGTTGAAGCTGTGAAAGAAACATTTTGAGCTGTAGGTGGATTAATAATCGGTATGGTGCAACATTGAAAAGGGACGAAATCATTGAAAGATGTAAATGGTGCGTTTGGCTGTGTGCCCTCTCTACAAAATATAATCTCGTTTACATTTGGAGGAATCACAATTGGCGTTTTTAGATAATGCATTCCAGAGCTTGCAGTTCCAAACAATGGATTTAAAACATTGTTTATATAAAGAGGCACATTAAGTCCACTAGCCAAATAGGTGTTACTCCCAGTAGCTTTTATGAAATAAGTATAAAGGTGATAAATGTTCGAAGGATGGTTATCTACTGCAATGTAAAACTGCCTATCACAAGAATAGGAGGGACAATAACAATTATTGTGCTGAAAACTTGGTATGTTTTCAGGGTTTTGTATGGATATCAATTTAATACATGGGGCAACTGCTTCAACCCCATTTGGAATGCTATCAGCTACCGATATTTTGTATAAAAAAAGTAAAACGAAAAGTGAAAGGAGTTTAAAAATCTTTTTCATGGTGATTTGATTTTGGTAATGAGAAAATTTTAATTTTTCATGTCACTGGAGGTGAGCAGCCTCCCTATTCGCACATATTATACAAAGTAGTTTTTGGGAGGTAAATAAAAAAGCCCACACTCTATGAGTGCAGGCATGTATGTAAATAATGTATTTTTGTTAGTTCTACATGAATAGCTTGTAGCTTGTAGCTTGTAGCTTGTAGCTTGTAGCTTGTTTTCAATAAATCAGTAATAAATGACATAATCAAACTTAATTTAAATTATATAAAAAAACGAAAATTGTTTTGTTAATTTTTTTTGAACTATTAAGACCTTTCAAACTCCCGTATGTCCGAAGCCGCCTTCACCACGCACAGTTTCGTCAAGCATATCGACCTCACTCCAACTTATCTGCTCATATTTTGCGATGACCATTTGGGCTACTCTATCGCCATTTTTGATTTCAAATGGCGTATCGCTAAGGTTCATCAATATAATTTTCAACTCACCTCTATAGTCGCTATCAATCGTAGCAGGACTATTGGGGAGCGTAATGCCATGTTTCAATGCCAGTCCACTACGAGGTCTTAGCTGTGCTTCATATCCTAGTGGCAGTGCGATATACAAACCAGTGGGGATTAAAACAGTAGCTCTTGCTTGAACGACCACATTCTCTTCCAAAGAAGCACAAATATCCATACCCGCAGAGCCTGCTGTCTGATAATTTGGCAATGGATTGGTTGATTTATTAATGATACTCACTTTCATATTTTTCAAACCTACGTAAATTGTTTATAAACCAAAATCACCTTAACGAAACATCTTTTCCTGAAAAACGTTACATTAGCTACAAACAAGACCCGCTTTATGAGATTAAAATCTATTTACCTATCCGTTTTTGCTCTTCTTACACTCACCTCACAAGCATTTCCTGAATCAAATTATTATGGCACTGAGCTATGGGGAGCGCAAGCGAATGCAAGAATAGCTGGCGCAGAGCATATTTGGCTGAAAGAAGACAATATAGCACCTGCCTTTATTAAGTTTCAAGAGGGAAAAGAACCTGCGCTGGAGGACTTTTTTCTATGGGCAAAAAAAGGATTGAATCTAGCTGACGGCAGTGGGTTCAAAATCATTTCAGAAGAAAAGGATGAAATAGGCTATACCCACATTAGGTGCCAAATGACACTGGGCAATTTGCCGATACGTAATGCTGATTTTGTATTACATATAAAAGCAGGTAAGGTGATAAAATTGAATGGTGTTATTTTTAAAAAACCAATTCCGACAAATGATTTTTCGCTCACAGAAAGTGCTGCACTACAAGCTGCATTGCAAAGTGTGGGAGCTACAGTATATAAGTGGGATTTGACTATAGAAGAGGATTTTATAAAGCAAGAGCAAAATGACCATACAGCTACTTTTCGCCCAAAAGGAGAAAAAATAATTGTACAAGCAGAGAAAAATGTAAACAACAATGACTTTAGAAATGCCTGGAGATTTGACATCTATGCACATGAACCCATGGGTAGATATGAAGTATATGTAGATGCCACTACAGGTGCTATTTTGAGAAAAGATGACAAAATTTGTCACGCTGATGCTCCCTCCACCGCAGCTACAGGCTACAGGGGCACTCAAAGTATCGTTTCAGACAGCTATAATGGTAGCTATAGACTTAGAGAAACAGGTAGAGGAAGCGGCATACAAACTTTTAATCTTAACAAAGGAACCAACTATGGCGCAGCAGTGGATTTTACAAGTGCTAGTACCACCTGGAATCTAACCAATACCAACAAAGATCAATATGCGCTCGATGCTCATTTTGGGATAGAAAAAACATATGACTTTTATAAAAATACGTTTAATCGAAATAGCCTTAATAACGCAGGCTTGTTACTCAAAGCCTATGTGCATTACAGCACTAGTTATGTAAATGCCTTTTGGGATGGCACTCGTATGACCTTTGGTGATGGAAATACTTCGTATAGTCCGCTCACTTCATTGGACATTACTGGTCATGAGGTTACGCATGGTTTGACACAGTACACCGCTGATTTAGATTATAGTTACGAATCAGGCGCATTGAATGAGTCCTTTAGCGATATTTTTGGGGTGGCTATTGAATACTTTGCTACCCCTACTCAATCAAACTGGACAGTAGGCGAAGATATTGGCTCTGCTTTTCGATCGATGTCTAATCCAAACGCCAAGCAGCAACCCGATACCTACACAGGTACTTATTGGTACACGGGTACGGGTGACAATGGTGGAGTACATACAAACAGTGGAGTACAAAACTACTGGTATTATTTAATGTGTCAAGGAGGTAGTGGGACTAATGATAAAGGGAATGCCTTCAATGTAACAGCCGTTGGACGTACAAAAGCAAATGCCATTTCGTATAGAAACTTGACCAACTATTTGGTGAGTACATCAAACTACGCAGATGCCCGGTTTTACGCTTTGCAATCAGCTACTGATCTCTATGGTGGATGTTCGCCAGAGGTGATTTCTACTGGCAAAGCATGGTATGCAGTAGGGGTAGGTACGCCTTACTCTGCCACAGTTACAGCTAGCTTTACCAATTCTGTATCTGTAGGATGCGCAGCACCGTTTACTGTTTATTTCAACAACACTTCTACTAATGGAGTTTCGTATCTTTGGTACTTTGGCGATGGCACTACTTCTACCCAAACCAACCCAGCCAAAACCTACAACTCGCCAGGTGTTTATACCGTAAAATTAGTCACTTATGGTGGCGCATGTGGCAATGATAGTGTTACTAAAGTAAATCTTGTCAATATCAATATAGCAAACCCTTGTGTGGCCAATATGCCTACTTCTGGAAATGGGCAGACCCAAACTTCGTGCACCGGAACTATATATGATGATGGAGGGCAGTATGGCGCATATGGCGACAATATAAATAGCACATTGACTATAGCGCCTACTGGTGCTTCTAAAGTGCAACTTACTTTTACTCGCTTTAGAATGGAGACAAATTATGACTACATATACATATATGACGGCCCTAATATTACTAGTCCTTTGCTAGGCTCTTATACTGGCAATACCCTCCCTGCTAGCATCACCTCTACTGCGCCATCAGTTACAATTAAACAATTGACTGACCCATCTGTAACTGATACTGGATTTGCTATAAATTGGTCGTGTATTTTGCCCAATTCTCCTCCTACAGCCAATTTTAAAAGTAACCTAACAAATACGTGTGCTGGCACGATTCAATTTTCAGACCTTTCGACTGGTGGAGCTACTTCATGGCTTTGGAACTTTGGCGATGGCAATACTTCGACCCAAAGAAATCCTACTCACGTTTACCAAACCAATGGCACTTTTACCGTAAGCCTTACTGCTACCAATAGTTTTGGTGCAAATACAAAAACAATCACCAGCATGATAGTGGTCAATAAACCCGCTGCACCAAATGCAGCAGACCAATCGTTTTGTGGCACCAGCAACAGTTTTTCAATCCCTGTATCTACAACCAATGCCTTAAACTGGTATGATAGTATCAATGGTACAAATCCAATAAGCTCAAACAATCCATTTGTAACTCCTGCCCTATCTAACAATACTACGTATTATGTAGAAGAACTTACCGAACAACCTTCCTATAATGCAGGCCCTGCCACCAATAGTATTGGGGCAGGCAGTATTTTTAATGGGAATAGTATTCGTGCACTTCGTTTTCGAGTTTTTAAACCTTCAAAACTAGTATCCGTCTATGTTTATGCGCAAGGCGATGGATTTAGAACTGTACAATATCGAGATACTTTTGGTGTAGTAATCGCACAAAAAAATGTGTTTGTACCAGATGGAGGAAGCCGCATTACGCTCAATATCGATTTGATCGCAAGCACCTCAGTAGTCTATGAGCTCGGAGTACAAGATTCCATGAATATGTATCGAAATAGTAGTGGGGCGAATTTCCCTTACAATGACCCCAACGGCATTGTTTCGATCATTGGCAACAATATACCTCCTAGCACCTCTGGTGCATCAGGCTACTATTATTATTTTTATGATTGGGAAGTGCAAGAACCTGGCTGCGTAAGTTTAAGAAAAGCGGTAAACGTGAGTTTATCTCCTCTACCTACAGCTTCAAATACGAGCACAAATGTAAATTGCTTTGGCCAAAACACTGGTACAGCCTCCATCACAGTATCTGGGGGTACACCTAGCTATCAATACGCATGGAGCAATGGTGGAAACACAGCCTCTAAATCGGGTCTAGCTGCTGGGACATACACCGTGACTGCTACCGATGCAAAGTCGTGTTCTGTGGTACGTACTTTCATCATCACCCAACCCAATGCTGCTCTTTCGGGCAGCATAGCCAAAACAAATATCAATTGTTTTGGACAAAGTACTGGTTCTGTGACTATCACTGCTCAAGGAGGCACTGCCAATTATCAATACGCTTGGTCTGGAGGAGGCTCATCAGCTACTAAATCTAACCTACCTGCTGGCACATACACTGTGACGATAACAGATGCAAAAAACTGTACTACTACTAGCAGTGCTTCATTAACTCAGCCATCTGCTGCGCTATCGGTAAGTCTATCAAAAGCAGATCTAAGCTGCAATGGCAATCAAACGGGTGCTGTCAATACAACAGTTAGCGGGGGAACTAGCCCTTATAGCTACCTTTGGTCAGTAGGTGCTACGGCAAGTGGTATTTCAAATTTACCTACAGGCACATATGCTGTAACCACAACAGACAGTAAAGGCTGTACAGCCCAAAACAATGTAACGATCAATGAACCTACCGCCCTATCGGCTACATTAAATCCGACAAACCCTAGTTGCGGGCAATCAAACGGTAGTGTCTCAGTCAATGCAAGTGGTGGTACAGGAACAATCACGTATTTATGGAGCAACGGGCAAACTACCAGCACTATCAGCGGTCTTACAGGAGGCAATTATCAGCTCACTGTCAAAGACGCAAACAACTGTGTGCTGTTTAAGACCGCCAATATTTCAAATGCAACTAGTCTTTCGCTTACTAAAAACATAACACAACCAACTTGTTTCGGTACAAATAACGGTTCAGTAAGTACGATAGTAAATGGAGGAAACCCTGGATATACCTACAGTTGGTCAAATGGAGACACCACGGCCACGCTTCAAAATCTAGGTCAAGGCATTTATTACCTCACGGTGAAAGATGCGTCACAATGCCAACGAGTGGATTCTGCTGAAATTATACAACCCAATCAAATTCAAATTTTAGCCTCTAACCAATCACCAACGTGCTTAGGCAACAACAATGGGGCTTTATCGCTTACCGTAAATGGAGGCACACCAAACTATGGTTACATGTGGTCTAATGCCGCTCAATCGCCTACCATTTCAGGATTATCGGCAGGTAGCTATACCGTGACTGTATTTGATAGCAAAAACTGCTCTACCACACAATCCTATACAGTTACTTCACCTACTGTTATTGAAGTAAGCATTCAAAAAAATGACGTAACATGCTTTGGGGAACAAAATGGAAATGCGGCAATAAGTGTGTCAGGGGGCACCCCAACATATACATACAATTGGTCAAATGGCGCAACTACATCCTCCATTTCAACCCTCTCAGCAGGTAGCTATCAAACTACCGTTACCGATGCTAATGGTTGCCAAAAAACGGCTACAGTAGCAGTGATGACCCCAAGCTTACTTACACTGACTGCAAATACAACCCCAAGCTCAGGCAATAATGGCACTGCTACTGCTATACCGCAGGGTGGCACTCCACCATACAACTATGTGTGGAGCGATGGAAAAATGGGGGTAAATATCACCGGTCTAGCGGTAGGCAATTATTCCGCAACAGTAACCGATGCCAATGGATGCACGGCTACTACGTCCCTTACTATTGCTACATCAATTGGAATAAATACGATAACCACACATCTTGGATTGGACATCTATCCAAATCCAACCAACCAAATATTGACTGTGAAAGGGATAAGCTTGATTAATTATGAAATTTCGGTAGTAGATGCGATAGGCAAAAACATAGCGATAATAGTCAATAAAGCACCCCATCTTGCAGAGTTAAATGTGGGTACTTTGGCAGATGGTATTTACACGCTTTTGATTGAAATAAACGGCAAAAAAATAGCCCGTAAGTTTGTAGTAGCGAAATAAACAGCACATTTTAAGCAACGGTATTTTGGTGAATTGGGTTTTGTAAAATATTATACAAAAAGACAATTTGAGCGTTGCTAAATTTTAATATGCTTTCTTTCTTTGCTAGTTGTAGTTTTTACCTACCTTTACACGTTATCAAAAAATAAGGCGAAAAGGATGGGATTATTCAATTTTATGATGCAGGAAATAGCCATTGACCTTGGTACTGCAAATACATTAATCATACACGATGGCAAAGTGGTGGTGGACGAACCGTCTATTGTAGCAATAGATAGAAGAACCGACAAAGTAATAGCTGTAGGTCAACGCGCCATGCAGATGCACGAAAAAACACACGAAAACATTAAAACGATTCGCCCGCTCAAAGATGGTGTAATCGCAGATTTTTATGCTGCAGAAAATATGATCCGTGAGATGATAAAAATGATTTTTAGCAAAAAGAAATCATTGATACCTCCGCGTTTTAGAATGGTGATATGTATTCCTTCGGGCATTACTGAAGTAGAAAAAAGAGCAGTAAAAGACTCGGCCGAACAAGCAGGTGGTCAAGAAGTAAAAATGATTTATGAGCCTATGGCTGCTGCTATCGGTATAGGCATAGATGTTGAAGAACCTATTGGCAACATGATAATCGATATAGGTGGAGGAACTACGGAGATTGCGGTTATCGCACTTTCGGGTATTGTAGCCGATCAATCTATCCGTATAGCTGGCGATGAGTTTACTCACGACATAGTGGACTATATGCGCAGACAACACAATATGCTTATAGGCGAAAGAACTGCCGAAGCCATCAAAATCAATGTAGGTTCGGCTCTCACCGACCTTGATTCACCTCCAGATGATTATCCAGTAAATGGTCGTGATTTGATGACCGGTATTCCAAAACAAATTATCGTCACCTATTCTGAAATAGCACACGCACTCGACAAGTCAATCGCAAAGATTGAAGAAGCGATCCTCAAAGCACTTGAAACCACACCACCCGAACTCGCTGCAGACATTTTCAAAACTGGACTTTATCTCACAGGTGGTGGTGCACTACTGCGAGGGCTTGACAAGAGGGTGAGCCAAAAGACAAAACTACCAGTACATGTGGCTGAAGATCCATTGCGTGCTGTAGTGCGAGGCACTGGTATCGCCCTCAAAAATATGGATAAGTACACATTCTTAATGGACTAATGAAAAACTGCCAGCGGTATGTATAATCTCGTCAGATTTATAGTACGCTATGCGCTCTTGATTTTTTTTATTTTTTTAGAAAGCATTTGTGCATTTTTGATTTACAACAATAGTCGATTTCACAAAGCGGCTTTTATAAATAGGTCAAATGCGCTAGCAGGGAAAGCATTTGATAGCTATTCCTCAATCACACAATACTTAACACTGGGTAAGGTGAATGACTCATTAGCCGCTGAAAATGCTTATCTGAAAGCCAAAAATATGGAGTCTCTAGCCATCATTCAAAATCAATATACCACTGTACACGATACATTAGGTAGAACATTGCAAGTATATACATACAACCCTGCAAAGGTGATTAAAAACAGCATCAACCAATCAGCCAACTATATCTACATAAACAAAGGCTCTTTTAATAACATAAAGCCACAAATGGGCGTGATAGTAGATAGAGGAATAGTAGGTCAAGTGGTTGATGTAACTGAAAATTACGCAGCGGTAATGTCCGTATTGAATAAAAATTTCAGAGCAAGTGCCAAGCTTAAAAATTCAGACTTTTTTGGACAACTTTTTTGGGAAGGGAATAGTGTAAATACACTTAAGCTCGAAGAGATCCCAAAACATGTACCCGTAAAAATAGGCGATACTGTGCTCACTAGTGGCTACTCTATACTTTTTCCAGAAGGGGTAATGGTGGGTAGAGTGACTAAAATTAATGCTGAACCAGAAAAGAATTTTTTGGAAATAGATGTTAAGCTTTCTGCTGATATGACCAATCTATCATACGTATATGTGGTAGATCATTTGTATAAGCAAGAGTTACAAAAACTAGATACCACTACCCAAAAACTAAATCAAAAATGATAAGTCTGATTCCTATAAATCTGCTTCGCTTTTTGCTCTTGGTCGTTTTCCAGGTGTTATTCTTTAGCAATATTCATCTCCATCCCTATGTGGAAATTTTCATTTATCCAATCTTTATTTTGCTATTACCTTTCGATACGCCACGATGGTTGCTATTGTTGGTCTCATTTGGTTTTGGGCTAACGCTCGATGTACTACTTGGCACTTTAGGTATGCACACTTCAGTCTGTGTGCTATTAGCATTTTTTCGTGGAGGCATCATTTCACTCATCACTCCCAAAGGTACCGACTTCGAACTTGCGCCAAACATTTATATCCAAGGTGCTGGTTGGTTTTTTATCTATTGTACAATTGCATACACCATTATAGTGAGCGGCTATCTTACTATCGAAAATGGCACTTTCCACAACCTCTTTTTCTTGCTCATCAAGATTTTAGTGAGCTTGACTATATCTGTTTTAATGTCGATTATGTTGCTCTATATCTTTACAAAAGATAAGCGAAGAAGGCACACTGGCCATTAGAGTCTGGGCGAAAAAATGTAAAATGCCAGTTGCACATAAATTGGTGATTGGTATGGTGCAAACTGGCTCTTCGCTCTCACGTAATACAATGGGTCAAAAAACACACCGATAGGAATAAAGAAAGTTTTATTTCGAGTGAAATTATACCCTGCTCCAAGCCATAAATGAGGATACACATAGTCTTTTGTTATAATCTTAACTTTATTATTAGCAGACACTTCATAGCCTTCTGCTATTCTAACGCCTAAAATTTCTGGACGAATACGAGCATAAATACCTTTCCAAATATTATAATGCAACACTACTCCCCCACCAAAAGTTTGCTGTCGAATCAAGTCTTTTTTGATAATCGTATTATTATTTCCTGCAAATGAATAATTGGGTTGAGCTAACACATTGTAATGAAGGCTACCGCCAGCATACAGCCCCTTTTTCCAAACTTTATATACCACCGAAGGCTGCAAACCAAACTGTATATATCCATTGCCTACAAAAAACTGAATATTCGGTTCAATCAAGATATTGTTCCAATCAAATTTTTTCTTTGTGTAGCTAAGCTGTGTAGATGGTCTGAGGCTACTTATCGTATCTGGAGGCAGCTCAGGAGACTGCTGCGGTGGATTTTGAGGACGTATATAGTAATTTGGTTTATCTTCATTTTGTGCCTTTGCACTGAAAAGAAAAAAAACGCCAAAAAGCAAAACAAGAAAATAGCGCATACCGTTATTGTGTGTTTAATTACTTAACGAATGTAACGCAAAAAAAGTATTTCGTTTCCTAAATAGTACTAATCAATGTTTGAAATGGCGAATGCCCGTAAACACCATCGCCTGATCGCACATGTTTGCCGCATCTATCGAATCTTGATCCTTAATACTTCCTCCTGGCTGTGAGATAGCCACCACACCTACTTCATGAGCGATATTCACACAATCTGGGAATGGAAAAAACGCCTCTGACGCCATTACCGAACCTCTCAAATCCAAACCAAAACCATCGGCTTTTTTGATAGCTGATTGTAGCGCATCTACACGAGAAGTCTGTCCACATCCCATCCCTACAAGTTGCTTGTTTTTGACTAGAGTGATACCGTTAGATTTCAAATGCTTCACTGCTTTTATGGCAAAAATAAGGTCTTCTGTTTGCTCAGCAGTAAGTCCTTTTTTTGTAGCTAAGGTAAAATTGGCACTAGTTTCAGTGACCTTATCAAGATCTTGCTCTAGCACGCCATTGAGCAATGATTTAAACATTTTGGTTTGCACCAAAGGTGTTTTTAGTTTTAAAATGATTCGATTTTTCTTTTGCTGCAAAAGTGCTAGCGCATCTGCATCGTATTCAGGTGCAGTCACTACTTCAAAAAATAGCTCGTGCATTTTTTGAGCTGTAGCTAAATCTATTTTTCTATTTGTAGCGAGCACACCGCCAAAGGCAGAAGTAGGGTCACAAGCTAACGCTGCTTGATAAGCTTCGCTCAAGACCGCTCTACTCGCCAATCCACAAGCATTGGTATGTTTCAAAATAGCAAAAGTAGGCTCTTGAAATTCAGCAATGAGTTGCAATGATGCTTCTACATCTACTAAATTATTGTACGACAATTCTCTACCGTTTAACGTTTCAAAAAGCGCTTCTAAGTTTCCATAAAAAGTTCCCTTTTGATGCGGATTTTCGCCATAGCGAAGTGTTTTGCTAACTGAGATACTTTGCTTAAATGCAGGAATATTTTCTGATTGATTAAAATAATTAAAAATCTGCGTGTCATAATGTGACGATACCCCAAAAGCCAATGCTGCAAATCGTTTGCGGTCTTCGATTGAGGTCGATCCATTCTTTTCTTCCAGCAATGCTATCAGCGATTCATATTGCTCTCTCGCAGATATGATCAAGGTATCGTTGTAGTTTTTGGCAGTAGCTCGGATGAGCGATATGCCTCCAATATCTATTTTTTCGATGATTGTAGATACATCTGTAGTTGACGCTACCGTTTCTTCAAAAGGATACAAATCTACCATCACCAGATCTATAGTAGGGATGTTATGTGCTGCCAACTGCGCCAAATCCTTTTCTTCATTTCGTCTAGCCAAAATTCCTCCAAACACCGTAGGGTGAAGTGTTTTCACTCTTCCATCCAATATCTCAGGAAAACCTGTGAGCGTTTCTACCGCCACAGCATCTATACCTAAGTCTTTAATAAATTTCAAAGTGCCTCCTGTAGAGTATATCGTTACACCTAGACTATTTAGTTTTTTGACAATAACATCTAGATTGTCCTTATAATAAACAGAGATGAGTGCAGACTTGATTATACGATCCATGATAGTATGTTTTTTTTTACAAAAATAGCCATCATCTTATAACTATCGTGGCGAGTTATAAAGATTGTTTACACAATTTGTTTTTGCATAAAAAAAGGTCGGCATAGCTGCCGACCTTAGGAGATTAGAGCAAATTTTAGCTTAGAAGTTAGCTCTCAAGGCAATCATGAAATTTCGTCCTGGTGCACTGATACCCGATGCAAAGGCTCTGTATCGAGTGTCCAAAATATTTTCGATACCGCCTTGTATGCTCAAGTTTTTGATTACTTGTACAGACATTTTTGCGTTAAAGGTCATCCAAGCAGGCATACCTACAGGCGTAGCGTACTGCTCGTTGTCTTCGGTGCCTAAGCGATAGTCATTTAGTTTTTTCACCCCATTGAAAAGACCATAAACATCTACAAAAAATCGACTGTAGTCCACTTTTACACCAAAACGACCATGAAGTGGTGCGATATGGTCAAGTGGCGTATTGACCGCAGCTGCTATGATACGGCCATAAGTATAAGTCAGATTGCCATATATGCTCAAATGCTGCCATGGGCGAACCGTAAGAGCTGCTTGCGCACCCGCCACAAATGCCTTGTCCTTGTTCACTGTAGTATATACTGCACTGTTTGATCCGCTAAAAAGGACAGAGTCTGCTCCTGCAAATGTAGTTTTATCCGTAGTCAACGCGTTGAGTAAGTAGGTATAAAAGCCTGTTGCTTCCACATAAATATACTTGCTATTGTGCTGCACGCTCAACTCTCCATTGAGCGTATATTCTGGTTTAATATGAGGATTAGGGATAAGGAGATTTCCACCCGCAGACTCAAACACTTTGCTCATGTCATCTACATTTGGCACTCTATATCCACTAGAGCCCAAAACGCTAACTTTTGTTCCTTTAATTGGCAAAAATACCAAGCCTACATTGCCTGCACCTGAGGCTATACTTTGTTTAGCATTGTCAAAGGGAAAAGGGAAAAACGTTTTGTCGTTGAATGTAGATTTCAAATAATTGTAGTTAAACCTGCCTCCAAAGTTGAGCAATAGCCATTTTTTGAGGGTGATTTGGTCGGTAGCATAAAGTGAGAATGTAGCTGTTTGGCTGCCTCCATCGGGATAACGTGTAGCTGCTTTGCGTATAGTATCTACCTTAATGTCGAGCTCATTAGCCGTTGAGTTTATGAGATTAAAAGTCCCTTCTACGCCATATTGCACTCTATGCTTTCCAAATACTTTATATGCATCTACATTGAGTGTAATCGCATGCAATTTCTCCTCCTGTGTTCGTCTAAAAACATCATTACGTTTTCTGCTCACACGACTTTCCCCGAAATACTGATAGGCCAAAGTAGCACTCAACTCGTCATAGGCTTTTGTAGGTTGATACATGCGCAATTTATAAGTACCCATGGCCCACATCTCAGGTCCATAGTACCATTCAGCAAATTTTGGCATACCACCCGACATTTCCGTGAGTCGATCATATCGGCTTACATTGTTTGAGTTTGTAAATTGAAATGAAAGCGTGTGCTCCATATTCTTCAAATTGTTATACATAAATTTTTGAAGTAGGTTGTATTGATAAAAAGCAGTTTTGGTTTGTACATTAAAATCATGGTTTGGAACAATAGAATCGTTGCCATTGAAGCGCTCTACAGTAGATAGTCTATCCCAGATAAAAAGGGAATCGGCCGCTAAAAAATTTTTGCTGCCGCCTTGGCGCACATCGCCATAGTCGGTAAAGGTAACCGCAGTGAGCGATGCAAACTTTTTGGCACCAATGTTCAAATCAAAATGTCCCGTTTTTTCTTGATTGGCAGTAGCGAAGCGAGCTAATGCACCACCAGACACTTCTACCTTTTTTTCAAAGGCAATTTTTGGTCTTAAGGTTTGAAAATGCAATACTCCACCTAGTGCATCGCTACCATAGATAAGCGAACCTGGACCGAAAACTACATCGGCTCTATCGAGCATAGAGTTGTCAAGTCGGATTACATTTTGGAGGTGACCACCTCTAAATATGGCATTGTTCATTCGCACGCCATCTACTACGATGAGCACTTTGTTTGCTTCAAATCCACGAATCACGGGGCTTCCACCTCCGCTTTGGCTTTTTTGCACAAATACTTGACCGCTTCCAGCCAGTAGATCGGCCGTAGATTGAAAGTTTTGGAGACTTATCTCTCGTTTAGTCATAACCTCCACCTTGTTCGCTACTTTGCTTTTAGGTGTGTTAAATTTTGAGGTCACAATATCTACCTCGTCAAAAGAAAGGGTGTCAGAGAATGCTTGGGCTTGTATGGCGCACGCCATACCTACCGCTATGATAAATAACAGATTTTTCATTATTAATTTTTTGAAAATAAATAGATAAAAGAATGGGGATAACCCCGATTATGCAATAGAGAATGTAGGCTCTGGTGGAGGAGAAATCACAGAGATAGCACGCATACATAAAGCCACATCGTTAGCAGAATATGCGACCTTCACTTCCTCAAAAAAGGAAGAAATTTGAATCACAGGCACCGCGATAAAATCATAAAAAATATTGAATCCTAAAATAGTACTACTTTTTTTATCACCTCCTTTTTTTCCAAAAAGTTTGGCTATGGCATCAAACAAACGTGTTTCATCAATATCGCGATATACCATTAGCACACAAGTATCTCCCTCTGCTCTTATTGACTTGATGTCATAATAGGCATCATCAATTTTCAATTCGTTTTCATCTTTCAACTTAAATCGGAGAAAATCGGTTTTCGAGAGTGTCATTCGCTCTATTCTCCCTTTTTCAATAGCTATCGAAGCACACTTTTTGAAAAACTTTTTTACAGGAAAAAAGAGTACAATAGGCATAAAAATCTGCACTACCAATATCGTAAAGAGGATGGAGGAAATTGCTTTACGAGAAAACACAATTATTTTTTAGCTGCACATACATAACCATTTGCTTCATAGTCAGGTACTGTACGCGGGTTATTTATACCGTTATTTTCTTTTGTGGTATTGCATGCATCAAATTTATAGACTTGTACTGAGTCAATACCGTTTACTACTGAGCGAACAGTTTTTGTACACTCGTAACATTTTTTGCAAGAGGCCATGCCTATGATAAGAGCAGGGATAAGAAGTAAGGTTATACGCATAAGGTTGTGTTATTAGTTCAAAAATAATAATAATTGTTTTAATGAAAACGATAATTTAGGGGCGTGGAGAAGTTTTACCCTATTTTGACTGTGCTATTGCTTGCTATTTGCCCCATTTTATATGGACAAAACACCCTTTTGAATTTTCAAAAGCTACCTTCGGGGCTTTCCTACATGCACCATCTTTCAAAACAATCGGAGAGTGAGGTATCTTTTAGCGTCAGAACTGGCCAGATATATGAAACAGACTCAACCTACGGTATCAACCAACTCATAGTACAGGTATTAGAAAAAAGAATAGCTAAAAGCAAAACACTTTCTACACTATCCAATAAGGTAATTGCCAATTCAGAAAGTGTGACCATAGATATTAAATGCCCTAATACACTACTCGAAAAAAGCCTCCAAGACTTAGCTTTTTATTTGTTCGACAGCTTGATCTCAGTGAATGAACTTAGCACGGCTAAAACAGCATTGGCCACAAAGTACCAAATATTGCAGTCCTCACCACAATATACCAACCAGCTAGACTTACAAAATAAACTGTGGCAAAATGATGTACAAAAAGTTTTTGCAAACTGTATAACTACGCAGTTTGCAAACATCTCGACCGAAAGAATAAATGATTATTTTCAAAAATATTTTCAAAAATCGAATAGCACTATAGCCTATTCTACCTCAATCGATAATGAAGCTACCTTCAATCTAACCAAAAAAGTTTTTTCGGTTTACAACACTCAGTTTTTTAATCCCGATAAAATAATCCGCTTATTAGAACTCAAACCTATCATCAACTATTCTCAGCGCATATACTTTGAGGAATCTCAAAATACGCCTACGGTTGGGGTGATTTTCCAACAGCCTGGCGCACGATATGACCGCAAAGGGGCGTACTGCGCCACCGTACTCGCCCAAATTTTGGCTATGCATACTGACTTTGATTTAAAAAGCAATATCGAATTGAATAATTATTTCGGTACACTCTATATCACCAAAAAGGTATCAAACCAGCAATTTGTGACCGCTACAGATGAGATAAACCACCTCATAGATACCCTCAAAACTCTACGCTACCTCACCCTAGCTATGCTGGCCGAGGCTAAAGACGATATTATTTTACAATACAAACAAGTATCGACACAGCAACCTTTTCTTTTTTTGAAAGAAATAGCTAAGTATCGGTTTGCTAACGATGAAAAATATATCACCTCATTCGCAGATAGTATTCAGACGATAAAAATGGAGGATATGCAACGATACATTTATGAATATTTTGTAAACAAGGCGGGAGTTCATTTTGTAAATACCGATAGCGCTTCAGTGATCAATGCTACCGCCAACGAAAAAGTGTATGATATAGATGAGTCGATAAAAAACGTGAAATGCAAGTTTGAGCTCAACAAAACAGACCTATTTGGCGATTCAAATCTCATCGCTATCGCCAAAATAACACAGTGGATGAAAATGAATACAGATGCCTATTTACTTATTAATGGATTTGCGGACAAAGAGGAATATCACAAAGTAAAAGACGAGGAGATAAGCAAGTTTATGGACTCCATACCAGACTTCAAAAAAGCAAAACCATTTGTAATCAAAACCAAGACTCTAAGACCTGAAATGATGCGAGCGCTGAAAGTGATGAAACTGCTCTACGACAATGGTATTCCTATCACTAGGCTCAAAGGAACAAGCATGGTTTTTTCCTCAGAAAGTGAGCAAGAAGCCATAGAAAATAAAAAATGTACTTTTGAATTTGAAAAACGCAAAACATCTATCGCATTCTATACCTTTTTAAGTTCACAAAAAAAATAATTCACTTCACTAACGAAACACATTATGGAAACTACACTCAACAAAACTCAAGCAGAAAAAAGTGTTGATTTTTTACCACTTAATGGTACCGACTTTGTAGAATTTTATGTAGGCAATGCCAAACAATCGGCTTATTATTATCAGCAAGCTTGGGGCTACGAATTGGTGGCTTATGCAGGACCCGAAACTGGGCTTAGAGACAGCGCATCCTATGTGCTACAGCAAGGCAAAATTCGCTTGGTACTCACTTCTGCTATGCACCCAGACCATGAGATAGCCAAACATCACCTACTACATGGCGATGGCGTAAAAGTGCTTGCCCTTTGGGTAGATGATGCTACCGCTTCGTTTGAAGCGACTACTAGCAGAGGTGCTGTAGCGGTGATGGAGCCTACAAAATTTAGCGATGAGCATGGCGAAGTGGTGATTTCTGCCATTCAAACCTATGGAGAAACTATTCATAAATTTGTAGAAAGAAAAAACTATAAAGGTGCATTTCTACCAGGCTATAAAACAGCCAAAAGCAATGTAAAATCTACTCCTGTAGGATTAAAACATGTGGACCATTGCGTAGGCAATGTGGAGTTAGGAAAGATGAATAGCTGGGTAAAATTTTATGAAGATGTGATGGGCTTTGAGCTATTACTCACCTTTGACGATGAAGATATTTCGACTGAGTATTCTGCTTTGATGAGCAAGGTAGTTTCTAATGGCAATGGCTATGTGAAATTCCCGATAAATGAGCCTGCAGATGGCAAAAAGAAATCGCAAATCGAGGAGTATCTAGACTTTTATCATGCACCAGGCGTGCAACATATAGCGGTAGCTACCGATGATATTATCGCTACCGTAACCGAACTTCGCAATAGAGGCATAGAATTCCTCTATGTACCAGAGGTGTATTACGATGATGTGTTGGATAGAGTGGGTAAAATAGAAGAAGATCTTAGTGACCTAAAAAGGCTAAATATCCTAATCGATAAAGACGATGAAGGCTATCTACTTCAGTTATTTACCAAACCAGTACAAGACCGCCCTACGGTGTTTTATGAAATCATACAGCGCAAGGGAGCTAAGTCATTTGGCAAAGGTAACTTCAAGGCATTGTTTGAATCTATAGAAAGAGAACAAGAATTGAGAGGGAATTTGTAAGGAGTTTTGACTTTTTGCACTCAAACCTCTATTTAGCATTGAAGTTCGAAGATGAAAATTTTGGTTAAAGTTGATAATCTTTACACTTCGCTAAATGAGTATCTGATGGATGTGTTGGCTATCGAGGCCCCATAAATCTGTCTCCGTTAAAATGAATCATATGATCTGGAACTTCCATTAACCACACTTCAGTTTCCCATGCAATATTGTTTGAATGCTTTTTAAACTCTGTCATATCGGGAAATGCGGTAACATAAACTTTACCAACATTACAATTTTTAAGAAACTCTTCTAATTCTACAATACGTTTTGGTGAAACTGGACCATGTGATGTAACAGCTTCGATAAGAAACAACCAATTTCTTGTAGAGTCATAAATTACAACGTCTGGTAACTTACTATGTTGGTCAATTGGAATACCTAATTCTTTTAAAGTTTTCTCGTCAACAAACAAGTCCTTTTTTGCTGTGTCGCCTAGATACAAAAGTGTTCCACCGTTTGCAAATCTTGGTGCAAACTTCTCAACAATTGATGCTTGAACTTCGTTGTGTTTACCTGCAGAAAGTTTGATTACGTCACCGTTTGCAAGTTGAACTGGGATTTGAATCAAATCTCTTTCTTTGAGATAAACTTCAGAGAGTTTACCAACAGTTGCAATGAAATTGTCAACTTCCTTTTTCCATTTTTTTGTTCCGTATGCCTTTACAACTTCTAACACTTCTTTTGTCAAAGCATAATGAGCTTTGGGGCTATTTACAGGTAAATTAGGTTCGTCAGGATTGTAGGTCTACAACTCTTGCTTGAACAAACTGATGCAAAACTTGTCTTCTGAAAGTTTCTCTTGTGTTTGGGGCATAGGTTTTATTATAATTATCATTTACAAAAATCATTATGCCTTTTGTAACTCCTAAACTGTGGCGAGTTGCGTTTGCCCAACTGTCATTTTCTTTGATATTGCAAATTGCTAAAAATGTCAATGCTGCCATTTCGTTGTATTGGGCTGGTGGCAATCCCAATGATTTTAATATCTCTTGTGCTTCTGTTAGTTTACTCATATTAATTTAGAATAGCTTCCAATACAAAATATTCATTAACGATTTGGTTTACGTTATTCATTGAATAGTCATTTGAAAGTATTATTTTATTACCTATTTCTTTAATGTCGTCTATTGGTGGAAATCTCATTTCCCTTAGTTCTGTTGCACTTACATTTACATTGCCGTTAAATATTTGGAAATAAATATCAAATAATTCACTGTTGAGCAATGCACAAAGTCCTGCAACTTCGCTTCTTTCTAAGTGTCCTTTTTTTCTATAGATGTAGTTTACTTTATTCTCAACGCCAATAAAATTTGATTTTGCATAATTGCAAAAATAGGGTGCTGCAATAAGTCTGCTTTTATCATCCTTTGTGCTAAATCGTCTTAATAAAATGTAGTTTTTATTTGGAATTAGAAGCGATTTTGATGCAGGTTCTATCTTTGTAAATTGTCCTTTATTCTTTGATGTAATAGGCCATTCCAAAGACATTTTATTTACGTTGTGTAACCAAAAAAGCGGAGCTAAAAATACAGTTCCATTTTCATAGTTATTCTGAATGAAGTCCCACGAACGGAAGGACACAACTGGTCCTGTTGAAATATGTATGTCGTAATTGATTAAATTATTTTCCCAAGAAGTAACCAAATCTAAAACATTTTCTTCTTTGTCGTTTGTCGGAAGATGAAGAATTTTTTCTTTTGAATTTAGGTCGATTAATTCTGATGATGGAAAATATTTTATAGTCGGTTCGTAAATGTCTTTAATGCCAACGCTAGAAGATACTGTAACTTGTTTGTTAGGATTGATGTCAGAGTTAATTGCTTTTACAATTACCGTTTCTTGTAAAACACTATCACGGTTAAAAGTGTCTTTGCGAGAATTGAACAAATGAATTTTGTCGATTTGAACGGTATTGAAAAATAATTCTCTAAATGCTTTAAAGTAATTTCCAGAAGCGAAGCTTCTTGGAGTTATAAAAATTAATTCGCCATTTTCTTTCAGTAATTTTGAGGCAATGCCCATAAATATTGAATAAATGTTTGGTTGTCCACTTACTAATTCTTTAGCGGCAATTGTCTTTTCATCATCTTTTGCAAGTTTGAAATAAGGCGGATTAGAAATTATTATATCAAAGTTGTCTTGATTTTGTGAAGTGTTTTGTAATGCTTTTGCATTGTCTAAAATAAAGTCGTGTATGTGCAAAAGATATTGAAAACTAACCCCTTTTAATTGAAGCCACTTTTTTAAATACGAAAGTGTTTTTTGAGAAAAAGAAATTAGTTCAGGGTCGGTTTCTTATGCAACTAAGTCAATAAATTCAATGTTGGGATTATGTTCTGTCAAATGCTCAACTAAGGCACAAGTTAATACTGCAGTCCCACAACCTGGATCTAAAATTCTCAAACTGTTGCCTGTCAAGTCGCAGAATGAAGCCATTAAGTGAGCAATAGGAGTTGGAGTAAAGAATTGTCCGCTGACTTTTTTGTGCTTTTGAGTAACTTGTTTTGTATAATAAATACCTAACCTGTCAGCGTATTCACTTGGCAATTCCTTGTCAAAAGGGTCGATATTTATTTTTTCTTTCATTCGATGGCAAAGTTACATTTTAAAACCTTTTTGACCATAAAAACCTGTCAAATTACCAACCATCCTTTTCTTATGTTTGTTATTCCTCCACCAACCAACACTAAGATAAATTTTTATTTACTCCCCCAAATCTAGATTCGCAATCCTCATTTCGACAAACGCTTTGAGTTAACTTGCATCGCCTTTTTACAGCACATCATAAGCGGCAAAAAGTCGAGCTATATCCAAATCGTCATTTAGTGATTTGTCCATTTCGAATATCAGTTTGGCATCGTTTACGTTGAGTTGCAATCCTTCTTCGAGTACCTCTAGTCCCCGCTTACGCTGGGCATCTTGCAATAAATAGACAGCATAAACGAATCGCACATCTGCTGAATCTGCAAATAGTTTACATGCCATTTCAAATGTATCGTAGGCTATTTCACTTTCATTCAATTCATAAAAGGCAGAGCCCAAATGTACATAGTGCGCCATATTGTGTGGCTCTAGCTCTATAGCTCGCTGAAAGTAAGGTATAGCAGAGGTAGGGTCGTCATTGAGCAAATGGGCATCGCCTAGCGAAGAGAGATATGCTGTATCATCTACATTCACTTTGAGCGCTCGCTCAAACGAAGTGATGGCCTGTGAAAAATTTTCTTCCGCCATATAGGTCTCCCCTATTTTGAAATAGGCTTCATCGTACTCAGCATCTATATTGGTGGCTTTGCGCAAGTAGTATCGGGCCTTTTGATAATCACTCTGCCTTTCAAAGCATTCTGCCAATTTATAAAACGACTCTTTATACGGCTTTACAGACTGGATAGCATCAAAGTACGCTTCCTGCGCCTTTTTATAATTTTCCATTTCAAAATACACATCGCCCAAAAACAAATGAGCAGGTTCATATTTTTCATCTATGGCTATCACAAATTCAAATGCTTCAATCGCCTTGTCATATTTTTTTTGATAGTACAACGCATGACCTAAATTGAACCATGCCAAATAATCGTAGGGAAATAGATTGGTCTGTTTTATATGAAAAATTTCGCTTCGTTCAAAAGTTTCGGCTATTTCAGTAGCAAACCAAAGTCGATTCATAGCCTCTGGATTGCCAGGCAGTGCTTTTACCGCCAATTCTAGCGCATCTATCACTTCTAAATACTGCTCCAAATCTTCAAAAACAGAGGCTTTTAGCAAATAAATGTCCGAAAAATCTTCGGGTTCAACAGCATGGTCAATCGCTATATCTAGCTGCTCCAATGCCATTTTATGCTCCGAAGTCCATAAATAAATATCGCCACGAATAAGATATATAGAAATCTCAGTAGCGTCCAAAATCTGCGCTACATTTAGCATTTCGAGCGCATATTCAAAACTACTTTGCTCTGCCAGTACTTCCGCTTTGAGTATAAAAAAAGCAGGCGAAAAAGGATAATGCCCTATGGCAGCATCAGCAACCGATATAGCCCGCTTAAATTCTCTGTTGTCTTGATAAAATTGAATAATACGCTCATAGCTATCTTCATCCAATAGCAATGACCTATCTTCCGATAATGCACTTTCATACTCTTGTATAAGACCAAAAATATCACTCATCGACATTTCCTCCTCATTTTCCATCCAATCTTCCATATATTCAAAATTAGCTTAAAAATCTAAGACCAACTCACTAAAGCTGTTAAAATGAAATTACGGTAATTTATTGAGCGATGTATCGCTAGTTTTCAACATCTTTTTAAAGAAAAAAACACGAAAGCCTACATTAAACAAAAATCCATGTAATGTTTCTTTCACCGAAGGTACTGCGGCACCATTTTTATTAGCTAGATAAAAAGATTGGTAAGTACCATTATAGATGGCTGCAATATCGAGCGACACTTGTGGTGTCAAAAATGCGGCTAAACCAGGACCTACCTGCCAGTTCAACCCTTTATACACACCAAAAATAGAATTGCTCGAATATATTTGCTTTGATTGAGCATAGCCTATTTTGCCATTCAAAAAGAAATAGACTTTAGGAGCTATTTTTACATAATAGGTAGCGTTTGGCCCTATGATAAATCCCTGATTTTGATCTTTGGTTTTAGCTGTGGTGTTATTTACCTGTGAAAAGGTATAGCCGATATGCGAGCCAATACTAAAATTTTTGGCTACAAAAAAATTGACATCAGGCACTATGTTGAAGTTGAATGTATTTTGATGCAAACGCTTATTTGCACTAAAGTTCATCGCTACGGCTCCACCAGTGCTGATCGTTCCTCTAGGTATTTGAGCTACTAAGGAAATAGCCAAAAATAAGCCTAAAGTTGTTAAACATATCCGCATACTGCATTTTTTTAAGAGATTGATTATAAATTTAAACAACGTAAATTTACAAAAAATCAAAGCAAGACAGTATGAAATCTATTCTCAAACAATTAGGCGTAAAAAATCAAAATGCAGGTACTTCGACCGGCAATCAATGGTTACAAAAAAGTAAGAAATATATAAAAAGCATATCACCCGTAGATGGCTCATTGATAGGCGAGGTAGCTCTCACCACAGATGATGAATATCAAAGCATAGTCGCCACTGCCCAACAAGCACAAAAAATATGGCAAAATATACCAGCACCCCAACGAGGTGAAATCGTAAGACAAATAGGCAATGAACTCAGAAAACACAAACAACCCTTAGGCGAATTAGTCTCGTACGAAATGGGCAAATCGCTACAGGAGGGACTGGGCGAAGTGCAAGAAATGATAGATATCTGCGACTTTGCGGTAGGCCTCTCTCGCCAGTTGTACGGCCTTACGATGCATAGCGAACGACCTTCACACCGTATGTATGAGCAGTATCATCCATTAGGCGTAGTGGGGATTATCTCTGCTTTTAACTTTCCTGTAGCAGTATGGAGCTGGAACACCATGCTGGCATGGGTTTGCGGCAATGTGTGTATCTGGAAACCATCCGAAAAAACACCTCTTTGTGGTATCGCTTGCCAGCAGATAGTAGCCAAAGTTTTTAAACAAAATAAATTACCTGAAGGTATTTCGTGCCTCATCAATGGCGATGCTAAAATAGGGGAAGCGCTTGCCGCAGACCCAAGAGTGGCGCTCATTTCAGCTACCGGTTCTACACGCATGGGTAAAGCGGTAGCGCAAACAGTGGCTGCTCGTCTAGGCAAAACATTGCTCGAATTAGGTGGCAATAATGCGATTATCATCACACCTGAGGCGGATAAAAAAATAGCTATCAGAGCAGCAGTGTTTGGCGCAGTGGGTACCGCTGGTCAACGATGCACCTCTACACGTAGATTAATTATCCACGAATCTATCTATACCGAGTTTAAAGAAACCCTTGCCAAGGCATACACACAACTTACTATCGGCAATCCACTTGATAGCAAAAATCTGGTAGGCCCACTGATTGATAAAGGAGCGGTAAAAACATATCTCGATGCTATTGCAACTGCGCAAAAGCAAGGCGGCAAAGTACTCGTATCTGGTGGTGTACTGAAAGGCAAAGGATACGAATCGGGCTGCTATGTGAAGCCTTGTATCATCGAGGCAAAAAATAATTTCCCGATTGTACAACATGAGACATTCGCACCGATTCTATATATTTTTTCATATAAAACACTAGACGAAGCTATCGCCATGCAAAATAATGTGGCACAAGGTTTGAGCTCATCTATCATGACATTAAACATGCGTGAAGCAGAACAGTTTCTCTCTGCTAATGGGTCAGATTGTGGTATAGCTAATGTAAATATTGGTACATCGGGGGCAGAGATAGGCGGTGCATTTGGAGGTGAAAAAGAAACAGGCGGAGGACGCGAATCGGGCTCTGACGCTTGGAAAGCTTATATGCGCAGACAAACGAATACAATTAATTATAGCGAACAGCTACCACTCGCGCAGGGAATAAAATTTGATTTTTAACATGTATATCCGTGCTCTATTTTCTCTACTTTTCTGTGGTCATTTAGCACTTTCTGCACAGTTTGTAGCACCTTACAAAGATGTGATGGACTTGGTGCATGTTTTTGACAATGGTTACTCGAACCTACTCGAACCACTACCACTCAAAAGTTTTAAAGTAGGTAAAAACGCGATGCTTTACTCTTCGCCACAAGGCAGACTAAAAGCGTATTACAAAGGACAAGAATTTAAAGTACTCGACAATACCCCCGATTATTTCACTTCAGATTATTTAGTCGGTTACAATAATTTTGGTGGTATGGCAGTATTGTACAACGATAGATTCCAATTAGTAGATGGACTTTCCTCTTCGACCTATTGGACAGCCGATAGCCTTATTGTATGGAATAGCAACTTGAATGACACTAGGGTATTTTACGAAGGAAACACCTACACCATAGAACAGTGGGGAGTAGCAGACAGTATGGGTAAAATCAGTGATAATATTTTTGCCTATATAGATAGGTCTGATAATTTTAAAATCTTCTATCAAGGCCAACTAGGTATGCTCGAAGGCTACAAGCCACAAAGTTTTGAGGTAAATAGAGACATTGTGATGTACAAAGATTTTACAGACAATTTCAAGGTTTTTAGCAAAGGAAGATCCTATGAAACCAATATTCCCTACACACGCAACTACCAAACAGGCGAAGGCTTTTTTGTGTTTTATGACAATCAAAGCCGACTCAATGTATGGTATAATGGCGAGGTCACTACACTCAGCCAATCTCGTCCAAAGGAACTTTTAGTAAAAGAAAACATCATTGCATTTACAGATCAAGGCAACAATTTTTATGTATGGTATAAAGGCAAAATGGAGATGCTAGAAAGGTTTCAGCCGCTCTCTATGAAAGCAGATAATGACCTGCTTGTATATCAAGATCAATATGGCCGATTAGTAGGCTATTATTATGGTAAGCAAATGCCCGTAAGCAGCAATATCGTGCAAGGAGAAAACTATAATGTGTATAATGAAGTGGTGACCTATTCTCTCGTAAGAGGTGAAACCAGTATCTGGTGTAAAGGAAAAACTTATACTTATAGGTAAGATATGAAAGACCTATCTAACAATTAAAATTATGGAGCTAAATCTTCAGCCTATTTTAGAGAATAAAATAGTAGCCTTATACCCATTAGTAAAGGCGGATTTTAATGAGCTGTATAAAGTAGCTAGTGACCCAAAAATCTGGATCCAACATCCTAATAAAGACAGATGGCAACGAGATGTCTTTAAACATTTTTTTGATGAAGCAATTATAGGTAATGGTGCATATAAAATACTGTTTAAACCTACAGGAAAAATTGTGGGTAGTACTCGCTTTTATGGATATAATGAGCTAGAAAAAAGCGTATCGATTGGATATACATTTCTTTCTACTTACTACTGGGGGAAAGGTATTAATCATATGATCAAAGTAATGATGTTAGACTATATTTTTCAATTCGTATCGAGAGTATATTTCCATATTGGAGCAGAAAATATTCGATCTCAAAAAGCTATAAGTCGTTTAGGGGTGAAAAAAATTGGCGAAAACGTTTTAAAAAAAGGAGAGACATTTTCTAAGATTAATTACATCTATTCTATAGAAAAAAGCCAATGGACTTCTAAATAAATGAAAAAAATTATACTTACTGGTGCATCGGGATTTTTGGGGTATCACCTTTTGTCAAAACTTACACAAACATGTACCCCATATGCACTCTATCATCAGCAAAAAATCGCTTACAAAAATGTGATATCTATAGCTTGTAATATAGCCGACTATCAGCAATTAGGAGATATGATTGAAGACATTGAACCTACGGCTATTATTCACGTTGCGGCATTGGCAGATGCTGGATTTTGTGAGAAAAATAAAGCACTCAGCCATCTTATCAATGTACAAGCTTCCGAAAATCTTGCTGGTATGGCTTCTGACTTTCAGATTCCATTTTTATTTACTTCGACCGATATGGTTTTTGATGGAAAACAAGGAAACTATAAAGAAACAGACGCCCCCTCTCCTATCAATACCTATGGAGAACATAAAGTCAAAGCAGAATCTAGGGTACTAGATATATATCCATCCTCATTGGTAGTTAGATTACCCTTGCTTTTTGGACAGCCAGATGCGAGTAGCAAAAACTATTTTACCCACTTTTTACACCAACTAGAACAAGGTGCTCCGCAAACACTTTTTACTGATGAGTATCGCTCCATTTGTGGGGCGTATTCCATTGCAGATGCTATGCTGCATTTTCTCGGAAAAGAAAACGGCATATTGCATTTAGGTGGTGATGAGCGACTATCGAGATATGATTTTGGAGAAAAAATAACCGCAGTTTTCGGCCTGGACAAAAATCTTTTAAATGCTTGCTCACAAGAGGATATTCAGTTTAGCTACCAACGTCCAAAAGATGTTTCGCTGAATAGTACAAAAGCAAACAGCCTCGGGTTTTCACCCAAGGCTGTAACTGAAGAATTAAATGAAATAAAAAACCTTATTTTAGGTATTTAAAATCAAATTTTGGAGAGAGTCCTAATAGCGATTCATAAATAAGTTTAATTACATTTTCAACATCCTTTTTATGCACCATTTCGACTGTAGTGTGCATATAACGCAATGGCAAAGAAATAAGTGCAGATGGCACTCCACCTTTTGAATACGCAAAAGCGTCTGTGTCTGTACCTGTACTTCTAGAAGCTGCATCCATTTGATAAGGAAGTTTGTTTTTATCAGCCGTAGTTTTGATATGCTTCAATAACTTTTGATGTACCGCAGGACCAACAGTAAGCATCGGACCATCACCACACTTATACTCACCTTCTACTATTTTGTCTATCATAGGTGTAGTAGTATCGTGCGCTACATCGGTGATGATAGCACAGTTTGGCGATATTGTGTGCGCCATCATTTCAGCACCACGAAGACCGATCTCTTCTTGTACGGCATTAACAATATATAGTCCAAAAGGAAGTTTTGCTTTATTCTCTTTGAGTAGATGCGCCACTTTAGCTATCATAAATCCGCCTATTCGATTATCTAAGGCACGACCTACAAAATAGCGGTCATTCAATACGAAAAATTCATCCTGAAAAGTAATGACGCATCCAGGGTAGATGCCTAACTTCGCTACTTCATCTTTTGACGTACATCCACAGTCCAAAAATATATTTTCGAGTGCTGGCACTTTTTCTTTTCCCGCAGAGCGAGTGTGTATAGCCGGCCATCCAAATACGGCCTCTACTTTGCCACTATCTGTATGAATCCAAACACGCTTTGATGGTGCTATTTGATGATCGCTACCGCCATTGCGTTTTACATAAATAAGTCCATCGGATGTTATATAACTCACAAACCATGAAATCTCATCGGCATGCGCTTCTATTACCACCTTGAAAGGTGCATCGGGATTGATAACGCCATAAACAGAGCCATAGTTATCTACATGATATTCGTCTATAGAAGGCTTTATAAAGTCAAGCCAAATTTTTTGCCCCTCAGCTTCAAATCCTGTAGGAGAAGCGTTGTTGAGATAAGTCTTTAAAAATTGTAAATCTTTATCACTGAAAAATGATTTTTCCTTTTTTGATGATTTTGGTTTTGCCATATAGTTATTTTTGTTTTTATGATGTTTTTCAATACTACAAATTCGATAAGCATTTACAAAACACAGCAAGAGTAGAACCACATTCTAGCGAGTAAAGGATGGAATTTAAGATAATTTATAAAATTGATTGTTTAAACATGCAGTTTCTTTTTACCTTTGTGGCTAAAATAAAAACTATGAAAAAAATCCTTTTCCCCATTTTGACATTGGCACTTCTGACTTCGTGCAATGAAGCTCCGAAAGGAGAAGAAACAATAACTACCGAAGCGCAACAACCGTTAGCAGCTACAGGCGCATCATTTAAAGTAGATCCTACAATAAGCAAAGTGGGCTTTTTAGGTACAAAACCTATTGGCACACACACAGGCGAGTTTAAACTAACCGATGGCTCACTATCAGTAGAAGACAATAAGTTGAAAGGTGGAAATTTTACCATAGATGTAAGCTCAATGACTATTACAGACAAAGACCTCACCTATTCGGAGAAACTAAAAACACATTTACTATCTCCTGATTTTTTTGATGCTACGAGGTTTGGTGTAGCTAAGTTTGAAATTACGAGCATAGAAGCATTGGAAAACAATCCATCTGCAACACACAATGTGAGCGGTAATCTTACCCTCAAAGATAGCACCCAAAATGTGACATTTCCAGCAAATATAACTATAACTGAAAATGAAGTAAAAGCGAATGGCAAATTTAATATAGACCGCACCCAGTGGGGATTGCACTATGGTAATGATAAATCTTTAGGAGATAAATTTATCTATCCCGAAGTACAAATCAACCTTGATGTGACTGCTAAGAAATAAGTATTGCAACAACTTATAAGAAAAGCCTGCTATTGCTAGCAGGCTTTTCTTATAAATCAAACTGAAATAATGTTGATTTTATCAAGTTTGTTTTTTAGTTTTATGATGAGTACTAAGGTCAATGACATACCTACAACTTGAAAACAATTCCTTTTTAAAAACTAAAAAACAGCTATATGGTCTTCCTCATTTTACTTGCAATCGTGGCACTTATTGTATTTTGGCTAATAGGATTATACAACAGAATCATCAGCCTTCGCAATAACAGAGAAAGTAGCTTTGCAGATATAGATGTACAATTAAAGCAAAGAAATGATTTAATTCCACAACTGGTAGATACCGTAAAGGGTTATAGCTTTCATGAAAAAGATACCCTAGAACGTATTGTCAAAGCACGCGCTGGCTTTACAAACGCCTCTTCAATTGATGAAAAAATACAAGCAGATAATCAATTGTCTTCTGCTATACAAGGGCTGCGCATCCAGCTAGAAGCTTATCCAGATTTAAAAGCAAATCAAAACTTTTTACAATTGCAAGAAGAAATATCCGACATTGAAAACAAATTGGCTGCGGCTAGGAGATATTTTAATTCGGCTACAAAAGAATACAATAACTCAGTAGAAACGTTTCCAGCAAATATGATTGCAAATTCATTCGGCTTCTCGAGAGAGAAGATGTATGACTTAGGCACAGAGCAAAGAACAAAACTAGAAGAGCGCCCAGATATTAATTTCACTAAAGAGTAATGAAATTTATCGGCATACAAGCACAGAAAAGACGCAACAATTTGTACGCTGTGCTTCAACTGTGTTCATTTCCAATTTTGCTTATTGCCGTGATTTGGGTAGTGAGTATCGCTGCTTTCAATCCATCTGATTCATTTTTAGTTACTGCTCTTTCAACACCATTCGTCTTAATCTTTGTTGGCGTATGGTTTTTGATTGCTTTTTTCTTTCACAATCAAATGATACAGTTTGCCACAGGAGCTTCTCCACTTCAGCGACAAGAAAATAAGCGTGTCTATAATTTACTCGAAAATTTATGTATATCTCAAGGTATGCAGATGCCAAAAATGTATATCATAAAAGACGATTCGCTCAATGCCTTTGCGAGTGGTATAAATCAAAAAAATTATTCCATCACAGTTTCCAAAGGAATGCTTGACAAACTTGATGATGCAGAATTGGAGGGTGTGCTAGCACATGAATTAAGCCATATTATAAACAATGATGTAAGGCTTCTGATTGTTTCTATTGTGTTTGTAGGGATATTCGCTTTCGTTAGCGAATTAGCATTTAGAATGCTCGGCAATTTATCATTTCGCTCAAGAAATAATGAAAAAGATAATAGAGGCGGCATAGTGCTTTTGGTAATAGTAGTAGCGACCGCCATCGCTTATTTTTTATCTATCCTTTTAAAGTTTGGCATATCCAGAAATAGAGAATACTTAGCAGATGCGAATGCAGCAGAAATGACCAAAAAACCTCAAGCCCTAGCAAGTGCGTTGAAAAAAGTAAGCCAAGACCCTTATATCGAAGCTGTACAAATGAGAGATGTCTCTCAGCTTTTTATAGAACATCCCCAACCTTCGTCATTGCGCTCTTCATGGGATAATTTATTTTCCACTCACCCTCCTATCGAAAAAAGAATTGAATTGCTAAATCAGTTTGTTTAAGTAGGAAAAACAACGATTTACAACATCATAATAAATCAGTCTGTTGTTAAAAACAGAGAATTTACTTCCAATGCCTATCAACAAATGAAGAATAATGGGAGCTATCTAAAGTTATTTGTGTAGATTGTAAGTAAGGCTGTTGAAATAGTTGTTTGGCAAAAATTACTTATCTTATGAGTGAAATACAAACTTGATTTTCTTTAGTAATCCGACAACTAAACGCTGATTTTTATTAAACATTCAAACAAAACAAACACCATGAAAAAGCAAACAGGAATATGGATAGATACTTCAAAAGCAATATTAGTAACACTTTCAGGCGAAAAAGAAAGTATAGTAGAAGTAGCATCTGACATTGAAGATAGCATTCATCACAAAAAAGAAGGAGACAAAGGCTCCTTTATGGGAACAAGCCATATCAACAATGAAAAAAAGTTTGATGAAAGGAAAAAACATCAGATGAATAGTTTTGTAAAAAACATTTTGGGACAAATTAAAAGTTCGGATGAGTTTTACATTTTTGGTCCCGCAGAAGCGAAATTAAGCTTGCAACATGAAATTGAAAACGATCATATTCAATCTGCTAAACTAAAATTAGTAGAAACAGCAGACAGTATGACGATAAACCAAGTAGTAGCAAAAGTAAAAGACTTTTATTTCAACTAAGCACTCACTTGCCATGTATAGCAGAACGTAAAGTAAAAGTCAAATTTCTTTCTCTCGTGCTGTTATTGCGATATCTAATAACTCAAGTTAGGTCTTAGCCATCGCTCCATTTGTGCTGCAGTCCACCCTCTACTTGCCGCTACAGATGCCACCTGGTCTCTTTCGATTTTTCCTACACCAAAATACGATGCTTGGGGGTGTGCAAAATAAAAGCCGCTCACTGCTGCTGTAGGATACATAGCATAGCTTTCTGTAAGTTGAATACCCGTATTTTTTTCTACATCTAGCAGTTTCCAAATAGTACCTTTTTCAGTATGGTCGGGACAAGCCGCATAGCCTGGAGCAGGTCTTATACCCTGGTATTTTTCTCTGATTAAATCTTCATTGTCTAATTCTTCACCTACTGCGTAACCCCAAAATTCAGTACGTACTTTTTTGTGGAGCAACTCCGCAAATGCCTCTGCCAATCTATCGGCAAGTGCTTTCACCATGATAGCAGAATAATCATCATGATCCGCTTCAAACCGAGCTACATGCTCATCAATACCAATACCCGTAGAGACTGCAAATGCGCCAATAAAATCATTCGATGGTGCTATAAAATCAGCCAAACATTTATTGGTCTGTCCTTCTGGCTTTTTAGTTTGCTGACGGAGAAAATGGAAATGTGTATTTTCATTTTCCAATATCACCTTTTCCCCTTTACTATGTGCTTCGAAAATACCATATGTACCATTGGCAGTAAGCCATTTTTCCTTAATGATTTTCTCCAGCATGAGTTTCGCATCATCAAACAGTTTTTTTGCCTCTGCACCAAATCTTTCATTTTCAAAAATTCGAGGATAAGTACCACTCAGTTGCCAAGTTGAAAACAAGGGAGACCAATCTATAAATTTGGCAATTTCTGCTAAATCATAATCGGCTAAAACAAACTTGCCAATTTGCTTTGGTGTGAATGGCTTTTCAGCTTCAAAATCTACAATTAATTTATTTTCTCGTGCAGCTTCGAGCGTTATATATTGAATATCACTTTTGCGATTAGCAAATTGCTCACGCATATCAGCATACTCAGCTTTAGTAGTTTCAACAAAGGGTTCACGCAATTCATCATTCAGCAAATTACTCACTACCGTTACACTCTTAGATGCATCTAGCACATGTATCACCGTACCCGAAAACACAGGGGCTACTTTTACCGCAGTATGAAGTTTTGAGGTAGTCGCACCGCCTATTATCAAAGGTTTCTTAATTCCTAATCGCTCCATTTCGCTGGCTACATGCACCATTTCATCGAGCGATGGGGTGATAAGTCCACTCAAGCCTATCACATCGACATTTTGTGCTACGGCTTCTGATAAAATTTTATCGGCCGAAACCATTACCCCTAAATCTACGATTTCATAATTATTACAAGCAAGTACTACCCCAACAATATTTTTACCAATATCATGCACATCGCCCTTCACCGTAGCTAGCAAAACCTTGCCTGCGCCTTGGGTGGAGATAATACCTAACTCGGCATTGCGTCTTTTTTCTTCTGCTAAAAATGGCTCCAAATAAGCTACCGATTTTTTCATTACTCTGGCACTTTTCACTACTTGAGGCAGAAACATTTTTCCACTTCCAAACAAATCGCCCACGATATTCATACCTGCCATCAATGGCCCTTCGATAACTAGCAATGGCCGTTCATATTTGGCCAATGCTTCCGCAGTATCTTCGTCTATAAAATCTACTACACCCTTTATCAAAGCGTGTGATAGCCTGTCTTCTACCGATCCTTCTCGCCAACCCATATCTTGGGTAGTGGCTACTTTACCTTTGCTTTTTACACTTTCTGCAAACTCCATAAGTCGCTCTGTCGCGTCTGCACGTCTATCAAGTAATACATCTTCGATACGCTCCAATAAGTCCTTCGGAATATTGTCATACACCTCCAACATCGAAGGGTTTACGATACCCATGTCCATCCCATGTTGAATAGCATGAAACAAAAATGCAGCGTGCATCGCTTCTCTCACCGTATTGTTTCCTCTAAACGAAAAAGACACATTCGACACACCACCACTCACTTTAGCATAAGGAAGATTTTCTTTTATCCATTTAGTAGCTCTAAAAAAGTCAAGTGCATTTTGCCGATGCTCCTCCATACCTGTGCCTACCGGAAAAATATTGGGGTCAAAGATGATATCCTCCGCAGGAAAATCGAGTTCGTTTACTAATATATTATATGCTCGCTCACAGATTTCAATTCTACGTTCGTAGCTGTCTGCTTGTCCATTTTCATCAAAAGCCATCACTATCACTGCAGCGCCATAATGCTTTACCAATTCGGCTTGCTTTTTAAACTCTTCAACACCCCCTTTGAGCGATATAGAATTAACAATACCTTTGCCCTGAACACATTTGAGACCAGCCTCAATGATTTCCCATTTTGAAGAATCTATCATGACTGGCACTCTCGATATATCAGGCTCAGAAGCTATAAGATGAAGAAATCGAGTCATTGAATCAACCCCATCTATCATACCTTCATCCATATTGACGTCTATGACTTGCGCACCACCCTCTACTTGCTCTCTAGCGACACTCAATGCTGCTTCGAATTTATCTTCTTTGATAAGTGTCAAAAACTTTTTTGAGCCTGTTACATTAGTACGTTCCCCTACATTCATAAAGTTAGACTCTGGTGTAAAAACCAATGGCTCTAATCCGCTCAAACGCATAAACTTCAATGGCCTCGGACGATGGCGAGGTGGGTATTTTTTAGCTATAGATGCAAACACACGAATATGGTCTGGGGTAGTACCACAGCAGCCTCCTATCACATTTACGAATCCATTTTGTATAAAATCCTCCAATGCTTCGCCCATCATTTCTGGCGTTTCGTCATAGCCCCCAAAAGCATTGGGCAGACCCGCATTGGGATAAGCAGAAGTAAAACAAGTAGCCGTTTTAGAGATAGACTCCATGTGGGGTCGCATATCTTTTGCTCCTAGCGCACAATTGAGTCCTATAGAAAATGGCTTTACATGCGCTACAGAGGTATAAAAAGCTTCGGGTGTTTGTCCACTGAGGGTTCGTCCACTCGCATCGGTGATAGTGCCCGAAATCATAATAGGCAGCGCTGTTCCCAATTCTTTTTGCACTAAATCAATCGCAAACAAAGCAGCTTTTGCATTGAGTGTATCGAAAATAGTTTCTACCAAAAGTATATCACTACCGCCCTCAATAAGCGCCCGAGCTTGTTCACTATAGGCATTCACTAGCTGGTCGTACGAAATAGCTCTAAATCCAGGATTATTGACATCGGGCGAAAGCGATGCCGTACGATTGGTAGGGCCAAAGGCTCCCGCCACAAAAGGGCCGTCTGATTCTTTGAGATTATTTTTCTTTCTAAAATCGAGTACTGCCTGCTTTGCTATTTTTGCACCTTCAAAATTGATTCGATATACTTCTTTCTCCAATTTATAATCAGCCTGTGCTATCCACGTTCCACTGAACGTATTGGTTTCGATAATATCTGCTCCTGCATCGAGATACTCCATGTGGATGGAGTAAACTACATCAGGACGAGTGATAGAAAGCAAATCATTATTGCCCTTGAGATCGTCTGTGTGGTTTACAAAATCAGTGCCTCTGAAATCAGCTTCGGTAAGCTGATGGCGCTGAATCATGGTGCCCATGGCACCATCGAGTATCAAAATTTTCTTTAGGGCTAAATTTTCTAACGATTGTCGGATAGTTGCTTTTTGTTCTGCGGTGTTCATAGTTTCATATTTAATTTATCTACCCAGAAAAAATTGAAATTAAAACTTCGCAGTCTTATCTTTCAGGAATTGGCACCTTTCTCACGGTTTTGGAGTGAGCGGTTGTCAAGACTTCACAGGGCCTGTCCCTCCGTCTTTCTGGATAATCATAGTTATAAAGAGCGATGCAAATATGCTATATTCGCCTTGAAAATAAAAGAAAAGGTGCAAAAATTAGTTATTATCGTCATATTCATGAGTATAGCCATAGCTGGATGTAAATCACCAAAACAAACTGCTGCTATAAAAACACAAGATCAAGTGATAGCGGACAAAAACAACCTAAAACGAGAATGGGTGCTAAAAACACTAGAGGGAAACGCGGAAGGAAACAAGGCGCTGCAATCGCTCAATAATAAACCCTACCTCAACCTTACAGAAAATATAAAAGGATTTGGCGGCTGCAACACTATTGGTGGCGGAAAACTGGAAATAAATGGAGCTAACATTTCGTTTGACAAAATATTTAGTACACGAAAAGCTTGCATGGGCAATGAAGGAAATGTAGAAATGTTTTTTTTAGCCATGCTAAACAACGCCAAGCGATTCAAAACAGAAGGTCATTTTTTAATGCTTTTTGATGAAAATGAGAAAAAACTAGCTACACTGGTAGCTACAGATTGGGATTAATAAAATACATTTGAGCCTACAAAAAACATTATGAAAGTAACTGAACATATCGAAAAAGCTAAAGGAAAAACGATTTTTTCAATCGAAGTCTTGCCACCGCAAAAGGGAAGAAACCTAGATGATTTAGTAAAGGTGATAGAGCCGCTGATGGAGTTTAATCCACAGTTTATAGACGTGACCTATCATCCCGAAGATGTGATGTACAAAAAGCGTGAAGATGGATTGATAGAAGAAGTGCCATTAAGAAAAAGACCGGGTACTGTAGGTATCTGTGCAGCCATCAAAGGAAAATTTAATGTGGACACAGTACCTCATTTAGTATGTACAGGTTTTACAAAAGAAGAGACCGAAGATGCGCTTTTTACCCTGAGCTATTTGGGTATAGACAATGTGCTTTTACTGAAAGGTGACCCTGCTAAAAGCCCCTCTGCTGCTGCTAAAGATGGATATTCGTATGCCTCTGATTTGGTAAAGCAAGTGGCGCTGATGAATACGGGCAAGTTTCTACATGAAGAAACGATAAATGAATGGAAAACCGATTTTTGTATCGGTGTAGCAGGCTATCCCGAAAAGCATTTTGAAGCACCAAATTTAAACTCTGATTTAAAGAATCTAAAACGAAAAGTAGATGCTGGTGCAGACTATGTAGTGACTCAGTTTTTCTTTGACAATGCGCATTATTTTGAGTTTGTAGAAAAAGCGAGAGAAATGGGTATATCTGTACCTATTATTCCAGGCCTAAAGCCATTACAAACGGCCAAACAACTTTCAATTTTGCCGAGCAAATTTTTCATCAATCTTCCAGAAGCATTAGTGACAGAAGTTGAAAAATGCAAAAATAATGACCAAGTAAAAAAGGTAGGTATAGAGTGGTGCATAGCCCAATCAAAAGAACTCAAAAAAGCGGGTGTACCTAGTTTGCATTACTACACTATGAGTAGAAGTGAGGCTACTATGGCTATAGCTAAAGAAGTGTTTTAGGGAGCTGATTTTCGACAGTTATGCTTTTGTAGAAGGGGATTCCATATTTATAATAAATCAAATTTGCATTGCGAATGTAAAGAAATGAGCATTCTTGTTACGCTTTGCTAAACAAGGATGAGGGGAGGTATTTGAAGAACTGATTTATATTTACCTTTTCCAAAGTTTCTAAACTTTGGAAAAGGTTTTCTAAAACAAACCCTCAAGGTTTTCATCAACCTTGAGGGTTTTTAAAATCATACTAATCTTCCAATCAACTAATCCGATTTTTATCCTAACAAAGCCGTCTTCACTTCTGCCAAGATTTCTTCTACTCTGGCTGGTGTAGCCGCTTCGGCATATACTCTCAAAACGGGTTCTGTGCCTGATGCACGAATCATCACCGATTCTTCATTTGCAAAGTGATATTTGTAGCCATCTAAATCTTCTACTCTTTCTATGGCTATGTTGCCAAAGGTTTTAAATGCGCCTGATTTGCAATTATCGAGTATCGAAAGTTTCAACTCTTCGGTGATATGAAGGTCATTTCTATTGTATGAAAATGCCCCTACGATGGCATAGATTTCACTGATCAAATCTTTTAGTTTCATACCCGATTTAGCCATGTGTTCTATCAATACCAATCCATCCCAAATACCATCACGCTCTGGTATGTGGCCTTTCACCGCTATACCACCGCTCTCTTCGCCTCCTACGAGTACATCTTCGTTGATCATTTTTTCGCAAATGTATTTAAACCCGATTTTGGTGACCTCTATTTCGATACCATAGGCAGCACAAAGTTTTTTCACTTTATCCGATACCGAAAACGCTACCACTACTTTGCCCGTCATGCCTTTGTATTTGTACAATACGTGGATGAGTAATAAAATCACATGATGTGCATCGATAAATTTTCCTCTACCATCGTAAAGTCCAATCCTATCGGCATCGCCATCGGTAGCTAGTCCAAAATCGGCATGTAAAGTTTGCTTCAAATGCGCTTCAAATTCTTGTAAGTTCTTTGCGATAGGCTCTGGCGCTTGTCCATAGAAAGATGGATTGTACTCGCAATGCATCAAATCCGCATGGGGCATCAAGCGAGGAAAAATACTCTGACCCGCACCATACATAGCATCGTAGGCTACGGCTATACCACTATTATTGATCAACTCCAAGTCTATATTTTCGGCTACATGGTCATAGTACATCTGCTCTAAATCCACTATTTCTATCTTACCCTCTTTTGCTAGCGCTTCGAGTCCAATTTCTTTTACATCATATGCCTCAGGAATAATGGCCTCGATTTCTTCAATATATTTTACAATCAGTGGTCCACCATGTTTTGCTTTTAGTTTGTATCCATTATAAGATGGTGGATTGTGCGATGCGGTGAATATAACCCCCAATTCGCAACCTAAATTTCTAGCCGCCAATGAAATCATAGGAGTAGAAACAAAATTTGGGTCAAAGTAAACCTTGATACCTTCGTTTAAAAACACATTGATAGCTGTAGTAGAAAAAAGCGTACCGCCAAATCTACAATCGTAACCTACTACAATGGCTGCGTCTGGGTTTTGTTGTTTTGCCCAATCGGCAGTAGCCTTAGCTACACGAGCCACATTAGCAGTCGTAAAATCATGGGCTATAATACCCCTCCATCCATCTGTTCCGAATTTAATCTTCATACTTTATCATTTTTTTCTGTGGCAAATATAGACTTTTGAAACAGTTTGCGGAATTGAGCGCTATATATGATCAATGTAGCATTTGAGGATAAATAGTTTTTTTATATTCGCCCAATTACCGCATTTGTAGCATTTTCAGATGAAATCAAAATATATAGGTTACTTAGTTGCATTGATACTAGCTCTCGGAGCTTGCAAGCCCCTACAAATAGTAGAGTATAACGCCAAAGAAATTCCCGTTACCGAAGATAACGCATCTACCAATTCGGATATAGCTAGCTACATTTCGCTCTATCACGATTCGTTAGAAAAAGAAATGAGTCTAGTGATAGCGCAAAATACGGTCACACTCACTAAACGACAGCCAGAATCTACACTCGGTAATCTATTGGCAGATGCACTTTGGGAAGAAACAAGGCTAAACCTCAATAAAAAAATAGATATAGCTATCGTAAATCAAGGCGGGATACGCCTACCCCAACTACCCGCAGGCGATGTATCGGTAGGTAAAGTTTATGAGCTGATGCCGTTTGATAATATGGCGGTGGTGCTGGAGTTTACAGGAGTAGAATTGCAGCAGCTTTTTAATAGCATGGCTTTTGTAGGAGGCTGGCCAGTGGCTGGCGCTACCTATGTAATAGAAAATAAAAAAGCGGCTAAGCTAATGATAGGTGGAGAGCCCCTTTCGTACGAAAAAAAATATACAGTAGTGCTGAGCGATTATCTAGCGAACGGGGGTGATAAATTAGATATGCTCAAAAACAAGCCACAAGAAAATACAGGTCTTTTATTGCGCGATATGTTTCTCCGTTACTTTGCTCGCAAAAAAGTATTGACATCTGGGGTTGAAGGCCGAATCATCATTCAAAACGATATAGAGAGTGAATAGAAAAGACTTTATACAAAAATCAATTTTAGGCACTACGCTAATAGGGTTAGGTCAAATCCCCATTGAAGTATTGGCTGCGGCTGGTATGACCCGACTCACTATCTTACATACCAACGACCAACATAGCAGAGTAGAACCATTTCCTATGGATGGAGGGAAGCATCAAGGCATGGGCGGTATGGAACGGAGAGCCGCTATAATAACGGAGATTAGAAAACAAGAGCGTAATGTAATGCTGCTCGATAGTGGCGATATTTTTCAAGGCACACCTTATTTCAATAAGTTTTTTGGTGCTGTAGAGATTGAGCTTATGAATAAGATGCGATATGATGCTTCCACATTTGGCAATCATGACTTTGATGGCGGGTTAGAAAACTTGACAGTACGTATGGAGCAAGCCAATTTTCCTTTTATCAATAGCAATTACGACCTCACGAATTCACCTTTGAAAAAGACAAAACCTTATAAATTGTTTCAGTACGATAAAATAAAAGTAGGAGTTTTGGGGTTGGGCATCGAACCCAATGGCTTGATTCCTAAAACACTTTATGGAGACATTGTGTACAACAATCCTATACAGATAGCAAATGAAACGGCAGCTATTTTAAAGCATGACGAAAAGTGCCACATGATAATATGCCTTTCTCATCTAGGCTTTAAGTATGAGGGCAAAAAAATATCAGATGTATCGCTCGCAAAAGAAACAAGAAATATCGATCTAATATTGGGAGGGCACACACATACCTTTTTGGGAGAGCCTCAAGTATATAAGAATATAGATGGCGAAATCGTGTTAATAAATCAAGTAGGATGGGCAGGCTTAGTGCTCGGCAGAATTGATTTTGTATTCGACCATAAGAAAAGAAAAGAGATAGCGAAAAATTCGCCCATAAAAATTGGATAAAAAACAGGCCGTTCGTTGAATGTTTTTTTTATAAAAAACTTGTTTTTTTCAATCTTAGTTTTTTTTTACCTACTGCTAAAAAAACTTTAAAAACAATAGCAAAAAAATTTTTTTCTACACATTCTATTTCACATATTCACACTCTCGTTACAAAAGTTCAATATTTAGTTCACCTTAGACAACCAAACCAACATGACAGAAAAATCGGCAATAGAAATTTGGAGCGCATGTCTTGAGATTATTAAAGATAATCTGAGCCAGCAAAGTTTCAAAACATGGTTCGAACCGATTAAACCTGTAGATCTAAAAGGGAACGTTCTTACGATTCAAGTACCTAGCCAATTTTTTTATGAGTGGCTAGAAGAGCATTATGTATCTCTGTTGCGTAAAACGATAAAACGCGAGTTAGGCAACGATGGTAGGCTCGAATACAGAATCGTAGTGGACAACAACGCATCTCCTAAAAAACAATCTACAGTCAATTATCCGAACTATAACACCGGCTTCAATGAAAATCCAGAACTCAGTGTACCCCTGTTTTTGCAAGGCAACACAATCAAAAATCCATTTATCATTCCCGGTCTCAAAAAAATAAACATAGAATCGCAACTCAATGCAGCGTACAATTTCGATTCTTTTGTAGAAGGAGATTGCAATAGACTAGCACGCTCAGCGGGATTTGCCGTAGCTAAGCAGCCAGGAGGTACAGCCTTCAATCCACTTGTATTATATGGTGGTGTAGGCTTAGGCAAAACACATATGGCACAAGCGATAGGAAACGAAGTAAAAAACAACTTTCCAAACAAGACCGTATTATATGTGTCGTCCGAAAAATTTACAAATCAGTTTTTTGATGCTGTAAAAAACAATTCGGTAAACGACTTCGTGCATTTCTACCAATTAATCGATGTATTGATTGTAGATGATATTCAGTTTTTTGGAAACAAAGAAAAAACGCAAGACATTTTCTTCCACATATTTAATCACCTCCATCAAAATGGCAAGCAGCTTGTGTTGACTACAGATAGGTCGCCACGCGATTTGGAAGGTATGGAAGAGCGATTGCTCTCTCGATTCAAATGGGGATTGAGTGCTGACTTGCAGCTGCCCGATTTTGAAACTCGAATAGCCATATTGGAAAACAAGATGTACAAAGACGGTATAGAGCTACCGCGCGATGTAGTAGAGTTTGTAGCGTATAATATCAACACCAATGTACGTGAACTAGAGGCAGCCCTGATTTCACTTTTAGCTCAAGCTTCTTTAAATAAAAAAGAGGTGGACTTGGATTTAGCTAAAAAAATCATCAAAAACTTTGTCAAAACAATTTCGAGAGAAGTATCTATCGATTTCATTCAGAAAACGGTATGCGACTACTACAATGTACCTATCGACCATTTGAAAGAACAAACTCGAAAACGTATGATAGTACAGGCTCGTCAGTTATCTATGTTTTTGGCTAAATCTTACACCAAAAATTCACTAAAAGTAATAGGCAAACATTTTGGCGGCAGAGACCACTCTACGGTGATCCACTCTTGCCAAGCGGTACAAAACCTCATCGATACCGATGATGAATTTAAAGATCAGGTGTCCGAGATTCAAAAGAAAATACAAATGAGCATTTCATAAATAGTCATAAATCAATCTACTCCAAAAGCCGTAATTCCGTTAAAATTACGGCTTTTGCATTTTTAGGAAATGAGCTAAAGGCATAAGCTATTGCCCAATACTCAAAGTTTTCTTACTTTAGCAAAAGTGAAAAAATTTCTACCTATATTGTTTTTATCAATTTACTTGATTTCGGCTACCGAGTTGAGTCAGTTGCTAAAAATGCCGTTGTTAGTTCAACACTACTTAGAGCATAAAGAGGAAAATCACAGCATCACTATCTGGCAATTTCTTTATATGCACTACGCCTTAGAAAATGCAAAAGACACTGACATTAAGGATACGAAATTGCCTTTTAAAACAAGTACCAATGTAGCGTATAGCATAGCCCTCGGACTCCCAAACAAATTGGATTTTGACTTAAAACCTAAAAACCCATTGACAGCGGTAAAGAAAATATTCTACTATCAAAGTGATTTCGCTTCTTCCCATTTTTTATCCTTCATCTGGCAGCCACCTAAGGCCTGTTAATACACTTTCTTTTTAGCAAATCTGCTTTAAAATTATATCTATCCAAGGTATAACTAGTAGTGTAATACGCTAACAAAAGAAGTCAAAAATAAATATCACTTTTTTGAAAAAAAATGACGCGTAAATGGCTATCCAATTAGCCTTTTTGCCCATTTATCTGTATTAACTCTTAAACTATGCTTAGCAAAATAATTTCATTTTCAATACACAATAAACTTATCATCGGATTGATGGTGCTCGGGCTAATATTCGTAGGGACTTATCAAGTGACACTCCTACCTATAGATGCGGTACCAGACATCACAGACAATCAGGTACAGGTCATCACCGTAGCTCCATCATTTGGAGCTACAGATATAGAGCGGCTAGTGACCTACCCTATCGAACAAGCCAATTCTAACATAGCGGGTCTCAAAGAAATCAGGAGTTTCTCTCGATTTGGGCTCAGTTTAGTAACTATCGTTTTTAGCGATGAAACAGATATCTACTGGGCTAGGCAACAGGTGAGCGAACGCCTTCAAAATGTACAAGCAGAAATCCCCAAAGGAATAGGTGTTCCCGAATTAGGGCCTATATCAACAGGACTTGGAGAAATTTACCAATATGTAATAAAACCCAAAACGGGTTTCGAAAAAAAATACAATCAGGCAGAATTGCGCACTATCCAAGATTGGATTGTGAGGCGACAGCTTTTGGGGGTGAAAGGTGTAGCTGAGGTGAGCAGTTTTGGTGGCAAACTAAAACAATATGAAATTGCCGTAAATCCAAACAAACTTCAGTCGTATAACATCACCATCCACGACCTTTTTAATGCTATAGAAAAAAACAATCAAAACACAGGAGGTGCTTATATCGAAAAAGGAGCTACGGTTTTATTTATTCGTAGTGAAGGATTGATAGGCAGTATTTCAGATATAGAAAACATATCCATCCTCAGAAAAGACAATACCACACCTTTGTTTATACGAGATGTGGCAGAGGTAAAAATAGGTCATGCTACACGCTATGGTGCCATGAGTTACAATGATGAAGGCGAAGTAGCGGGTGCAGTAGTGATGATGCTCAAAGGCGCAAATAGCAGCGATGTGATTAAAAATGTAAAAGAGCGAATAGCCCAAATACAAAAAACATTGCCAGAGGGTGTAATGATAGAGCCGTTTTTAGATAGATCAAAAATGGTAAATCACGCTATCGGCACGGTGACAAAAAATCTTGCTGAAGGAGCATTGATTGTCATATTTGTGTTGGTCTTATTTTTAGGCAATTTCAGAGCTGGATTATTGGTCGCCTCCGTTATTCCGTTGGCAATGCTCTTTGCGGTGAGTATGATGAATGCATTCGGTGTAAGTGGTAATCTAATGAGCCTAGGCGCACTTGATTTTGGATTGATTGTAGATGGCGCAGTGATTATCGTAGAGGCAGTGATGCACAATATTGCACACAACAAAAAACAGCCTCTTAAAAATATACTGAGTGCAAGTGAAATGGATAAAGAAGTAGCATCATCAGCTTCAAAAATGATGAATAGTGCGGTATTTGGTCAAGTGATTATCTTGATTGTATATCTCCCGATACTAACACTCCAAGGTATAGAAGGCAAAATGTTTAAGCCAATGGCACAAACTGTAGCATTCGCACTATTAGGTGCATTTATATTGTCACTTACTTATATCCCTATGATGAGTGCATTTTTACTAAGTAAAAAGACCAATCACCAACCCAACTTTTCAGACAAGATCATGGAAGGTGTGATACAAGCCTATGAAAAAAGCCTAGCCCGCATACTCCTTATGCCAAACCAAATCATGGGTATAACACTTATACTTTTTGCTATTGCTATTTTCATTTTATCGCGATTAGGAGGTGAATTTATTCCCGCGCTAGAGGAGGGTGATTTTGCAGTAGAAACAAGAGTGCTCACTGGAAGTAGCCTAGAAACGAGTGTAGATGCGTGTCTCAAGGGGGCACATATTTTGAAAACAAAGTTTCCTGAGGTGGAGAAAGTAGTAGGAAAAATAGGCAGTGGCGAAGTACCTACAGATCCTATGCCCATGGAAGCAGCCGATTTGATGGTGATTTTAAAAGATAAAAACGAATGGACTTCGGCCAAAACCTTTGATGAACTAAGCGAGAAAATGAGTGCCGCCTTAGCGGACGTACCTGGCGTTACTTTTGGATTTCAATATCCTGTACAAATGCGATTTAACGAATTAATGACAGGCGCAAAACAAGATGTAGTCTGCAAAATATTTGGTGAAAACCTAGATACACTTGCGCTGTATGCTAGCAAACTAGGTAAGCTCACAAACAGCATTGAGGGTGCAAAAGGCACGTATGTAGAGCCGATAAATGGCACTCCTCAGATTATTATCAAATACAATAGAGATGCCATTGCTCAATACAACTTAGCTATAGACGATATCAATAGTGTGGTCAACACAGCATTTGCAGGGCAAAAAGCTGGATTTGTTTTTGAGGGTGAAAAAAGATTTGATGTAGTAGTGCGGTTAAAAACTGATCAGAGAAAAAATATACAGGATGTTCAGAACCTTTTAATACCAACGCCTCAAGGGATTCCTCTACCCTTGAGTCAATTAGCTGATGTGCGTATTGAAAATAGCGTAAATCAAATACAAAGAGAAGATGCAAAACGTAGAATTATCGTAGGCTTCAATGTGAGCGGACGTGATGTGCAAAGTATCGTATCCGAACTCCAGCAAAAAGTAGATAAAGAAATCAAGCTACCTCCTGGCTATTTCATCACCTACGGTGGTGCATTTGAAAACTTGAATAGAGCCAAGGGAAGATTGATGGTAGCTGTACCTTTGTCGCTGCTGCTCATTTTTGTGTTGCTATTTTTCGCGTTTGGATCTATTAAACATGCCCTACTCATCTATACTGCAATCCCCCTTTCTGCCATCGGAGGAATATTATTTTTAGCACTGCGAGGAATGCCTTTCAGTATCAGTGCTGGAGTGGGTTTCATCGCTTTGTTTGGTGTAGCAGTGCTAAACGGAATCGTATTGATAGCCGAGTTTAATCGATTGAAAACAACGGGCATGAAAGAATTAAAACAAATCGTAATGGAAGGAACAAGAACACGACTTCGTCCTGTATTGATGACTGCATTTGTGGCCTCTCTTGGATTTCTACCTATGGCTATCAGTCATGGCGCAGGCGCAGAGGTGCAACGTCCATTAGCTACCGTTGTTATTGGCGGACTACTACTTGCTACATTCTTGACGTTGTATGTCTTACCTATTTTGTATATGATTTTTGAATCGAAAAAGCGCAAGTCAAACAAGAGTGCAGTATTGTCAATAGCATTGATAGGTCTCATGTTGCCAGCTCAGCAGCTCAACGCGCAGACTAAAATAGACCTTGCTTCTGCAATAGCTTTAGCACAAAAAAATAATGGTAGTTTCAAAAACGAAAAGCTAAAATCGGCCTACAGTCAGCAACTCATCAAGTCATCTGCACAAATCCCCAACACAAGTTTGGGTGTAAACTTAGGTCAAATCAATAGTTACTATTTCGACAATCAAGTTTATCTAGGGCAAACATTTAGCCTACCTAATGTCTATAAAGCCAATAAAAATGTATTGAAAGAAGCCTATAACACTTCGTTACTAAATGTTACCCTCAAAGATGCGGAGCTTAAGAAAATGGTTACTACTACTTACTTTCAGCTTGTATATCTAAATGAAAAATTAAAATTACTCACAAAAACAGACAACCTCTACAACGAGTTTTTAAGAAAGTCTTCGTTACGTTTTCAAAAAGGAGAAAGCAACATATTGGAAAAAATAACTGCCGATACTAAAAAGATGGAGGCGAGTATTCAGTTGCAGCACCTACAACAAGAAATCTATGCCTATCATTTGCAATTTCAATATCTACTAAACAGCGATACAAACTATATAGTATCAGACGAGGTATTGTTATTAGATGAGGCCACGTTAAACAAAAATAATGCAACAACTAATCACCCCATATTGATGCAATATCAGCAGAACATCAGCTACAGCAAGGCATTAACCAAACTCGAAAAAGTAAAACTGCTCCCAGACTTCAATCTAGGTTTCAACACTGGGTCTATGAAAGGTACAGGCGCAAACGATATAAAATACAATGCCTTTGCACGTTTTCAATCTGGTCAAATAGGCCTTTCGATACCTATATTCAATGCTGCACAAAAGGCAAAAATAAAGGCAGCCAAACTCAATGAAACTATCGTTGCAAATGAATATGATTTGAAACAACTTGAATTTAAAAATGAGCTAGAAGTACTATTTCAAAAATATGAAAGCAATACCAATATCCTCAATAACTACAAAAGCTATGTGCTCCAAAATGTAGATGTAATCAAAGAAACCGCCAATAAGCAATTTATCAATGGCGACATCAACTTCCTAGACTGGACTCAACTTATTCAGCAAGCCATTACCATAGAAACAAATTATCTCGATGCGCAAAAAGCGCAAAATGATATAATCATCGCTATCAATTATCTAATCAATAAATAATCTTCCATGAACAAAATAACATCAATAGTAAGTTGCCTTTTGCTCCTAGCAGCCTGCAATTCAACTCAAGATAATAAAGAAGTAACAAGTACAGAAATTCAAAATCAATCTATACTCACACTCACGAAAGAGCAACTCAAGCTTGCCGATATTCAATTAGGTAAAATCGGACAACAGAATATAGCGTCCATATTAAAAGTAAATGGCAAAATCGATGTGCCACCCCAAAATATGGTATCAATCAGTACCGCATTGGGCGGATATTTAAAATCGACCAAAATGCTGCCGGGCATGCACGTAAATAAAGGCGAAGTGATTGCTACGATTGAAGATCAGCAATTTGTTCAACTCCAACAGGACTACCTCTCGACCACTTCAAAACTTCACTTTGCAGAACTAGAATACAACAGGCAAAAAGACCTCAATGAAACAAAATCAACTAGCGATAAACAGTTTCAGCAAGTAGAGCGTGATTATAGAAGTTTACAAATTGAACAAAGTGGACTTATCCAAAAGCTCAATCTTCTCAACATCGATGTACGAAAAATCAGTATTTCAAACATTTCAAAAGCCATAAATATCTACTCTCCTATCGATGGTTTTGTATCACACGTAAATGTAAACATCGGAAAATACGTAGCCCCTAGCGAAGTGCTTTTCGAATTGGTAAATCCTTCTGATATTCACCTCAATCTAAAAGTGTTTGAAAAAGATATTGCAAAACTAAAAATAGGCCAAAAGCTAGTCTGCTTCACCAATACAGAGCCTAACAGAAAACATTCATGCGAAATAATTTTGATTAGCAAAGACATTAATATAGACCGCACAGCTGAGGTACACTGCCACTTTGAACGTTATGAAAAAGACCTTCTACCTGGGATGTACATGAATGCAGAAATAGCACTTGAAAATCAAAACACAAATACTTTGCCCGAAGACGCCATTGTGACATTTGAGAATAAAGACTACACATTCATTGCACTCGATGGCAATAGATTTGAAATGGTGGAAGTCCAGACAGGAGTATATGAAAACGGCTTTTACGAAATAAAAAATATAGCCACATTAGAAGGCAAATCAGTTGTGATACAAAACGCATACACCCTTTTGATGGCACTCAAAAACAAAGAAGAATAAGAGACTTGCTCATTTTTTTGCATTAGCGCGGTAAAAAAACACATTAAATTATCTTTCCATTCATTGGATTCATTATTTTGCAACTTCAAAAAATAGCATGCGAAAAGACGAAGTACCACAAGACACCGATAATCTCAACGAAGGAAAGCTCACAAAACTGTATTATGCTACTGACGAAACGGGTCACTACGACAAGCAAAACAGCATAGGCAACGAAGTCGAAACGGTCGTTATGCGTCAAGCGTGGGAGGTCGTGCATGAACAGATTGAACTTGCTAAACAAAAAGTACTATCAGACCAAGCAAGTCCCATACTTTATTTTAAAGAAAAAAATATCATGACCTACGACATAGTAGCGGGTTATGTAGGCACTATAAGCTTGATGGTGTGGCTAGACACAAAACCATTTTTCTTTAAGCTACTCAGTCCAAAAAAAATAGCTAAATATGCCTTTGCTTTTAGAATCCAACCGAGCGATTTGACCGATTTTGAAAGCTATCTAAAAAAGCAAGCACATGAAAATAAACTTTGAGCACCGCCAATCGGCACACTGCGAAAATGGCGTGGTATCTAGTCTTCTGCGATTTCACGGGCTGGCTTTTGATGAACCAATGGTCTTTGGTATCGGAGCAGGATTATTCTTTTCCTACTTTCCATTTTTGAAGATGAATGGCATCCCTGTTACCTCATTTCGCACTATGCCGAGTTATATATTTAAACGATTCGCTAATAGTTTAGGTATCAAAATAAAGAGTCACTCCTACTCTAGTACCGAAAAAGCGATGCAGACGCTCGATGCTATGATTGAAAAAGGACAACCCGTTGGGCTACTGACCTCCGTATTTTATTTACCCTATTTGCCAGAAGCTTATCGATTTCATTTCAATGCGCACAACATTATCATTTATGGTAAAGAAAATGGTCTATACCTGGTGAGTGACCCAGTGATGGACAATCCTACGACAATCACAGCCGAAGATTTGACCCGCGCTCGATTTGCAAAAGGCATACCAGAACCTAAAGGAAAGATGTACTATCCACTCACATTTCCAGAAAAATATGACCTTCCCAAAGCCATTATAATGTCAATCAAACATGTATCCTTTTTTATGGCCAAAACACCCATGCCAATATTGGGCGCAAATGGCATAAAATATCTTGCCAATCGAATGCGAAATTGGCCGTCTAAGCTTGGTGAACGTAAATCTGTGCTTTGGCTTGGCAATGTAATAAGAATGCAAGAAGAAATAGGTACAGGGGGTGCTGGTTTTCGCTTTATTTATGCTGCTTTTTTAGATAAAGCCAGCACTATTTTGAAAGATGACTTTTTGTTTGAAGCATCAAAAGAACTCACCGCTATAGGCGATCAATGGCGCAGTTTTGCTTATGAAGCAAGCCGTGTTTGTAAAAACCGCAAAGGTGAACTTTCGTCTTTTTCAGCATTAGCAGACAAAGTATATGCGATAGGCATAGCCGAACAACAACTTTTTGATAAATTGCACCAATGGGCATCGAACAAAAAATGAGTAATGCGGTAATTTTTGACGTTGTAGCGAAACATTATAAAGGAGCTACCAACCCTGCTGTAGATGGGCTCAATTTTGAGATTGGGGTAGGCGAGATATATGGGCTTTTAGGTCCAAATGGTGCAGGCAAATCCACCTCAGTCATGATGCTTTGCGGCTTGATCACTCCTACTGCCGGAAGCATACATATATTAGGGAAAAATGTAAAAAACGAAGCGGCCGAAATCCGAAAAATTATTGGTGTTGCACCACAAGAGATTGCCCTTTTCCCTACGCTCACGGCTTACGAAAACCTATCCTATTTCGGAAAAATGTATGGTCTCAAAAATACATTGCTAAAAAATAAAATTAATGACTTAGCTACTGCATTTGGGTTGTTAGAAAAATTGCACAAACCTGTATCAACATTTTCGGGAGGAATGAAACGCAGACTCAACCTCATGGCTGCTCTACTCCACGATCCAAAACTTTTGTTACTAGACGAACCCACGGTGGGAGTAGATGTACAATCGCGAACAATGATTATGAATTATCTCACAAAACTCAACCAATCTGGTGTTACGATATTATATTCATCGCATCTGATGGAAGAAGCCGAGCGCTTTTGTACACGTTTTGGATTTATAGATGAAGGTAAAATGGTGCTAGAAGGTTCAAATGAATCATTAAAAAAGGCCTATCCAAATTGTGAAAACTTAGAAGCTGTTTTTTTAGAATTAACAGGAAAACATGTCAGAGATTAGTTTGTTCAATTACACCATACTAGATTGTCCGGCTTATCTCCCAATGCTGGCTACTTGCGACTTGCTACTCTCAGCTTGCGACTCTCATCTCAACGCTAAAATAACATGAAAATACTAGCTACCATACTCAAGGAATTTCGCTTGCTGACTCGCGACCCAGCTGGATTAGCCATGATTTTTTTGATGCCTATTGTATTGGTTGTAGTAATGGCATTAGTACAAGATGGCCCTTTTCGCGACTATCAAGATGTCGCCATGGATGTCGTGTTTATTGACCAAGATCAAGACTCCGTGGGTATTTGGATTGCTCGCTCCCTATCGAGTGCAAAGAATGTCCATCTGATAACGACTCTCCAAGGCAAAACTGTCACTCCACAAGAAGCCACTCAATTGGTCAATGATGGCAAATATAAAGCGGCTATTATCGTACCTCCTCTTAGCACACAAAAATTGAATAAAAGTGTAAATAATTCAGTCAAACAATTGCTCGTAAACTTTGGCATGGGAGAGCCTGAAACCAACGATACCGCTAATTTTTCGGCTGCCAACATTAGACTTGTATTTGACCCTGTTACAAAAGCTAATTTCAAACTCGCTATTCAAAATTCTATTGAAAAAATAGCCGCTAATGCGCAGTCGATGCTACTAGTATCTAATCTAAAAAAACAGCTTACCGAACTAGGTATGGAAAATAAAAACCAACCCATAGTTTTTAATAATATGCTGACGGTAAGTGAGCAAGAATTAGCCCATGATGCCCTACCAGTAACGAACTCTGTACAACACAACGTACCTGCATGGACTATGTTTGCCATGTTTTTAATCTTATTCCCTTTGGCTGGCAATCTCATAAAAGAGCGCGAAGAGGGAAGTTTATTACGATTGAGATTAATTTCCGGATCTGAATTTCCAGTTATAGCAGGCAAATACAGCTTCTATTTCGCTATATGCATGATGCAATTTGGTGCTATGCTTTTAGTAGGCATTTATGTATTGCCAACGCTTGGCTTGCCACGTTTATCGCTCGGCAATAACCATTTAGGGCTTTTACTTACCGCTACGGCAGTATCATTAGCCGCTACGGCTTATGGGTTATTGGTTGGCGTATTTTTCAAAACTTATCATCAGGCATTGACTTTTGGATCGGTATCTGTGGTGCTATTAGCTGCTCTTGGTGGAGTGTGGGTGCCCACCTATGTAATGCCCGAAATACTTCAACACATCAGTCAGCTATCTCCTATGTCGTGGGGGCTTGAAGCATGTAATGACTTATTTTTGCGGAATGCGGATACTGCTAAAATCCTACCTCAACTCTACAAACTCACTGGCTTTGCCTTGGTGCTGCTAGCACTTAGTTTTGGGTTGTATAAATCGAGAACAAGAGAGTAATAATATCGGCTAAAACAAGCTAAATCGTTTAAATTTTCATGATAATGTTAATTAACATACATCGTGTGTGAGCTCCGTCATTGAAGCGAAACTACACTTCTCTTCTATCAAAAAAAATTCCCTTCCTGAATTATCAGAAAGGGAATCGTAAAAACTATTTATTGAAATTTTATTTCGCTACTACAAACTGAGTTTGGAACGCCTTATTAGTATCCGCAATACGAAGTGTATATATGCCATTGGAAAGTGCAGATGTGTTTAAATAAAACGATTGAGCACCTATCCAATCGATATTTTCAACCACTACACGGCTACCAAGTGCATTGAATACCTCGATTTTTCCATTTATACGATCTACGGTATTTACATCCACCGTCAATCTGTTTTGAGTAGGATTCGGATATGTTTTGATGATTGCATTAAAAGCAGCGATAGCACCTATTCCTACATTAGACGGACGACACTGATCGCCTATATTGATTACATCAAGGTTGAATGAAAATGGGCTATTGCCAAGCTGTGCAAGGTTTGACAAATCTAGCGTTGTATCGCCATCAAAACCAAATGTTGGAAAAGGTTGACCACGAACAGTGACATTACCATATACCGTCAACGGATAGTTACCTTTAGGATCTGCAGTAGTACCAAATACTCTTGCACAACCACCAAATCCAGGTTTGAAGTGACCATTGGTAGGGTTGATAGTATAGCCGATACCAGATGGGAATCCAGATATTGAATCTATTACAATAGAATCAATAAAAAGGGTAATGGGTAATGGAATAGCTGGAAAAAAATCTGAAATGTTTACACGTTGAGGTACTTTAAATTGTATCACCTGGTCATACGCCACGGTACGCACTACGCAAGGTAGTGTATCTGGTGAGAAAAATTTACCCGTTGGCACTTGCGTAGTATCAATTGTGCATTGAGCTGTAGCTCCCCAAAAAAGACCTATAGAAAGGCCGAAAAGTAGCATGTGTTTTTTCATTTTATGGTTTTATTTTTCCTAAAATTATAAAAAACAAATAAGAGTATTCAACTATTTTAAGTTCACCATGAATCGAATCGGATTTTAACATATCATTAAGTACCATTAAGCGCTGCACATATTATTATTATTTCTTATTTTCGCAGTATTATTTTTCAAACAAAAAACAGCAAAAAAATGAAAAAACTAATTCTAACAATCGCAGTAGCCGTGTTTGCTACTATTTCTACAAAAGCACAATTTGGTGTGATGGGAGGTGCCGTAGGCACTCAAGTCGTAGTAGCCAAAGTAAAATTGGTCAGTGGTGATGCCGCTGCTATCAAAGGCAAATCAATCAAAGTAGTAATGAACTATGATGGGATGATTGTCAGCAAATACAAAATGGCTTTTGGCAAAAAAATTAGTGAAGCAGAATTTATTAAAAATAAATCTGAAGACCTAAATAAAAAAGAAGCTGGAAAGGGAGATGCTTGGGCTAAAAAATGGGAAGAAGATAAGGCATCTCGATATGCTCAATCATTTATCACTAAGTACAATGAAGATGGCAAAAAAAAGCTAAACACTTCTGCAAGTACTACAGAAGGAGAATTGACTCTTGAAATAAAAACCACCTACATGGAACCTGGCTATTTCATTGGTATAGATAAAGCTCCTGCAATTTTGAATATGACCTTAACATTCAAAAATGCAGCTGGCGCACCAGTACTCGTGTTGAGCATGGAGAAAGTGGCCGGACAAGCATTCGGATTTGGCGATGTAGATACAGGCGCTCGTATAGCTGAAGGCTACGAAAAATGTGCTAAAGAGGCAATCAAAATTATTGAAAAGAAAGCTAAATAAGACGTAAAACTATTTTCAAAAAACCTCGGCAGCTTGTCGGGGTTTTTTTATGGAAAAAATCAATAGCTTACATCTATATTTAAAATCAACACTTATGCGACTTACGCTTCTAACTTTTGTAGCATTAATCGTCTTTTCGGCTTGTAATGAAAAAAATAACCAAGCAATAGAGGCAACAAGCTCCTTTATGGGCGGCAAAGACAAAATGGGAGCTTCGTATAGCGAAAGTCCCGCCACCGAATCTGAAGATAGAATTCCATTGCCCTCATCGCCTAGCCGAGTAGAAACGACCGAAAGCACGAAAATTATATATACTGCCGATATAAAAATGCAAGTAGATAAGTTGGTTGATGCTTCGCAAAAACTCAAAAAACTCGTAGCGGATAGTAAGGCGTATCTAGCATCCGACAATCAAAGCCAAAATGACTATGATCTTACCCGTTCATTTACCATACGGGTACCAGCCGAGCAGTTTGACACTTTATTAAATCAACTAGTCAATGAAGGCGTGTTTCTTGACTATAAAAATGTAAGAGCCGAAGACGTAACCTCACAATATGTAGATGTAGCCACTCGTCTCAAAAACAAGCAGGCACTAGAACAGCAGTATCTCAGCATACTCAAGCAAGCCACCAAAGTAGCGGATATACTCGAGGTGCAAACACAACTTGCACAAGTGCGCGAAGATATAGATGCCCAAATGGCGCAACTCAAACTCCTGCAAGACCAAGTGAGCTATAGCACCATAAACATAGAGCTTTACCAAAAACTCGAGTTTAAAGCTCGCCCAAAAGAATCCTTCTTTGCACAACTAGCAGAATCACTCAGAAATGGAGCTATAAACTTCAACTACTTTGTGCTCCATATCGCTAGTCTTTGGCCGTTTGCTATTTTGGTAGGCTTGATAATATGGGGAGTGAAAAGATGGAGAGCGAGGAAGAAATAATAAAAGGAAATTTGTTTCTTATTTTATGGAGCTTAAGGTTTTTAATTCTAGGGATTGCATGTTTATAGGATAAGAAAATCCATCGTTCTTCGACCCCGAAGGGGTCGCACATCTATTGCCGAATAATTCTACAAACGTTTGATGCCATTGGCATCTAAAGCCAATCAAACAAATATTTCTCTTCATATTTGATTTCGAACTTTTGTAAAAAATCAAGGTACTCATGTTTGAAACTTGTTTTCTTATGATGCTCTTTTTGATGCAATATATAGTTATATACATTATTTATTTGCGAATGACTATACGAAAATGCACCATACCCTTCCTGCCAATTAAATTTAGATTTTGAGAGTTTATTTTCGTTCACAAACTCATTGCTTGATTTTTTTATTTCTCTGACTAAATCGCTTAGATTACAGTTTGGCTTCATGCCAATAAATAAATGAATATAGTCTGACATTCCATTAATAGCAATCATTTTTTGCCCCTTATTTTGCACTATTCCCGTTATATACCGATAGAGATTCTCTTCCCAAGAAAAATCAATCAACGCATCTCTATTCTTTACTGCAAAAACTATTTGGATATATATTTGAGAATAGGTACTTGACATAGTCATTTTCTTTTATTCAACTAATTTATAAAAATATAGCCTAGAGAAAAAGGATTGCGTTTTGCATTCGCAAAAAAAAGGTCTGCCTCATTGGCAGACCAAACTAAGCGAGAAGGCAAGTTTATTGTTTGACTACTTTTTGGGTATAGGTTTTACCCTCCACCTCTAGTTTTACAATATAAATTCCATTTGTATAACCACTCAAATCAAATGTGTTATACCCTTCTATTAATGTTTTACTAAGTACTTTAGCCCCAAGGATGTTAAAGACATGAAGATTTGCACTTTTCGGTGATTCAAGTTGAAAAAGTCCACTGCTTGGATTAGGGAAAATAGCAATCTTACTTTCAGTATTCACATCACTAATTGTATTTGTAATAGTTGTTCTGTTTACTACTTTTATTGATATTATACCATCTGTTTTGAAAATGTAAGTCGAAGAATCGCAGTATGTATTTGTACATCCAAGTGTATCTGAAACTTGAAGACAAATATTGTAAAATCCAGGACTTGAGTATGTGTGTGATGGTGTTATGCCATTGCTAGTAGTGCCATCTCCCCAAAACCAAACATAATTTAATGGATATTGCGAAGCAGAATAATTATATACAGTCCAAGTTTGAGCTGCAGATGAATCAGGATAAATAGTGAAAAACGCTGCACAATAAGTTTGACAATTTAGCGTGTCTAAAAATAAATGTAAGCTATCAATGTATGAGGTGGCACCATCAGTGGCAGTCAAGTAAATTGTAGCATCTGTACTGCCCATAATTAATGAGGTATTACTCCCAGAGTTGATAGTCAAGGAACCACTAGATGTTGTCCAAGTATATTGCAGGTTTTGAAGCTGGGTAGAATCGAATCCAAATACAAATGCGCTTAAGCTTATAGCATGTCCTTTGCAGGCAGATGTTTTGCTATAGGCTATTTTAAGTAAGGGGTCTGTACATATTGTGATAAGAGGTACGATATCGTGATTTTGGTAGTAAACATAGCTGCAATTTATAGGTGTAGATGGTATTATGTAAGTAGCAGCATTAGTAGTGTCAAGCACACTTAAACCCAAACTATCAGCTAATATTTCACCAAAATAATTTTTGCCTTTGAAAACAGATGGATAGGCGGGAGACGAAAACTGCTGTCCATTAAAGGTTATTGTACCACAAGAGTCTCCATACGAATAAGTCAAATAAAAACGCTTAGCCGTATCTAATGTTTTCCACTCTACTTGAATGGAAAAAATATCTCCTTTATTTAACTGACATCCAATAAAAGTACTCTTAGCTCTATTTACAAATCCACCTGTTATGTATGGCTTTAAACTACTGCCTACAACGGCTACTTTTTTTACATTTAAGAAAGTAGAGCCTTGCTTTTTTTGAACAGTAATATTAAGAGAATCTGTATTTGTCAGCTTGTTTGAATCTACATCCAATGCATATCCTAATATAACTGAGTCAATATAAACTGTAGCTAGACTAATAGGGATATAACTAAATAGAGGCGTACTTATTATATCTGATAGCTTTACTATGCTATCATACACCACTTTTACATAAGTGAGATTGTTTATATTTAAAGTATCCACAAAGGGTGTAATACCATTTGCCATAATGATTGGATTTGCTTCAAACCAACTACCTGTATAGTTTAGTGTAGTTTGTTTCGTTTTAAATAAGTAATCATAGAGTCCCAAATCTAACTCAAATCGGTCACAAGCACTTCTGCTCGCCCTAGAGGGCAGACTATTATTAAATTTTGAAACCATTTCATAGTAGTCCACATTTTTTAGTACAGGAAATGTTTTTGCTGGTTTAGGCAGATACACTGATGCTTTTTGTGCTGTGAGTATATTAACTGTACAAAGCCCTAGGCATAAAATGGTGATAAACTTTTTCATATAAAATATTTTAAAGAAGTTAAAAGAGAATAAATTAAATGTAAATCATACTTTTAAACAAAGTAAGAAAAAAAGGGACAGTAAAATAAAATGGATTTCTTTTGACTAAACTATGACAAAAGTGAGTAATCTTAAATTGCCTCCTTGCGATAGTGAATTACGCTCCCTGTTGAAAAGTGCAAAACCAACTAAGTCGTTGCACTTTTTTTTCTCACTTTTGTGCTATGCAACAATATCACCAACTCTTACAGCATATTTTAGACCATGGCATTCGCAAGAGCGACCGCACAGGCACAGGTACGCTGAGTTGTTTTGGGTATCAGATGCGCTTTGATTTGCAGCAGGGTTTTCCATTAATCACTACCAAAAAAGTGTTTACCAAAGCTATTATCCATGAATTGTTGTGGTTTTTGAAAGGCGAGTCAAACGTCCGCTACCTCTCCGAAAATGGCGTGTCTATTTGGGATGATTGGCCATACTCCAGTTACAAAAAAAGTCCTGACTTTGGCGGAGAGACGATGAAAGAATTTAGCCAAAAAATAGCTTCAGACGAATCTTTTGCCCAAAAATGGGGCGAACTTGGACCCGTGTATGGTGTGCAATGGCGCTCTTGGCCTACATACGATGGCAATACCATAGACCAAATCAGCGATGTAATCGCACAAATCAAAAAAAATCCCGACTCTAGACGACTCCTTGTCAATGCGTGGAACGTAGCACTGGTGGACAAAATGGCTTTACCTCCATGCCACACTATGTTTCAGTTTTATGTAGCAGAGGGCAAGCTAAGTTGTCAACTTTATCAGCGTAGTGCCGATGTTTTTTTGGGTGTGCCTTTCAACATCGCTTCTTATGCTCTACTCACGATGATGGTGGCGCAAGTGTGTGGACTAGGCATTGGCGAGTTTATTCATACTTTTGGCGATGTGCATTTGTATAGCAACCATGAGGAGCAAGCTCGTTTGCAGCTTAGCCGTGATTTTCGTTCGTTGCCTCAGTTAAAACTCAATACTAAAATCACTTCCATCTTCGATTTTGACTATAAGGATGTAGAAATATTGAACTATGACCCACACCCAGCTATCTCTGCTCCTGTGGCCGTGTAAACTTTTTTTTGTTTAATTTAAAATTACTATTAAATTTGCCCTCCTTTTGCGGGTGTGGCGAAATTGGCAGACGCACTAGACTTAGGATCTAGCGGAGCAATCCATGGGGGTTCAAGTCCCTCCACCCGCACAAAACAACAAACATTGCCCCGACCTTTTGGGGCAATTTTTTTAACCTCAAAAAACGACTATAAAATGTCTGTAACGCAACAACAAACTTCAGATTTAACAACCAAAATCAACGTACACCTTAAAAAAGAAGAGTACGAAAAATCGGTTACTGATGCTATCAAAAAATTAGCTAAACAAGTGGCTATCAAAGGTTTTAGACCCGGCATGGCACCGCTAGGCTTAGTAAAAAAAATGCACGGCAATAGCATATTGATAGAGGAAGTAAACAAGCTATTAAACGACCGTATATTCAACTTCATCCAAACAGAAAGCCTTGATCTACTCGGACAGCCAATGCCTGCGGCAGACCAGCCTTTTCTTGATTTGTCTATAGACAAAATGCATGACATTGATTTTAGCTACGAAATAGGTCTCGCTCCTAAAGTGGATTTTGACTTTCTGAAAAAGGCAGCTCCATTTACACATTATAAAGTAGCTATCGAAGATAACATGGTAAACGAAGAAGTGGACAGACTCCGCAAGCGTTTTGCAAGCTATGAATACCCAGAAGCTGTAGGTGATAATGACATCCTGATGTTCACTATCGAAGAACTAGACACAGACGGCAATGTAAAAGAAGGTGGTGTAAGCACGACCAACTCTATCATGCTCGATATGCTCAAAGCCGACAAAAAAGATAGCTTTTTAGCACTCAAAAAACATGACTCAATCACCCTAAATATTTTCGAAACCATAGATAGAGAAAAAGATGCTGTTATCAAACATGTATTGAACGTACAAGACCCAGCAACTGTAATAGATACTATAGGAAGCGAGTTTAAACTTACGCTCAACAACATTACTCGCTCTGTACCAGCTGAGTTAAACGAAGAATTCTTCAAAAAAGCCTATGGCGAAGGCGGCCCTACATCAGAGGCAGAAATGAAAGAGCTTATTAAGAAAGACTTACAGGCTTATTTTGATGGGCAAGCTGATGCTTACCTCACCAATCTTTTACATCAATATATGATGGAAAACGCTGGTCTCGTATTGCCAGACGACTTCATGAAACGTTGGATTAAAACGGTAAACGAAAAAGAAATTACCCAAGAACAAATCGAAGCAGACTACCCTCAGTTTTCTAAGCAAATCAAATGGAATTTGATGGTAAAAAAAGTAGTAACAGAACAACAACTATCTGTAGGGAAAGAAGAACTTGAGCAATTTGCACGTACACAAATCATGTCGCAAATGTATGGCTATGGTTTGAAAGATATAGGCTCAGACTGGTTAAACGAATTTGTAGCAAAGCAAATGCTAGACAAGAAATATGTAGAGCAAACACGGGAGCGAATTCTTGATGATAAAGCATTAGCGTATCTCAAAACACAAGTTAAAGTAGAAGAAAAACCGACCACGTTTGAAGATTTCAAAGCACTGGTAGAAACTGCAAAATAAATTTCGACTCCCATCACTTCATTAAAATGGCGACCTATAGGTCGCCATTTTAAATTTTATAAATTCAATTTGCAGATCAAACTAGCAAAAATCTCCACATGAATTGACTTATTCTATTAGTACTACATCCTCATCTTGTAGCAGCGCAGTTTCTCCTTTGAGACGCATCAATATTCGAGCTACCGTCACCACATCGCGTTGGCAGTAGCGAACTATTCTATCCAATTCATGCCCCTGCCAATATACGGCTGCTACATCTTTACCTTCAATATCCTCTTTGGGTGAAGCGATACCAAGTGTAGCTGCTATCAACTTGAGTGAAGTGTAGTTTTTAAAATCGCCAAATCGCCACTGCTGCAAGGTATCTATCACATTTATTTCCCAAGGTTTACGACCCGATAAATCTAGTATAGCCGGCAAAGTCAGACCATTAGCCAAAATACGCCTACATAGATAGGGTATATCAAACTCGCGCACATTGTGTCCGCCCAACTGCCAATGTTCTACATCATTGAAATACTTGCACAAAAGTGCACAAAATGGGGCTAACAATTCCGCCTCATTATCAGACGAAAAACTCTTTACACGAAACGTATCGCTACCTCTTTTTTTGTCATGATGAAAATAGCCTATCGACACACAAATAATTTTACCAAACTCCGCAAAAATCCCCGCTTTGCTAGCATAGGTCTCCGATGGTGTACTCACCCCTGCATCGCGAAAAGTGGCATGCTTACTATCCCAGAGCGATTGCCAATAGGCATTTAACTCATCGTAAGTAGCCACATGAGGAACAGTCTCTATATCGAGAAAAAGCACTTCCCTTAATGTCTTAACTTGCAACTCCATAGGCTATAAAATATTTTTGGCTTCTGCTTTCAAAAAATCAAGTGCCACTTGCGATGGAAGTGGTTCTTCTACCTGCTCTATGCCCATCAAAATCATATTTGCAAGTTGCTGTGCTGGTGCTTGTGCATCTATCGTACCCGCCATCATGGTCACCATTTTGATGAGTTCCTTTTTTGATGAAACGATGAGATTCCAAGCATCAGCCGAAATATAAATCTGCTGCGCAAAATTGTGTTCTACCTCTGTGTGTATAGAAGTAACCATCGCAAATTGCAAGTCGCGAGTAGTCATACCAGACTCAAGCAATCGATTGATAAGCGAAGAAGGGTGCATCCTTTCGAGCAAAAGTGCCATACGCTCATATGCCTGCAATCGAATTATCATCGTATCTTTCGAAAGATGGACTTTCGATTCGATAAGTCGCAACTGCTGGTCGCGAGTCATAAATGAACGAATGATATAGATAACCGTAACTGCTAAGATAGTCGCAGGTAGAGAAAATTTGAGTGTTTCTGTAACAAAAAGCATCCAATCCATTGTCGATTCTATTTTCCACTAAAATAGTGGATTTTCTGAAACGCTAAACATCTTTTATAGATAACTGTTTGGAGTCTGTAGTTTAATATTAATTTTGAAGATGAAAATAACCCTACTATCTGGCAGTTCTCGTGTCAATGCACTGAGTATTCGTGTGGCTAATTTACTAAAAAATGAAATTGAAAAAAACTATGCACAGGTGCAAGTGCAAATTTTGGACATACGCGATTTTCCACTTCCATTTATAGAAAATGCATGGCCTACGCATGATGCTATACCTACTACCCATGTAGCTTTAAAGCCTTTGCTATTTGATGCGGATGCAGTTATACTCATTTCTCCCGAATACAATGGCAGCTATAGTCCTGTGATGAAAAACTTGCTAGATCATTTCCCGAAATTTTCGCGTAAAGCATTTGGCATTTGCACCTATACTAATGGCGCTATGGGGGGTATGCGGGCTGCTATGCAGATGCAACAACTTATCTGTGGAATCTTTGGCGTGCCTTGCCCTCAAATGCTTTTGATAGGCGGTGTCGAAAAAAAAATAGATGAAAATGGACAACTTATCGACCCTACATTTCAGCGAAGTATAGACGGATTTTTGACTGAGTTCATTTGGCTTAGTCAATCCATATATGAAGCTAAAAGAAAGTAACATCCTTGCTTGGCGATGCTAAATTTTGAACTAGTGTTTATTTGTCCATCAACTAGTTTGTAACTAAAAAAAGATTATGACTGAGCTTCGTTTTCTTTTTTGATTTGCTCGTCTTTCTCTTTTATTTCATCAAAAATCTTGCTTATACGCTCCGCTTGATCGAGTGTATCATCGAGAAAAAAAGTAAACTGCGGTATCTTGCGCAAACTGCGCATTTGAACAGACAATGCTTTTTTGAGTTGACCTTGGGCTTCATTGAGTTGCGCCATCACCACTTCAGCTGAGGGAGCATTATATATACTAAAATAAAATCGAGCCAAAGACAAGTCGGACGTTACTCGCACATTGGTTACAGACACCAGCGCGTTGCCGTAGATACCTTTCCCTTCTTTATATAAAATTTCGGTCATCACTTCTCGCATCAGCGAGGCTATTTTATTTTGTCTTCTATTGTCCATGTGGTAAAAATGCAGATTATCGTGCTAAATTCTTAATAAAAGTATTTAAACAACATTTTTTTACTTTGCACGATTAAATAGCAAACCAATTACACGTGCGAATATTTTTAAGGATTTTAGCCTATTTCAAATCATATCTCAGCTATACAGCGGCCAATCTGGTATTTAATATCCTATCGGCATTCTTTTCATTATTCTCGGTGGTGATGGTGATTCCGCTTTTACAGCTACTTTTTGGCCAAGTGCCTGCGGTCGAAACTCGCCCTACGCTTAGCTTTAGCGCTACTTCCATTTTAGATTATATCAAATACTTATTGAGTCAAGACAAAGCCACAAATGGACAAATGCACGCCTTGATGTATGTGTGTTTGGCGGTGGTCATTATTATTTTCTTTAAAAACGTATTTCGCTATCTCGCCCTCAGGGCCTTAGCTCCGCTACGCAATGGCGTATTGCGCGATTTGCGCAATCAGCTATACGAAAAAATACTTTCGCTTTCACTCACCTATTATAGCCAAAACAAAAAAGGCGATTTGATATCGCGTATCACCAACGATGTAAAAGCCGTAGAAATGGGTGTAATCAGTATGCTTGAAGTGACCGTACGAGAACCTATCAATATTTTTCTTTCACTCAGCTGGATGTTGATGATAAGTCCGAAGCTCACCCTTTTTGTACTCGTGATGCTAGGCATCACTGGGGGCATTATAGGCAAAGTAGGCAAAAGCCTCAAGCGCCATTCGTACGATACCCAAACGACCATAGGACAAATGATAGCATTGATAGAAGAAAGCATAGGCGGACTGCGTATCATACAGGCGTTTAATGGCCAAAAATATAAAACCAAACAGTTTGAGGAACTCAACAAAACGGTATATACCCAAGCCAATCGCATCAACCTACAATACGAACTCTCTTCTCCACTTACCGAGTTTTTGTCTATCTGCGTGTTTAGTACCGTGTTGTGGTTTGGTGGGCAGATGGTACTCGACCAATCGCTCGATGCAGCTACTTTTATCGGCTTTATCGCTATGTTTTCACTTTTGATACAACCGGCCAAAAGCTTTTCGAATGCCTTTTACAATGTACGGATTGGTTTGGCGGCTGCCGATAGAGTGTTTGAAGTGCTCGACACACAGCCCTCGCTACTAGACCTACCGAATGCGCTCGATACAGTGCCTTTTGAAAACGAAATTGCGTTTAAAAATCTTCGTTTCCGATATCCTACAGGAGAAAGAGAAGCTATAGAGGATGTGTCATTTTCGATCAAAAAAGGCGAAATGCTGGCTATCGTGGGTGCATCTGGCTCGGGCAAAAGCACCTTGGTCGATTTGCTGTTGCGGTTTTATGAGGCCGATGGCGGATCGATTTTAATCGATGGAAAACCTATCCAAGATTTCAAGATAAAAGCAATCAGAGAATTGATGGCGGTGGTGTCGCAAGAACCGATTTTGTTTAATGATACCGTGTATCACAATATCGTGTTTGGCAAAGCAGATGCTACCGAAGATGAAGTGAAAGCCGCAGCCAAAGTGGCGAATGCAGATAGCTTTATTCAAAACCTTGCAGACGGCTATCACACCCCTCTCGGTGATAGAGGTATGCGCCTCAGCGGTGGCGAACGCCAACGTATGACCTTAGCGCGCGCACTACTTCGCAATCCACCAATTTTGATTTTGGATGAGGCTACCTCTTCGCTCGATTCGGCATCCGAAAAAGTAGTACAAGATGCCCTCACGAACGCCATGCGCGACCGCACCGTTATCGCCATAGCGCACCGACTTTCGACTATCAAACATGCGCAGCAAATCATTGTGCTACATGAGGGCAATATCATCGAAACAGGGACACACGATACCCTACTAGCCAGGGCGGGAGTGTATGCTAAGATGATAGCCCTACAGCAGCTCACCTAGAATCATCTTCTAGCTGATTTGACACTAAGTCGAATTTAACCTTTGCTTAGCAACAATACCTCATTGACCAATACTTCGGTCACATAGCGCTTGGTACCATCTTTGTCGGTATATTGGCGAGTGGTCAGTTTGCCTTCGATGGCGATTTCCTGCCCTTTTTTGACATACTTTTCGATGATGGTAGCGGCACTACCCCAGGCCACAAGATTATGCCATTGGGTATCTGTAACGCGCTCGCCCTTTTCGTTTTTGTAGGTCTCGTTGGTAGCGAGCGAGAGTTTAGCCATTTTCTTTTGGCTTTCAAATGTCTTGATTTCTGGTTCGTTGCCGATATTGCCGATCAAGCGAACGCTGTTTTTGATAGTACTCATAGTTTTAGTTTTTAGTGTGAGTGAGTAAAAAAAAATTGACGAGGCAAAGATGTGGCGAGGCGGAATGGCTAGTCGGATATTAAATTTTTATAGTCGTTTATAAACGTTTGCGGTCGGATATAATACTTGAAATAGGGAGAAAATAATTTACTAGGAAATTAAAAAGAGGAAGAACTGCTATCCATTTATGTTGTTTTTAAAAAAATAATCATTTTTAGAAGAACGGAATTGGGGGTTTTGGAATATGAGTATGTAATTCTATTTTAGAGCTAAAGAGAAATTTAACCAATAATGTGTAAACAAAAAAGACAATGGAATTTAAGAAATATAACTCAATAGAAAACGCTTATCAAGACGACTTTATAAATTTAATTATAGATCAAGGTTATAGCAACATTGAATATGTAGTGCAAGAAAAAGTTCATGGAGCAAATCTCTGTTTTATTACTGACGGACAGAATATCTTGTCTGCAAAACGAACTGAACTGATTCCTGAAAATGAACAATTTTTCAATTCAAAATTTGTTCAAGAAAAATATTCTAGCAAAATTTTAAATGTTTTTAGAGAAGTATCAGAACAGTTCAACGCCAAATCAATGTCAATTTTTGGAGAAATATTTGGTGGTGGTTATCCTCATCCAGATATGCCAAAAAATGATAGTTCAAAACTTGTTCAGCGTGGTATCTATTACTGCCCTACAAATGACTTTTATGCTTTTGACATTCTAATTGACAATGAAAAATATTTGGATGTAGAAACTGCTTCTCAACTTTTTGAAAAATTTGGATTTGTTTATGCTAAGCCATTATTCAAAGGAGCTTTAATAGAGTGATTAAGCTTTCCAAACTCGTTTAAATCTACAATTCCAAAAAACTTTGAACTGCCTGAACTTGACGGAAACATTTGTGAAGGTATTGTAATCCGTCCATCACAACCAACCTTTTTGCGAACAGGATCAAGAGTATTGATTAAAAACAAAAATGAAAAATGGGCAGAAAACAATAATTATATTGATAAAGCAATTCTAAGCAAATTGCTACATGAAGGAGAAGAGCTTAGTGAAGATGCTAGTTTTCTATGTGAAGAAATTTATAAACTTATTACCCAAAACAGACTTGACAATTTAATGAGCAAAATTGGGGAGATAAATCCGAAAAAAGATTTAGGGAAAATTTTAGGCTTATACAACAAAGATACATTAAGTGACTTTATGAAAAATCATCAGTTAAAATATGATACATTAGAAAAACACGAAAGTAAAGCAGTAACGAAATTTTTAAATACACACGCTGGACAACTTATAAATGAATACTTCGAACAATAAAAAAACTACCATTAACATGATATCTTTGCACTTTTTGGTGTTTAGCCACGGGCTTTGGCGGGGCATCACCAACGAGATACATCATTGCATGTAATAGATGGAGAAAACACTATCGAGGGCGAAAGGCTAAAAATTAGAAATTTTGATTATTTTTCATCACAAGTTACGCACGCTAAGATAACGATAGAGGAGGTAAGAATGATAAGAAGAAAAGCGATTTAGATGACAGTAAAAATAGCAAAGCCATTTTTAAAATGGGCGGGGGGTAAAACTCAATTGATTTCAGAGATTGAAAAGTCTTTACCAAAAGGATTGGCAAACGCTAAGTTTACCTACATTGAGCCATTTGTTGGAAGTGGGGCAATCTTATTTTGGATGCTTGATAACTTTCCAAAGATTGAAAAAGCAGTAATTAATGACATAAACGAAGACTTAATAAACACTTATAAAACCATTGCCAAAAATCCAAAAGAATTGATTTCGAATCTTCAAGTTTTACAAAATGAATTTCACGATTTAGAAGGTAACGAGGACAATAAAAAACTTTATTACTATAAAAAAAGAGAATTGTACAATACAAGAAAGTTGGCACAAAGTGGGCACTCCGCTTTGTTTATTTTTCTCAATCGCACTTGCTTTAATGGCTTGTATCGAGTGAATAGTAAAAACTTATATAATGTGCCAATGGGTGGATATAAAAAGCCAACCATCTGTGACGACCAGAATATTTTAGCAGTAAGTAATGTTTTACAGAAAGTTGAAATTCTTTGTGGTGATTATGAAGCGACATTAAAAGAAGCAACAACAAATTCATTTTTCTATTTCGATCCGCCATACAAGCCATTGAGTAATACTTCTAGTTTTAATTCATATGCAAAAGATGAATTTAATGATGAGGAACAAATAAGACTTAGAAATTTTTGCTCAAACCTTGAAAAGCAAGGTCACAAATGGATGTTGAGCAATTCTGATGTAAAAGGCAAAGACACAAACGATAATTTTTTTGATGAAATTTATGCTGAATTTTCTATTTCGAGAGTAAAGGCAAGAAGAAGTATAAATGCAAATGCTGAAAAAAGAGGAGAATTGGGCGTTCCCCTTATCGGGTCGGGTTTTCCGTTCCAATCTTTCGTTCGTTCCTCACAAAAGGATTTCCATTGTAAACCCTAACGCAAAACTCGCTATCTTATGGAAATATTAAAGACACCTTGGAGAAAGAATTTAATGGAATTAGTTTCCCAATCTAAAAAATCAATAAAAATAACTTCACCATTTGTAAAAGAAAACGTTTGTAATGAATTACTCTCATTCAAGAATAGTAATACCAGCTTGGAACTAATAACTTCTTTCAAATTGATGAACATATATTCTGGTTCACTTGATTTGTCTGCCCTTGAAAATGTGATTAAAAACAAAGGAGTAGTTAAAAACTTTCCTAAACTTCATTCCAAAATATATCTTTTCGATGATAAAAAAGTTATAATAACTTCTGGTAATTTAACAAATGGTGGTCTTTTAAACAACTATGAATATGGAATTTATACTGAAAATTTAGAAATAGTCTCAAAAGTAATAGAAGATTTTTCATCAATATCTTCAAATGAGAATATTGGAAACATCAAACTTACCGATATAGATGTTGTACGTAAAATATTAGCAAAAATTCCTCCTTCAGAATCTATCAAACTACCCAAGTTTGAAATTGAATCTCCTGAGGAAAAATTTGATATAATAGAAGTTAACAATGATATTATTTCTTCTTCACTTACTGGTTGGAAATTGGAGGTTTTTAAATGTGCTCAATTAATTCCAAATCAAATATTTTCATTGAAAGAAATAAATAAGTTTGAACTTCAGTTAAAACAAAAATATCCTTCAAACCAACACATCACTGATAAAATCAGACAGCAACTCCAAAATTTAAGAGACTTAGGATTATTAGAATTTTTAGGAAATGGTCAATATAAAAAATTATGGAAATGAAAAAATTTATAATACTATCTCCAGAAGGTGATACAATTGCTCCAAACAATAATATTGAGATTAACAACTTGCAAGTACTAGGCATAGTTGAAAATGTTAAAAACGAAAACGATGCTATAATAAAACTACTTAAAGAAAACAGTTGGATAATAGATGCAGAATTTAATGTGGCTAATTTTATTGTTTACCAACTATTTTAATCGTATAAATTTCCCTTCAATATTTGATTTTTCAAGTAGATTTGCATTTTCTTTACCGTAAGCAATAAAAATGCTTGGGGCTCCTGGTGTTCCTGTTTGTACTCCATGAATATTATAAAATTTAATTCTTCCTTTTACAAATAATACAGCATCTGCATCATCCCAAATATGCTTAAAAAAGCACTTCGTTTCAGTTCTTGCAAAAATCAATGCAATGCCATTTTTATGGACTTTTAATTTCTCAATCCATAATTCCATCCCTTTACCATATGGAGGATTCATGTAAACCCTACCAAACCATTCCTTTTTTAATCCATTATCATTAATATAAAAATTTACACTTGCATGTATAAAAGGAGGGTTTAATGGAGTACACGGGTCTAGGTCGAATTCTCCTAACATCCTTACAAGTTCAGGAGGTGTTAACCATTCTACAGTTGTATTTTCTGCTTTTTCAAATGTAACATTCATACGAAATATTTGCTGTAAAATTGTGATCAATAATTGATATAAACAAGTGTAAATAGATCAAAATCAATCATATACACACAATAAGTGTATTTCTGAATTTTAATTATTTCATTTTCAAACCCTTAGTCAGACTAAATATTATTGCAAGATATTGTTTAAAAATAGCTCCGCTATAAATCCAAATATTACAAAACCCATGGCTCAATTGGAACCGAAATATTCAATATTGAATACGTTAATGACTTCAATAGGAAATGGCTCAGTTCGGTTCGTGATAAAATGAAAGATGATGCTACGATTTGGATTAGTGGGTCAATGCACAATATTTTCTCGGTTGGACAAATTTTAACTGAATTGGGTTTCAAAAT
>CALAYL010000096.1 GCA_937894725.1 uncultured Bacteroidota bacterium
TCGTCCTTTTTGTCTTGTTGATCGTCTTTTTTCTGGTCTTGGTTGTTTTGTGTACGAAGTTTTTCGTTAGCGTAGGCAAGGTTATACTTGGTGTCGTTATCTTTAGGGTTTAGTTTTAGGGCTTCTTTATAAGCTTTTACTGCTTGATCATATTTCTGAGCATCCACATACGCATTGCCGATATTGTGAAATGCTTGTGCCTTTAGTTTTGGATCCGATAAAAGCTTATTTGCTAACTCAAACTGAGTTACCGCCTCTTCTTTGCGGTTGGGTTGTTTGTAGATAGCATCGCCAAGGTTGAATATCGCTTCGGGATAGTTGTTTTTTTTGTCCAAAGCCTTTTTATAATTCGCTTCGGCATCTGTATAGTTTCCTTTTTCAAAAAGCTTATTCCCTTCTCTAGTGAGCACACGCTCGTTTTGTGCATCCACTGTTATAGCTATTGCCAGCAACAATAGGGTTAAAGTAAATCGATATGTAATAGTAGCTTTCATTTTTAAAATGCGTAGCAAAGATAAGTTTTCGGTATTTGCTAATTTTCTAAAATTGGTTAAGCTTAGCGATAGGTAGATGGTCCGGCTGGCCAAGGACATTGCATAGACATAAAGGTGTAGGAAATCGAGACACCCACAAACACAAAGTCGTCATTTTTCTTTGATTCTCCACGCTGATAGCCAGGCTTACCTATTCTCTCTGGGAGTACCTCATCGCTGCGATCAGAGAGTTTGGCAGCTATGCCTCTCGACCCACCCGGCAACGAAACCGTAGCAGGATAATCTCCACTCACATCATCAAGATAGTCTGTAAAGGTTTTTTTGACAGAGGCAAAAATGGAGATATTGAAATTTCGATATACGCTAAACTTAAATCCTCCCTCGATAGGTATATGGAAAGCATAGAGTTTGTATTTTTTTACACCAGAATAACTGGCATCGTTTTGCCCCTCAGTGCCGAGGGGTTGTAGGTAATACCATTTGCCATTGTACTCTGCCTTAGGGTTAAAGAAAAACATACCCACTCCTGTGGCTAAATAAGGCGAAAACCAAAATTTCTTTTTGGTTTTATCAAACTTAAAAAAATTGAACTCAATAGTAGCAGAAAGGTCTGCAATACTTGATTTGAAAGATAAATTGCGTTCTCGATTGCGGGCTATTTTGGTAGCGGCATCGCTAAATTGCACTTCGCCATAGCTTATCGCAGCTTTAGCGGCAAAACGAGTACTCATATTGTATCGATAAAAAAGCCCTCCGGCAGGTCTTACTTGTGTCCAATTAAACTTAGGATTCAGGTCGCCAAAATAATTGGCAGCACCACCCCATATACCCACTTCGTGGTACTGAGCGTTTGCGCCTATGGCGAAACAACATAAAAAAAGAAGGATACTATTTTTCAAAACGTGCGCAAAGATAATCATTCAACGAATGTATCCCACTTTTGTTGCTTAAATGACTCAATTTAACTGATAAAAGGCAGCCGTAAGCACCGTAGCAAAGCTCACCCAAAGCAAATAAGGTACTAGAAGATAAGCGGCCATTTTACTGTGTTTTGAAAAATTAAGGATGGTAGCTAGTATAATGCACCAAAGTAGTATAATCTCTATCAATGCAAGCCCTATTTGATGAAAATAGAAAAAAAGAAACGACCAAAAAAAGTTTAATGCCAATTGGATAAAGAAAAGGATAAAGGACTTTTTTTGTATGCCTGCGTTTCTCCATACCAGATAGATAGCCACACCCATCATGATATAAAGCAGTGTCCATACTGGACCAAAAATCCTATTGGGTGGATTAAAAGAAGGTTTGATAGCAGTAGGATACCAAGAAGCTAAACCTTCCGCAGTGCCAAAAGCAGACAATGCGCCTACGCTGACACAACCCATTATACAGCATATCAAAATGAAGGTGTTTTTCATACTATTTTTATTAAATGTTGGGGCATATGTAATCCAACTACTACTTAAACAACAACCTCCGCCACTATTTGTTTAGCGAGATGAGTCATTGGATATGCAGAATCTTAAATTTAATCTGCTCTTCGAGTGGTTAGCGAAGCGCTACTTGAAATTGAAATTAAGCGGGTTTATAATCAAGATTTAGCTAAAGTTCGTTCTGTGGAGTATCTCAAACTGCAAACTTTTTGCGAGCACTTCGTTTTTGTACAAAAACATTACATTTGAATAGGCAAAAAAACATATGAAGTCTTCATTTTACATTTTTCTATTTCTCTCGCTCGGCACTTTCAACCTAAATGCTCAACGAGTGGCGCATGCTACTATTTATAGCGAAGACCATCATAAATTTACGGTGTATCTAAACAATGAAAAAAAGAATGAAGTGCCCCAAGAAAACGTACGTATCATCAATCTCACGCAGCTCTATTTTAAACTACGTATAGAATTTGAAGATGCGTCTTTGGCCCCTATAGAGCGAAAACTATTTCAGGTACAAAACGCACAAGGAAACCCGGTAGATGCCACTTTTAAAATCACCGCTAATAAAAAAGGTGAACTGGGTTTGCACTGGGTATCGCAAATGGATAATCCATCCTATATTGAAACCAATAAGCCGACTGTAATAGTAGTACAAGGCGCAACTGTGCAGCATACTACAACCCAAACAGTAGCAGAGCCATCTGGAGTGAGAATGAATTTTGGCGTACCTGGAGGAAACATCAGCATCAACACAGGAGCCGGAAATACAAACACAGAAAAAACAACCACTACTGCTGTGATTGCCAATGGCGGAGCATCTACTCTACCATGCTCAAATGTATTAGGAGAAGCCGATTTCAATGAAGTCTTAAAAAACATAGCAGCTCGCTCTACCGATGAAGGCAAAGTGCTTTCAGCAAAACAAATCATCAGCTCCAACTGCTTTACAGTAGTTATGGTGAAGCGAGTAATGCAGTTGTTTGCATCTGAAGATAAAAAACTAGAGATCGCTACTTATGCCTATTTGCACACTATAGACAAAGGCAACTACTATAAATTGAATAATGAATTTAAAGACGAAAAAAAAATTGATGCTTTGAATGCAGCAATAGTGAAATAAACGCTATTTTATCATTTTTTACTTCAAAAAAAACTATCAACACACAAATACTAGTTTGCGATTGCCCACACTTGTTATGAATCCATTATTGTACCTTCATCAGCCTATAGCTTTTTTGACTGTGCTGGCTTTGTGCTTTCAAAATGTATAAGCCTATCTGGAGTGAGTGGGTATCTACCTCTATATCACTTGACATCTGCTTTTGCCAAAGCATTTTTCCTTCTAGGTTAAAGAGACTAACCGTAGTAGGCGTATTAATATTAAGCGCTATTTTATCAGAAATCAAATTGTGTAATAATATGGGCATTTCTTCGGTGAGGTCTTCGATGCTGTTGGTTAACCTATTGCAATTGGGGTTATACGCATAGCTGATACTATCGTCTTTATAGCAGCTTAATATGGGAAAGCTGCCATCAATTACACAAGATAGGTTAATAAAAATGTTATTATTTATAAACCCTACACTTTCTATGGCTGATACATTTCTTTGGGGTTGAAAACCCCTTGGAAAGGTGTCAGGATTTAAAACACTATAATGAAAATGTTTTCGGATTTTACCTTCGGGAGAAGTCCAAATGGTGACCGAATCTATCAGAAACCTAGAAGGTGTTGGAAAACAATTGCCATTAAAATGATACAAATCAAGCGTATCGCCCGCTACATGATTATAGGCTACGGTAAGTCTGAAGGTGCCATCAAACAACCAAAACACACTGTCATTTCTTGAATAGGTATAGGCGTTATCTGTCTTTTTTGAGGAATGCTGAGAAGTAAAATAGTTATAGCTTTTATAGAAAACTTCTAAAAGGTGACAATCTTGCTGACCAAACAATAGAGTATCTTTGGAGTAAACATATTCTTTCAGGTCTACACCCCCAAAAAAATCTTCCCTATACACCCACCTAGCTCCTGGTGTACACCAATTTTGGGCATCCGTTTTGAAAATAAAAAGCAAAGCAAAAAGCGTAAATACCTGTTTCATTGTTAGCTGATTTTCTTACTCAAATTTAACGAAATCAATGCCGAGATTGTCATACTCTTGTAAAAAATACGCTATCCAAAAGTTGCGCCATTATAACGATACTACAAAAAAACTGCCCCCAACATTGGAGACAGTTTTAGATTGCTGTTTATAGGGGGCGTTATTGCACCACTAATTTTTTAGAATAGTCTGCTACTTTTAATAGATAGATGCCGATAGATAGATTGGGTATGTCTATTTTGTTTTCACCAACTCTCAGCGTTCCTTGTTGTACCTCTTTGCCATCTATTGAGTAAATTTGAAAAGCACTTTCCTTTTCTGCCAAAATGGTAAACTGACCTTGTTGTGTTATTGGATTGGGATAAACAGAAAAAGCACTTGCTGAAGATAAAGACTGAATGCCTACGCCAGTCTTAGCACAAATGTATTCCTCCTTTCCGTGTTGTTTGTGTTTGTTTTCATCAGCTCGCCAATCGTTATAAATATCTCG
>CALAYL010000097.1 GCA_937894725.1 uncultured Bacteroidota bacterium
ATTTGGATACTTTTCCGTTTTCTAGTTTATATTTTTCTTGACTTTCTGAACAAATCGCTTCTCCCTTTTCATCAAAAATCAATTTTTGTCCATACTCACTCATCCAGCCTACCTGGCGCGATGGGTTCCCAATCACTAGAGCGTAATCAGGCACTGTTTTTGTCACTACAGCACCTGCTCCTATAAAAGCAAATTTACCAATATCATGCCCACAAACAATAGTAGCATTTGCACCAATGGAAGCTCCTTGTCCTACATGTGTTTTAAGATATTCATTCTTTCTATTGACAGCCGAACGAGGATTAATCACATTCGTAAACACCATTGAGGGCCCAAGAAACACATCGTCTTCACAGCTTACTCCAGTATATATCGACACATTGTTTTGTACTTTTACATTGTTACCTAAAACTACTTCTGGCGATACTACCACATTCTGGCCAAGATTGCAATTTTCTCCCAATATACAATTTGACATTACATGGCTGAAATGCCATATTTTTGTACCCTTTCCGATAATGCAGCCTTCATCTATCACAGCAGTCTCATGTGCAAAATATTCTTTCATTCAAATCTATGTTTACTGTCAAATAATATTTCTTTAGGAAGCGATTTAAAATACTCAAAGGTTATTTTCAACCCTTCTGCCCTACTTACTTTTGGCGACCAACCTAAAATTTCTTTTGCTTTAGTAATGTCTGGTTGTCGCTGTTTAGGGTCATCTTTTGGTAGTGGTTTTGAAATTAGTTTTTGATTTGCACCCGTAAGTTTCAATATCTCTTCACCAAATTCTTTAATTGTGATTTCATCAGGATTTCCAATATTGACAGGATAAGGATAATCGCTCAAAAGCAAACGATATATCCCCTCTACCAGATCATCTACGTAACAGAAAGAACGTGTTTGTGAGCCATCGCCAAACATCGTCAAATCTTCACCTCTAAGTGCTTGTCCTATAAAAGCAGGCAATACTCTACCATCGTTAAGGCGCATACGTGGCCCATAGGTATTAAAAATTCGGATTATCCTTGTTTCTAAACCATGAAAAGTATGATATGCCATTGTGATTGCTTCTTGAAAACGTTTTGCTTCATCATAAACACCTCTTGGTCCAACAGGATTTACATTTCCCCAATATTCTTCATTTTGAGGGTGTACTGTAGGGTCACCATACACTTCAGATGTTGATGCCACCAATATTCTAGCATTTTTAGCTTTTGCTAAGCCTAACAAGTTATGCGTTCCTAAAGATCCTACTTTCAATGTTTGAATTGGGATTTTTAGATAATCTATAGGCGATGCTGGTGATGCAAAATGGAGTATGTAATCTAAGTCACCAGCTACATGCACAAATTTCGATACATCGTGATGATAAAACTCAAAATTTTCAAGTTTAAAAAGATGCTCTATATTACTAAGATTGCCTGTAATCAGATTATCCATAGCTACCACACGATAGCCTTCTTTTATAAATCTATCGCAAAGATGCGAGCCTAAAAAGCCAGCTGCGCCAGTGATTAAAATACGTTTAGACATGTTGTATTGTTTTTCGGCCTATACTATGATACTCAAATCCTAGTTCACTCATTAAATCTAAATCATAAAGATTTCGTCCATCAAAAATCAAATTCATTTTCAATGTGTCTTTTATCTTTTTGAAATCTGGAGATCTAAACACATTCCATTCCGTAGCTATAACTAAGAAATCAGCGTTTTCTAAAGCATCGTATTGATTTTCTACAAAGGCTACTTTCTCCCCATACATGGCTTTCACGTTTTTCATAGCCTCTGGGTCAAAGGCCTTCACTTCTGCACCAGCTTTCAAAAACTCATCTATTAAATAGGTAGCTGGAGCTTCACGAATATCGTCTGTATTGGGTTTGAATGCTAAGCCCCATAATGCGATGGTCTTGCCTTTCAAATCAGCATTAAAATGTTGTAAAATTCGTTTCAAAAACAATGCTCGCTGAATATCATTTACCTGCATTACTGCATCCAATATTTGGAAATTGTAGTTATTTTCATTGGCGGTGAAATGCAATGCTTGTACATCTTTTGGAAAACAGCTACCACCATATCCAATTCCAGGGAAAAGAAAACGTTTACCAATACGAGAATCTGTGCCTATACCTTTTCTTACATTATCCACATCTGCGCCTACTCGTTCGCAGAGATTCGCTATTTCATTCATAAACGAAATCTTTGTAGCTAAAAAAGCGTTTGCGGCATACTTAGTCATCTCAGCAGAACGCTCGTCCATAAAGATGATAGGATTGCCCTGACGAACAAAAGGCTCATATAATCTTGTCATCACCTCTTCAGCTTTTGTTGAAGAGGTTCCTATCACTACTCTTTCAGGTTTTAGGAAATCTTCTACTGCCACTCCTTCACGCAAAAACTCGGGATTAGAAACTACATCAAACATTTCTCGCTTTCCTGTTTTCAAAAGAGCTGCAGTTACTTTATCAGCAGTACCTACAGGTACTGTGCTTTTGTCAACTATCACCGCATATTCTTTCAAAATAGGCCCTAAATCTTCGGCTACTTTCAATATATATTTCAAATCTGCTGAGCCATCCTCACCAGGGGGAGTAGGCAATGCTAAGAAAATTACCTTTGCACCTTCTATTCCTTCTGCTAAAGAGGTAGTAAAAGTTAATCTTCCAGCTTTTGTATTTCTTTCAAATAGCAAATCTAAATCTGGCTCATAGATTGGCAATATCCCATTCTTAAGCAACTCTACTTTTTCTGCATTGATATCGATGCAAGATACCTCATTACCTGTTTCGGCAAAGCATGTTCCTGTTACTAATCCTACGTATCCTGTTCCTACTACGGCTATTTTCATTGTCTATTTGGTCAGTTCTAAAACATTTTGAATAATGTATGCTAATTGTTCATCCTCCATCTCCGTATGAATAGGTAAAGAAAGCACATTTGCGCAAAGTGAAGTAGTTATTGGAAACTTTTCATCGGTATATGCACTATCTTTGTATGCCTTTTGATTATGCAAAGGCAAAGGATAATATATCATAGCAGGTATTCCTCTCTCGGCTAATTTTGCTCTTAGTTCTGATCTGTCCACACCACATAATGTAAGGGTGTATTGATGAAAAACATGTGTAGAAAAGTCCGCTCTGACAGGTGTTTTGAGATGCGGGTGATTTGCAAATGCTCGATCATAAGCATCTGCTACTTTTTGGCGGGCAGCGCAATAACTATCCAAAAAGGGTAATTTCACGTCCAATAGAGCAGCTTGTAATGTGTCAAGTCGAGAGTTTACGCCTATTTCATCATGATAGTATTGTACGGATTGTCCATGATTAGCTATCATTCTGATTTTTTGTGCCAACTCATCATTATTTGTAAATAATGCCCCTCCATCACCATAGCATCCCAAGTTTTTCGAAGGAAAAAAAGAAGTAGATCCTATGTCGCCCATAGTGCCTGTTTTTGCTTTTCGTCCATCCGAAAATGTGTAGTCTGCACCTATAGCTTGTGCATTATCTTCAATCACAAAAAGATTATGCGCTTTTGCTATTGTCAAAATCGCTTCCATATCTGCACTTTGTCCAAAAAGATGAACTGGTACAATAGCCTTAGTCTTGGGCGTAACAGCGGATTCAATTGCCGCAGGATCTATATTAAATGTATGTGGGTTGACTTCTACCAAAACTGGTTTAAGTTTTAACAATGCGATAACTTCTGCAGTAGCTACATAAGTAAAATCTGCTGTAATCACCTCATCTCCAGGTTCAAGCCCAAGCGCCATCATCGCTATTTGAAGTGCATCTGTGCCATTTGCTACCGCAATCGAATGTTTTACATTCAAGTATTTCGACAGATTATCCTCAAATGTCTTGACTTGAGGTCCTTTAATAAACTGTGTATTTTCAATCACTTCCATCATCGCTTTATCTGCAGCTGGCTTTATTCGCTGATATTGCGATTTCAAATCGACCATTTCTATTTTTCGCATCTATTTTTTTTAGCGATGCTAAAATAATATTTTAATTTAGCAGAATAGGATTATGGATAAATATTATAGATTATTTCTTTTAGTGGGTATTGTTTGGACTAGTTCTGTCTGTAAAGCTCAACTTTCGGAGAGCGAAATGTTTAAAAAACGAGAGCGCAAAGTCAACAATGCTGTACTACTCAACCCTTCATATACTGCCAATTTTGCACTCCTTGATTTGAAAAGTCGATTTGGTTTTAGTTCAAACATCAGTATGTTATTGGGATTTCGGATGAATCATAACTGGATGGTGGGTATAGAGGGCTCTTATCTTTTTGGCAACAAAGTTAAAGAAACCGATATTCTCAATGGCATTATCACCAATGATTTGAATTTAATTTCGATAGAAGGAACTCAACAACAACCCAAACTTTCCCTAGCAGGATTTGCAGTAAAACTAGTGGGGGAGAAAGTATTTAAGGTAACTAACAAGCTTCCAGGTAGCGGTTTTTTCCTACAAGGAGGCATTGGTTTTATGCAACATAAAATATTGATACAAGTGCCTACTCGTCTTTTTCCCCAACTTGATAAAACCTATCGAAAAGGATATGATAGAATGAGTAATGGAGTATTATTCTCAATGAGCACAGGCTTTAAATTTTTGGAACGAAAAAAGCTATTGAGCTTCAATATTGGCGCTATAGCAGAGCTTGGTTTGACTCAAAACCGTAGAGCATGGGATTTTGATTTGGATAAAAAAGATACTAAAAAACGTACAGATTTGTTTGTAGGTGTAAAGCTGGGTTGGATTATCCCGATTCTCACCAACAAAGACAATGTTGATTTATTCTAAATGTGGTGATAACAATCTCTCATTTTTTTTACAACTTATTTTTGAAAGTCTATTGGATTGGCGCATGGAGCAGTTCGTTTTTTTCAAGCAAAGCAAAAAAGTGGATTGATGGTCGAAAACATACCTGGACTCAGATAGCTCAGTTTGAGAAAAATAAAAATGCGCAAATCGTATGGTTTCATTGCGCATCTGTGGGTGAGTTTGAGCAAGCTAGACCGCTTATCGAAGCGATAAAAACATCAACTCCTACTACCCAAATTGTGCTAACTTTTTTTTCTCCTTCAGGTTATGAATTGCGTCAAAATTATTCATTGGCAGACTTAGTAACCTATCTTCCATTTGATTTTAAAAAAGATGTAAAACGCTTTGTGGACTTCGTTCAGCCCACTTATGTAGTATGGATAAAATATGAATTTTGGCTAAACACCTTAGACTATCTTAATCAAAAAAATATCAAAACCTATTTAGTGGCTGCGCGATTTTTACCTATTCAACATTTTTTTGCATGGTATGGTCAGCTTTTTCAAAAAACACTAGCTTCTTTTGAAGCTATCTTTGTGCAAGATGAAAAGTCAAAGCAGCTTCTTTCATCCATCAATATACCATCTACTATTGCTGGAGATCCGAGATTTGATCGAGTTTTGGCGATTTCAAAACAATCGTATTGCAATAAAAGTATCGAGCATTTCATTCAAGATAATAAGGTTTTGATTTTAGGAAGTGGTTGGGATAAAGACTACGAATTACTGCAAGAAGTAGGACAACGTTCATTTAGTAATATGAAAATAATCATAGCTCCACACACTGTTAATGAAAATGAATTGCTCTCTATTGAAAAATTATTTCATTATAGCACGGTAAGACTTTCGCGATATACTCATGAAACAAATGTAAACGTCATGTTGATAGACAACACTGGGGAACTCGCTTATTTGTATCGCTATGCGCATCTAGCTTGGATAGGCGGAGGATTTGGAGCATCCGTACATAATGTACTAGAGGCGGCTGTATATGGCTTGCCTACACTTTTTGGCCCTCATCACACAAAATCGCTAGAGGCTATGGATTTAGTCAAAAACAACATAGGTTTTTGTATCACTAGCAGTGATACTGTAGAGAGATATGTGGCAAAACTCTCAGGCGAAACCTTTTACAATCAAACAAAAGAGAAGGCACTAGCGTATGTAAAAAAAAATGTGGGGGCTACCGAAAATATTTTAGCGCATATTGCTAAATCTTATCAATAACCGTACAATTCCGACAAGCTCAACATTTTGACTGTGCCTAGTTTTGAGAGAGCAGACATATCGATATCATTTTTACTTCCCACCACAAGATATATGAAAGGTTTCGCCTTTACGTTCTTATCAAAAAAGGCTTGCACATCGTCAAACTTCATGTCTTTACATTGCTCATACACATCCTTGCGAATATCATAATTAATACCTCGTTTCAAATTTCGTCTGTAGGTTCTAAAAATAGCATCCTTCGTTATCCAATCACTTTCTAACCGTTTAACAATAGATGTTCTAGCCATATCAAACTGCTGATCTGCCTTTGGCAAATCGGTCAACAACTCTGTCATTTTAGCCGTAGCAGTAGGCAATTTATCTGCCTGCGTGCCTACATAAGCAAATACAAAATTCGATTCACCTTCTTTTTCTGGTATCGAATATTGACCTGATGCAGAATAGGCCAATGCCATTTTTTCTCTTATTTCTTGAAAAACTACTGATGCCATAGAGCCCCCGTAATATTCATTAAACAATGACAGAGCGGGCATTTCAGCCTTATCAAACACATGTCCTTTTGAGAGGAATATAATTTGAGCTTGCTTCATATTGTAATCTGCAAAATAAACGGTAGGGACTTCCGTAGATTGCTCTTCATATTTAACACTTGGGGGATATGCTTTTAAAGGAGCTTTCACCTGGTGTAGCTTACTGACAACTGTATTTGTCTCTGACAATGGTTTATTTCCGTAGTAATAAATACTGTGCTCATAGCTACATAGTTCATGAATGGTAGCAGTCAAATCATTTGGATCAAGTGCAGCTATAGCTTCATTAGACATCACATTGTTAAACGGATTTAGCTTGCCATATTTGCCATAATTAAATAACCCATTCCATAAAATTTCATCTTTGTCAAGCTTAGCATCTGCTCTCTTTTTGATAATATCTTGAGCAAAAGTAGCATATACTTCTTTGTCTGCTTTTGCATTTTTAAGCAAATATTCAAATAGCTCAACACCCTTTGAAAGATTTTTCTCTAGCCCAGAAAGGCTTACAAATACTTGATCACGCGAAGAGTTCACGCCAAATTCTAAGCCCAATTTATAAAACTCTTGTTTTACTTGAGCAGATGAATATTTATCTGTACCCATGTATGGCAAAAAGTCGAGCGCAAGTCCGAGCAACTTATCATTATCTGTTCCCATATCAAAAATATAGTCCAATTTAAAGGTCTGATTTAACTCATTAGGTTGATAGTACAACGTAAGTCCACTCGATGTTATGACTTCTTGTATGCTTGTATTAAAGTCACAAAATCTTGCTTCTGGTGTACCTTCTTTTATAGCATCAAACTGCTTATGAAAATCTGACACCGCTTCCTTGTTTACAAATACTGGCGTTATTTTAGGTTTATCGACCTTATACAAACTCGGCTCACCAAATCGCTTATAGCACACAGCATAGTTTTCTCCATAATGCTCATTTGCAAATTTCACAATATCTGCTTTAGTTATTTTGCTCATCGTTTCTAACTCTGCTAGATGTGTTTTCAAAGGCACATCTTTCACAAAAGCAAACACTACATCAAACACACGACCACTATTAGTTTCAGCAGCGCGCAATTTATCTAAACGCATATTGTCAATGACTGCGGACAACATCCAATCAGGAAAATTTCCTAGCTTGATAGAATCAATCTGTGAAAGCAATAAATCCTTTACTTGCTCGAGCGATTGACCTTTTTTAGGCATTCCAAACAACTTATGTATTGTATAATCTTTGTTGTTTGAAAAGGTGCTATAACCATCTAATATTTTTTGGTTCAGCTTAAGATTCAAATCAAAAATACCAGAGCCTTTTCCATTAGAAAGAAGCGCATCGACAAGCGTTACCATCATGGGGTCTGTAGTATTCGCACCATCAAATCTATACCCTACATACACATGTTCAGGTTCTTGTCCTGTTTTTTCGGTATAAAGAGGCGTATTAATTTCTACTGGAGTAGCTTTTTTAAATTCCGGCACTTCCTTTGATTTCCAATCGCCAAAATATTTTTCAATCATGGCAATAGTCTTATCTGGATCTAAATCGCCACTCATTACTATTGCACAATTATTGGGTACATAATAGGTGTCAAAATACTTTTTAATATTGAAGAGTGAAGGATTTTTGAGATGCTCGCTGAGTCCTATGGTCGTCTGTGTACCATATGGATGGTTAGGCATAAGCAAGGAGTCCACAGCCTGAGAAGACCATTCTTGGTCATAAGCAGTACTTATATTAAATTCTTCATAAACAGCTTCTAATTCTGTATGGAATATTCTCAAGACTAACGTTTTGAATCTATCGCTTTCTAAAAAAAGCCATTTTTCGAGAGCGGAAGATGGGATATCATTGATATAACAGGTTAAATCATTACTTGTAAATGCATTCGTCCCCTTCGCCCCTATCGATGATACCATTTTGTCGTATTCATTGGGTATGGCGAGTTTTGAAGCTTCATACGAAAACGAATCAATACGAGCATAGATTGCATTTTTGAAATTCAAATCAAGCGTGTTTTTATGCAATTCGTAGAGAACTTCGATACTATCCAAAAATGGCCGCTCTCTTAAATAGTCAATAGTTCCAAATTTTGCAGAACCCTTAAAAAGCATATGCTCTAAGTAATGCGCCAATCCGGTAGTAGTAGCAGGGTCATATTTGCTACCCGCTTTTACGGTAATGGCCGTTTGTATTCTGGGAGCATTTTTATTTACAGATAAAAAAACTTTCAATCCATTTTTGAGTGTGTATTCTTTTACTGCATATGGTGCTGCGTTTGATGCTTCACTAGCTTTGTCTCTTTTGCAAGAAGATAATGCTCCCAATAGAATAAACAAGATGGCGATTTTTTGCAAACGCATATAAATATTAGATTAATTTCTTTGAATTTGATTATGGCCCAACTGCACCCTTCACTTGGTTTGTACTATAGTTTCCATCTGGTAAGTTTGTCAATGAATTGCCATTTCTCTTTACTGCCATACCTGGAAATCCACCTGCTGGTCCATAGAAAGGAAGCAACCCTCCTGGAATAGGAATAGGAATACAAATCTGACCAATAATAGGAATTTGCACACAAGCCGTGATACTCAAATTTAAGAATCCACTTTGGCCATTTTGACCATAATTTCCGCCATTTCCGCCATTTGCATTAGGCGATATATTAATGGTAAGAATGCTAATTGTAATTGGGATGTTGGTTGTAGCTGATGCACCAATACCAGGCACCGAATACACACCCGATGTAGCATTGCTTCCTGAACGGAAAATACCAATATTAATAGCACCTGTAGGCACAGCACCACCTTTGCCTAATTCAGATCCACCACCACCACCAAAACCAAAGCCCAAAGCGATAGATCCGATAAGTGGAATACTAGGCGTTTGAAGTAAAAGCCCTACAGAGCCACCTCCACCGCCACCGCCATAAATTACTCCATTATTTTGAAGTATAGTACGCGTAGTAAGTTGCATTGCATCTCCCCCTTTACCTCCATTTGTACCACCTACTGTGATTAATGAGCCATTGAACGTAAATCCACCACCATTTCCACCTCGACCAAGAACAGCTCCATTGTTTACTATGCCTACTTTCGATTGTGGATTAAGATTTCCGGTTGTATATGCTGCTACTGATGGTGTATCTGCGCCTACTTCGACCATATTATTTATAGTCAATACCACACATTTCTTTGAGCCAGGAGGAAGTTGAGTTGCATTTTGAGCTTGCAAATTATAATTTCGAGTACTCACGGGTAGTGTTACTCTCACACAAGGTTCGATGTACACATTATAATTCAAAAAGCGAACCTGATCTCCGCAAAATGCAAGCAATACAATATTCACCGGACCATCGCCAGCGAAAATATCTGCCTTGACTACTATTTTTAGAGTGCCCGCACTATCTATCAATGAGTTTCCATCTAGAAATACTTGCACACCTGGAGGTGGAATAGCTAAAAAAGAAACGTTGATTTTTTGATTGCTTTTGAGTTTTGTAACCGTGATTGTTGAAAAAACAGAATCTTCTACTACTCTATCTAAAGTATCGGTAGGGTCATCGATACCAAATCGAAAATCACAATCGTTACATGTTCTTTCGTATGCTCTAAGCCAGCACTCACCATTGTAATACTCTACAAAGCTATCGGAAGTATTGAATATCGTAAGACCATTTAATGGCGTATTAATCGCATCACGCTGCTGAGAGGTAAGCCTAGACAAACCAAGCCCTTTGCTATTAGACTCAAGCTGAAGTACAGCACTAGAGTCGGGTATTAAAATGTTAATACCCACTTGAGCATCTACAACTATAAAAGTACTAAATAATAAAAAAGAGAGTAGTAAATTACGCATCATCACATTAAAAATTAGATTACCAAAATAAGCTTTTTTTTGCTTTATAGAAAAAAAATGAAAGAATACTTTCTAGTGTGAAAATGCAGCCACATCCTCTGGCTTGTGTTTATGCTTAAATAATATGGCAAATGCAATAGCTATCACCATTGCATATCCTGCAAATGTTAGCCAGATATGATGCCAGTCTTTAGCTCCATCAATAACAAAAAATCGGTCAATAAGATAGCCACTAGCAGCACTACCAAAAACAGCTCCAAAACCATTGGACATCATCATAAATAAACCCTGTGCGCTAGCACGAATACTTGCATCTGTAGATGTTTCGACAAAAAGCGAACCCGAAATATTGAAAAAATCAAAGGCCATGCCATAGACTATACAGGATAAAATAATCATCCACAATCCGCCAGATGGATTGCCGTATGCAAAAAGACCAAAACGTAATACCCACGCCAACATACTGATAAGCATGACTTGTTTGATACCAAATCGTCTCAAGAAAAATGGTATTGCCAAAATGAACAGTGTCTCTGATATTTGAGAAATAGACATGATAAGTGTAGAATATTTTACCACAAATGAATCTGCGTACTCGGGTTGGTTTGCAAAATCGGATAAAAATGTATCGCCATACATATTGGTAAGCTGCAATGCTGCACCCAAAAACATAGAGAAAATAAAGAAAAGAGCCATTTTGTAACGACCAAAAAGTCGAAATGCACTCAATCCTAATGTGTCTGTCCAGCTAGCATCTTCTTTTATCAAATTTTGAGGTGGACATGCAGGCAATGTAAAGGAGTAAATCCCTAACGCAATCGATGCCGCAGCTGAAATATAAAACATATTGCCCGATGCTTTATTGCCTGTAAGGTTAGTAATCCACATCGCTACTATAAACCCAACTGTGCCCCACACTCGGATAGGTGGAAAAACTTTAACTACATTGTACTGAAATGACTTTAATATACTGTAAGCCACAGAATTGGACAACGAAATAGTAGGCATATAGCAAATCATCGCCCCAAAAATAACCCAAAAGAAAGTGGTAGGATTATCAACTTGAGGAATATAGGCAATAATAATCCCTCCCAATATGTGCAATATACCATATAGCTTTTCAGAATTTAGCCATTTGTCTGCAATAATGCCTGTGAGAGCTGGCATAAAAAGCGATGATAAACCTAAAGTAGAAAAGATAGCACCAAACTCTGCCCCTCCCCAATGTTTAGTCCCAAACCAATAATTACCTACGGTGATGAGCCACGCTCCCCAAATAAAGAATTGAAGAAAGCTCATGATAATCAAGCGGTTTTTGATATTCATAGTTGTTTAATGGTTTTAATTTTTTGGTAATGCAATATAGTTTTTTTTAGCTATTAGCGACAAGTAGCCTTCAGCAAATTTATATGCAAGGCATTGACGCTAAATTTTAGCGTCATAAATCGTATAAGTTACTTGTTTGTTTCGACTTGAGGTTTACAGCTTTTGACATTATACTTGTGACTTGATACTTTCAGCTTCCAACTTGATACTTCCAGCACTCTACTACATCATTAACTAAATTTAGCATTGTAGAAATACAACTTTTTGCACGATTATTGCAACTATATAAAGGAAATGTATTTTTATATCAAAAAACAAAAATCAATGCAACGTATTATCATTACTTGTTTGTTATTAGTATTCAGCATTGGAACCTATGCTGCCAAAGGAACAGAATTAAAAATCACAGTAAAAGACCTGCCAGGTTCATCGATGATTTTAGCTAATTATTATGGTGATAAGCAATACGTAAAAGACACTTTTCTTTTTGATAAATCAGGCGTATGTAATATCAAGCTGGATACTTTTTTGCCGAGTGGTGTTTATTTAGCTGTGTTTCCAGCTTTAGGCAATCGTTATTTTGAATTTATTTTGAGCGAACCGAAAATTGTTTTATCTACTGACACCGCAGATTTAGCAGGACATATGAAAGTTGAATTCTCAGCCGAAAACAAAGTTTTTTATGACGATATGATTTATCTAAGTGAAGTACGTAAAAAGATGGACAACATCAATAGCAATCTTAAATCGGCCACAAATGATGCAGATAAAGCAGCTTACAAAGCAGAACTCGAAAAGATAAATAAAGAAGTACAAGTGAAACGCAAATCAGTGGAAGATGCTAATCCTACTTTTTTATATTCAAAACTGCTTCGCTCTATGCGGGATATAGAGCTACCTAAAGATGGTCCTCGCGATGCAAAGGGCATACTAATTGACTCTTCTTGGCAATGGCATTATTATAAAGACCACTATTGGGATAATGTAGATTTGACTGATGACAGATTATTGCGCACACCTGTATTTCACAATAAACTCAGCTATTTCTATACAAAAACCTTGATGCAAATACCCGACAGTTTGATTAAAGACGGGGATGCCTATCTGGCAAAAATGAAAACATCATCTGAGCTATTCAAGTATAGCATTGTCTATATGCTCAATGAAATGGCAAAATCAAAATTGATGGGATTTGATGCCGTATATACCCACATTGTAAATAACTATTACGCCAAAGGATACGCTACTTGGGTGGACTCTACTCAACTCTATAAAATACTAGAAAGAGGGCGAATACTTGAGCCGCTACTTATAGGCAAAAAAGCGCGCGATATATCGTTGCTAGATACTACACTTAAAGCATACAAACGATTGTATGATGTAAAAAGCAGATACACTATCCTTGCTTTTTGGGATCCAGACTGTGGTCACTGTAAAAAAGAAATACCAAAACTTGCCGAAATCTACCACAAAATGAAAGCTGAGAATATAGATATCGAAGTGTTTTCACCAGGTATTTTTGATATAGCAGAAATGGATAAATGGACGTCATTTTTGAAGGAGCATAAGCTAGATTGGATAAACGTGGCAGATCCCTACCACCAAAGCAATTATCGCTTTGAATGGGATATACAAAGCACTCCACAGCTCTATATCTTAGACAAAGACAAGAAAATAATGGCCAAGCGTATAGGTGTAGAAAATATAGAGGACTTTATCAAACATGATATAGATCCTACCTTTGTGCCTAAAAACAGAGTGCTAACGGAAGAAAGAAAGGAAAACGAGGAGCATTAAACAATTTGCTACTTCGATATAGCTATAAACTTGCTTTATGAAGTGCTTTAAAATCTTGTCTCACGCCATTTACCAATATCGCACTCTCTATATTGCCACAACTAAATGGTCTTTTTTTTGATTCTATAAAAACAACCGAAAGCACACTCCCGTTTAGCGTGTCTTTAAACAAAAAACGAGAACTACTTTTTAAATCTCGAAGATTAAATGCGTATTCATATCCATTTTTGAAGTAAAAATTAGCTCTTTCGATGTTTGTTGTGTCATTAAACCTTGTATTTTGATAAACGATGTCTCTAATTACTATTGTAGCCTGAATAGACAAGCTATCTGTTTTAGTTAATGTAACTTCAATAAGATTTTCTTCTAATTTACAACAAGAAGATAATAGCAAAATATTAAAAAAAAATTAAGGCTATGCTAAACGCTGTCAAAATTTTCTTCATAGATTTATTCGATAATATCTTTCTATAAATTAGATAAACTCCTCTATCGTTTCCTTGATGATTTTTACGCACTCATCTAACTCCGCTTTAGTAATAACCAAAGGTGGTGCGAGTCTGATAATATAATGGTGTGTAGGCTTAGCTAAAAGTCCTTTTTCAGCAAATCGCATACACATATTCCAACCCATATTTTCATCTTCAGTATTGAGCACAATGGCGTTGAGCAATCCTTTTCCTCTCACTTGTTTCACTAGTGGACTATTTATTTTTTCGAGTTCTTGTCTGAAATATTTACCTAAATATTGTGCGTTTTGTACCAGATTTTCATCTTTGATTACTTGCAATGCCGACATAGCTACTTTACATGCTAGTGGATTGCCACCATAGGTAGATCCATGCTCGCCAGGCTTGATTGTCAGCATCACTTCATTGTCTGCCAATACAGCCGACACTGGCAACACGCCACCTGAAAGCGCTTTGCCTAATATCACTATATCTGGTCGTACACCTTCATGGTCGCAGCAGAGCATTTTACCTGTACGTGCTAGACCTGTTTGCACCTCATCTGCTATAAATAGCACATTTGCTTCTTTGCAAAGTGTAGCGCACTTAGATAAATAACCCTCGTCTGGTACAAATACACCCGCTTCGCCTTGGATTGGTTCTACGATAAAAGCCGCTACATTTGGGTTGTCAAGAGCTTTGGCCAAAGCCAAGGGGTCGTTGTATGGAATACGAATTATACCGCCCAAGTGTGGACCAAAACCTTCATAACTACTAGGGTCATTAGAGGCAGAAATAGCGGCTATAGTCCGTCCATGAAAATTGCCCTCAACGAAAATAATGATAGCTTGATTGTCTGGAACTCCCTTGACACTATATGCCCATTTTCTAGCTAGCTTGAGCGCAGTTTCTACCGCTTCTACTCCAGTATTCATCGGCAATACTTTGTCGTATCCAAAATATGCGGTGATATACTTTTCAAATTCCCCTAATACAGAATTATAAAACGCTCGCGAAGTTAACGTCAATTTTTCCGCTTGCTTTTTAAGTGTTTCGATGATTAGTGGGTGGCAATGTCCTTGATTTACAGCTGAATAAGCCGAAAGAAAATCGTAATACACTTTGCCTTCTATATCCCATAAATGCACTCCTCTTCCTCTCTCGAGTACTACGGGCAGCGGGTGATAATTGTGAGCACCATGCTGGTCTTCAAGTTCCATCAGTTGCTCAGCGCGCGATAAGGTAGTTGCTATCATACTTTACTTTTAAATAGTTTGTAAATCAAATGATTTTTTGTGTAAAAAAGAGAGGTAAAGTATATTCTATAAGTAGGGCGATTTTAATATAGATGCTAGCCATGACAAAAACGTTGCATCTGGCCATGCAAAAATCATTTTTTTAACTTTTTAATTTGTTCGTAGGCTTCTTTGATAATTGTTATCTTGACTTCGAGATTTTTCTTTTCTGAAGCTGAAGCTTGTGGATGTTTATCAGGATGATATTTGAGCATCATTTTTCGGTAGGCTGTTCGGATAGTGTCGATAGGGTCAGATTCTTTTACACCAAGTAAATCGAACACCGTTTGCTCTACTGGATTTCGCGCATTTTCTATTTCCAAAAAAGTTTTTGCATTTACATTCATCCAACCGCCCATAATAAAAATGGCATTACGTTCTTTCTCCGAAAGTGGCTTATCTGCTTCTGCCACATCAAAAAGATACCACATGATTTGATGAATCATAGGTGTAGGACAAGCGGCAAAAATATCTTGGCAGGCTTTTTGGGTATCGTAGTCTTTTTGTAAAAAATGATTGAGGATATTCATTTTCTCTTCGATGTTGGATGATTTTAGTTGTTCTGTTAGAAAACTGCGCACAAAATTCAACTCCGAAAATGTAACCCCTTTTTCTGTTTTGATAAGGTGTGCCGTGAGCAATAATAAGTTTACTTCAAAATCTGTAGCACCGCTCGTGAGTTTTTTCTCTTCACCAGAATTAAAAAGCATTTTACCTGCTCCAAAACCCACGATTGCGCCTAATGGTGAGCCCGACATTGCCCAACCCAATCCTGCCCCCAGCCATTTATGATAACTCATTGAATTTCTTTTTTTGGAAAGAATATAAAGCGAGTGCTAAGCCCAAAACAATGAAAGGCACTGATAGCAGCTGTGTTTTACTAATGAAACCCAAGTACAAAGAACCTTCTGCTACTTTGAAAAATTCTAAACAAATACGGACTAGAAAAGTACTCGTAAAAAAATAGGCTACATAAAACCCATTGAGGGAGTCTCTAAATCTGTTGTAGAGTTTTACACCTAACCCAAATAAGACTATATAAGCAATAGCCTCATAGAGTACTACTGGGTGGCGGGGCACATTATCTACTCGCTCAAAAACAAAAGCCCAAGGCACATCTGTAGCTTTGCCGTAGAGTTCACTATTAAAAAGATTGCCAAGTCTAATGAAAGCAGCAGGAACAAAGACTACAAGCGAAGCCCTATCTGCTAACCAAATGAGCTTATAGACTGGATACTGTTTGAGAAATAAAAACAAACCTACTCCTCCTCCTATCACTCCACCATGACTCGCAAGTCCCCCATTCCAGATTTTGATTATTTCGAATGGGTGTTGGGAAAAATAACTCCATTGATAAAAAAACACCTGACCCAAGCGCGCACCAATGATAGCGCCAATGAAAATGTATTGAATGATTAACACCAAATGATCTTCGGGCAAATTTTCCTTTCGAAGCATCCATTTTCCTACGTAAAAACAGCTGATGATAGAAATCGACCACATCAAACCGTACCACTGTACCGTAAAAAAATCAAACGGAAGTGGAATATTGGGGTCGATGTTCCAATGAATAAAATGGAGTAAACTCATGCAAAGGCAAAACTAGCAAGTTTCTACAAATCTAAAGGCTTATGATTGCCCATAAAATTTGTTTTATTGTCTAAAGTAATATACTCTATATAATTCATCATTGTGATACATTTTGACACAATATCTTTTGCCTTGTAGTGGCAATGGAAAAGGATTGTAGCGGATGCTGTGATGACCAGGCATGACTGATTGAGCCTCAACAATATTCGCTAACAAGTTGTCATTTTGATCGTAATAGCCTACTTTTAGTTGAATAGCTGTATCGTTTTTAAACGCAATATTTCGATCTATTTTTTTACCTAGATAAAGGTTTTCGACCCGCTGCTCACCCAGTTTATCTTTCGTCTTTGCTTCCTGTTTCACTTTTTGTAAATCTACTTTCATGGCATTAGCTACAAAAGATTGTAGTTCATTTTCCATCGTTGTGTTTTGAGAATTAATATCCAAAATGGAGGTACCATCTGTAAAAGACCATACTGCGTCTTGTGCGGCATAGTTTTGATAGTTTTTTTGTGCTATCAATTTCGCTAAAGCCAACAAATCTCCAGTAGCTCTTTCGCTCAATTTGTATTTCAGTTTGCTATTTGGACCGCTGTGACTATTTTGTGTACACATCGCATACAATGGGACTTCTTTTCGCTCATTTGGCTTCAACTTCAATTTTATTTTTTGTGTTATCAACATACGCTGATAGCCTTGCTCTACAGGTACTAAGAAGTAACCCTCGTCTAGTTCCAAATCAATAGTTGATGTAGTTTTGTTTTGAATATCGACCTGCATAGAGGGCGCTCGTTCATACTCTTTTATCAATGGAATATTTCGAGTTTGAACACCGCTCCAATTTGTGGAAATTAAATTATTAGCCAGGGCTTCTTTCACATTTAAGCTAAAGCCCATTTCTGCTAAAAATAGCAGCACGATAAGTGAGTATGTTTTCATAATTGCTGTTTTTTAGAAAACGATTTTGGCGCTCACTTTAGTATGTATAAAAACAAAATCCCTCTTTTCCAATGGAAAAGAGGGATAAAAAAATGTATTGTAAAGAGATTAGATAATCAACATAGCGTCTCCATAAGCGAAAAATTTATACTTTTCCTTTACGGCCAATTCGTATGCTTTCATTATCAAATCATATCCACCAAATGAAGCAGCCATAATCATTAGACTGGATTTCGGCTGGTGAAAATTAGTAATCATAGCATTGGCAATAGCGAAGTCATAAGGTGGGTGAATAAACAAATTTGTCCAACCTTTATAGGGAGTCAAAAATCCTTCGGCAGAAACTGAAGATTCTATAGCTCGAACCACCGTAGTACCAACAGCACATATCTTCTTGTTGTTCTCTTTTGCTTCGTTTACTTTCTTAGCTTGCTTTTCAAGTATTTCGATAAACTCTGCATCTGTTTTGTGTTTCGATAAATCTTCTACATCTATCGTTCTAAAAGTACCAAGCCCTGTATGAAGTGTGACCTCTGCTAGTTCTATTCCCTTTATTTCAAAGCGCTTGAGCAATTCACGCGAAAAGTGAAGTCCAGCAGTAGGTGCAGCTACACCACCTTCTTCTTTTGCAAATACCGTTTGGTATCGCTCTTCGTCTGCCTTTTCTACAGGTCGCTTTATCAATTTTGGGAGTGGTGTTTCGCCTAGACCATAAAGTGTACGTTTGAATTTGTCGTAGTCACCATCGTACAAAAATCGGATAGTACGTCCACGAGAAGTAGTGTTGTCCACTACTTCAGCTATGAGGTCATCATTTTTTCCAAAATAAAGTTTGTTTCCAACACGAATTTTTCGAGCTGGATCTACAAGCACATCCCAAAGAAAATTTTCTTTGTTTAACTCTCTCAACAAAAACACTTCGATTTTGGCACCTGTTTTTTCTTTAGTACCATACAATCTTGCCGGAAATATCTTTGTATTGTTAAGAATCATCACATCGCCATCACCAAAATATTTTAGTGAATCTTTAAATACTTTATGCTCTATTTTACCAGTAGCTTTGTGTATTACCATCAATCTAGACTCATCTCTATTTGGAGCTGGATGACTGGCAATAAGTTCTTTGGGAAGGTTGAAATTGAAATTTGATAACTTCATATAGTTTTGAATTTTACGGAATTCGACCAAAAATGGTGTGCAAAATTAAAATACCATCGCACAAAAACAAGTTTTTTATGATAAGTTGTTTGGTTACTTTGTTCAGAATTTGATTTTCTTTGCAATGTGTTGATATATTTCAAAATCATTTTTCAAAGCATCAGAATGAGTTTTGAGGAGATTGTCTCCTCGAAACTGCGTTCATTTTTATCGCTATTGGGTATCTCTATCGGAGTGCTGTGTGTAGTATCTATCACTACTGCAGTGTCATCACTTGAGCTCAATATCAAAAAGAGCTTTTCCTCTTTTGGCACTGATATTATGTATATCCAAAAATGGCCTTGGACTTTTGGGGGTAGCGATTACCCTTGGTGGCGCTATCTCAATCGCCCCAATGTAAATAGCAGAGAATTAGATCAACTCTCCAAGACACTTAAAACTGTAGATGCTATAGCACTTATCAACTTTGGGGAACGTAGTACAGTTAAATTTCTCGATAGAGCCATAGAGAATGTTACGCTTACAGGAGCCACTCGCGATTACGACCGTATCAAAAATTTCGATTTTCAGAGTGGGCGATACTTTACCCAAAGTGAATTTTCGTCTGGAGCTCATAGTTGTGTGATTGGTGCTAATGTAGCGGATGCCCTATTTTCGGGTATTTCAAATATAGAGGGCAAATCAATCCGAGTAAAAGGCGTAGAACTCAAGGTGATTGCTGTTTTGAAACGCGAAGGCGATGACTTGTTTGGCTTTACATTAGACAATTCACTTATCATCCCATACAATGCACTTGCTCTTTTTGTAAATGAAGCCAATGGTGGCGATCCACTTATAGCAGTGAAACCTAAAGCTGGTATTCCTTTTGATGAAATGAAATATGAAGTGAAAGGTGCAATGCGTGCTATTAGACGCCTCCCCCCTACTGAGGAAGATAATTTTGCGCTAAATAAAATGAGTGTGTTTACCGATGGCATTTCATCCATACTTTCTTTTGTTGCTTTTGCAGGATTTATCATTGGCGGATTTTCAATGCTTGTAGGTGGTTTTGGTATAGCTAATATCATGTTTGTATCGGTAAAAGAACGTACTAATATCATAGGAATCAAAAAAGCATTGGGTGCAAAACAAATTTATATACTGTTGGAATTTTTGATGGAAGCTATCATTTTATGCTTGTTAGGTGGTTTGATTGGTCTGTTACTGATGTTTGGATTAATCAAAGGATTGGAATGGTATTTAGTCAACTTCCAAGAATCAAAGTTTGAGTTTTTCATTACTATAAAAAATATTTCAGTAGGTTTTATATTATCCTTTATTATTGGCGTTATTTCAGGTTTTATTCCTGCATGGCGTGCGTCAAAGATGCCTCCAGTAGATGCGATTAGAGGATAATTTACCGTGATTCGATAATGCTATTCTTAATTCGCACTTCCCTTCCACCTATCTTCAAATTAATTTTATATTAGCAAAAAATACAGCGTGAAAATAATAGGCATCACGGGCACATTGGGAGCAGGCAAAGGCACAATAGTAGAATATCTACAACAGAAGTATGGATTTGGGCATTACTCTGTACGTGGATTTTTAACTGATATTATTCGCAAAAAAAATTTACCGCTCAATCGAGACTCTATGGTACTAGTAGCAAACGAACTGCGTGCGAACAATTCGCCAAGTTATATCGTAGAACAACTTTATGAGCAAGCAAAAGTGGGCGGTAAAGATGCGGTGATAGAAAGTATCCGAACTATAGGCGAAGTGACTGCTTTACGAAAGCTCGATAATTTTATACTCATAGCAGTAGATGCAGACCCTGCTCTTCGTTTTGAGAGAGTTGTGGCTAGAAACTCAGAAACTGATCAAATAGATTTCGATACATTCAAAGCCAACGAAGCTAGGGAAATGACGGCTACCGACCCCAACAAACAAAACCTTTCGGCATGTCAAAAACTAGCCGATTTTGTGGTGGACAATAACGGTTCTTTTGATCATCTATATTCACAAATTGAAAACGCACTTTATGTCAGAAACAGCTAACATTTACATACGCCCTACTTGGGATGAATATTTTATAGAAGTGATGGATGCTATCTCGAAGCGAGCTACCTGCGGTAGAGGGAGAAGTGGCTGTGTAATTGCAAAAAATAATCAGTTATTAGTAACTGGCTATGTGGGCTCACCAGTAGGTCTCCAACACTGTGATGATATAGGCCACTTGATGAAAAAAGTAATCCATGATGATGGTAGTATCACCGAACATTGTGTACGTACAGTACATGCTGAGCAAAACGCCATATGCCAAGCCGCAAAAGCTGGTGTAGCACTCGATGGTGCAACTTTATATTGTAGAATGACCCCATGCAGAGTATGCTGTATGCTTATCATTAATTGCGGCATTCGAAGGGTAGTATGTCAACGAAAATATCATGCAGGAAGTGAGTCGGAAGCTATGTTTTTGGAGGCAGGTGTAAAACTCGAATATATACATGATGAGGTACAGCAATACGAAAAAGTAAAGTAAATTTTGCTTAATTTTCTTATTTCTTTTTTTTGGATATGAAACATTTTATGTTTAATTTGTTTTATTCAAAGCACCAAACTAAATACTTGTATATGAAGCATACGTTACTCTACATTTTTATTCTTACTGGAATCCTAGCAAAAGCACAGGAAGTATCGGGTGTATTATTTGACAAACGAAATGGTGAAACGCTCATAGGCGCATCAGTTTATATTAAAGGTACCACCACAGGCGCACAGACTGATATAGATGGCAAATTTAAATTTAAAGTAAATCAGCCATTGCCATATACTATAATATTTAACTACATAGGTTACGAAGCGCAGGAAATAGAAGTAAAAACGAAAGCTGAAGAAAATCGACCGTTTGTAATTCGACTAGGGGAAAGTGAAAATATACTCAATACGGTAGAAGTGGTAGATATGCGTATCACCGAAAAACAAAAAGAAAATCCGCTCACTATTGAAAGTATGGGATTACAACAAATCAAGTCCACTGCTTCTTCAACATTTTATGAAGGATTGAGCACACTCAAAGGTGTGGATATGACTACGGCTTCTTTGGGCTTTGTGGTTATCAATACTAGAGGATTTAACTCTACATCGCCCGTGCGCTCGCTACAACAACTTGATGGCTGCGACAATCAAGCTCCAGGCTTAAATTTTAGTGTAGGTAACTTTGCTGGTGCATCTGAAATAGACATTCAAAAAGTCGATTTGATAGTAGGCGCAAGTTCGCCACTCTATGGCCCAAATGCGTTTAATGGAGTATTGAGTATGCAGACCAAAAATCCATTTTATTATCAAGGACTGACGGTCTTCGTAAAAGGTGCCGAGCGAAATATGTTTGAAGCGGCTTTTCGATTAGCTAACTCATTTAAAAACAAAAAAGGAGATGATAAATTTGCTTTTAAAATTGGAGCATCGTATCTAAGAGCTTATGATTGGAATGCAGACAACTACTCAAAATCAGCAAACATAAATGCGGTACAAGATGAAAACAATCCAGGTGGATATGATGCCGTAAATCGATATGGCGATGAGTTGCAATCAAAACAAGCAAATAACTTTTTGTCTGGCTCAAAATCAATAAGAGAAAATCTCGGACTTGGACAATTTCATAGAACAGGATACTTAGAGAAAGACATCGTTGATTACAATATTTCTAACGTAAAAGCAAGCGCTGCTTTACATTATAAAATCACTAATAAAATAGAAGCTAAAATAGGATATAATTTTGGCTATGGAACTACCGTGTATCAAGGTGATAATCGCTATAGTCTAAAAGGATTGCAAGTGCACCAAGTGAGAGCAGAAGTGAGTCAGCCCGACAAGTTTTTTGTAAGAGCATATATGACGGCTGAAGATGCGGGGAAATCGTATGATGCCGTGTTTACCGCATTCAAATTGCAAGAAGCGTCTAAAAGTGATACCAGATGGGCGCAGGACTATCAATCATTTTGGTCAAACAAGATTGTGAATGTAGGCAATGGCCCTATTTTTAATCTACCAGGTATGCCACAAAGTGTTTATCAGAATGGCCCTATTTGGTTTGGTTCGGCATTTGACTCTACATTCAATGTGGCAAAAGGGGTGATGGCTGCTTACCAAGATTCTGTAAACATTTGGCATAGTCAAGCTAGAGCGTATGCGGATACCTTCACCAATGGAGGGGCGTACATAGCTAGATTACAACCTGGCACAGCTGCTTTTGACTCAGTAAAAAACGATATTACTTCTCGTACTTTTAGCCAAGGAGGAACTCGCTTTTTTGACCAAAGTAAAATGGTACACGTACAGGGCGAATACAAATGGGATATAAAGAAAAAAGGGCAAGAAAAAAACTGGTTTGATTTGACTACAGGAGCTAGTTTTAGAATGTATCTCCCTTACTCTCTTGGCAATCTTTTTACCGATACATTTAGCTATAAATACGATACCGATGCAGCAGGAGTAATAAAGAAGGATGTAAACGGAAATGCAATAAAATTAGATAGTAATTTTAATCGAATCACGAACTGGGAATTTGGTATGTATTTAAGTGCTACACGAAAATTCTCTTTTGGTGAAGGTCATGCTTTGATTCCTACCGTAACGGTTCGTTTTGATCGCAATCAAAATTTTGCTTGGAAACGAAAAGATGGGGTGATTGACCCTATTATCACTCCTGCAGTTTCATTGATTTATTCTTATAAAGAGAACCATACAATTCGGCTTTCTTATTCTTCGGCTGTGCGTAATCCTACATTGCAAGACCAATATCTTTATTACAACGTAGGTCGTGCGATTTTGATTGGAAATTTGCATGGCGTAGATTCATTTGTATCTATTCCTAATCTAGTAGATTATATAGATAAAAATGGTAACAGAGAGGGAATTAATCTTCTCAAGTTCTCTACCGTAGATGCAGTACGTCCAGAAAAAGTGCAGACATTGGAGTTGGGCTACCGAGGGTTGATCGCTAAAAAAGTGTACATAGACGCAGGTATCTACGGCAGCCTTTATCGTGACTTCTTGGGGTATAAATTGGGAGCTACATTTACCAAAGCAGGTGGATTTACAGAAGGTACTATTCGCCCATTTCAAGTATGGCGTGTGGCTACTAATGCTAAAGACAGAGTAGCTGCTTATGGTGCTGCGGTTGGCATTACTTATTATTTTATCAAAAACTATGCGCTTACAGGCAATTATTCTTGGAATGAACTCAACCGTTTAGGCTCTAAAGACTCTATCATACCTGCCTACAATACACCTCGTCATAAATTCAATATAGGCATCAGCGGATATGATATTAAAATAGGAAAAGCGCGTGGTTTTGGATTTAACATAAACTACAAGTGGATAGAAGGATTTTTGTTTGAAGGGTCGCCACAATTTACGGGTCGTATCCCTACCTACTCTATGCTAGATGCGCAGGTGAGTTGGGAGGTTCAAAAAATCCATACTACATTCAAATTGGGAGGAAGTAATTTAATATCACAACGAAACTATCAAGTATATGGTGGGCCAGGTATCGGGCGAATGATTTATGCGTCTCTTGTTTTAGATGTTGATTTTAAAACATTAGAGCGTTGGATGGGAGACTAAACATGTTTTATCAAAATTTTTAACTTGTTTTTGTTTGGTTTCTTAATGGTATAGTCGTATTTTAGTGACTAAACCATAAACAAATCAGAACATGAAATCAAAAATTATACTCTCCATGCTTTTGGCTATGGGTAGTGCTAGCTTTGCGCAGCGGTACCTTACTCCACAGTTTTCAAATGTAACGGTAACTAAAGACATAAAGTATGGCGCAAATCTTGGCTACAATTCGTCATTTACTACATCTGAAGACCTTTTTATGGATGTATATGAACCAACTGGTGATACTGTCACCAAAAGACCAGTTATTATATTAGGTCATGCAGGATCATATTTATCCCTTTACCAATGGGGTAATAAAGGCCAATACTCTGTAGTAGAAATGTGTAATCGCTTTGCGAAATTGGGCTATGTGGCCGTGTCGATAGACTATCGGACTGGATGGCAAGCTGGCTCAAACGATGCAGAAACAAGAGAAAAAACCATTATCAATGCGGTATATAGAGCTATGCAAGATTTCAAAACTTGTATTCGTTTTTTCAAAAAAGATGCCTCTACTACTAACCTTTGGAAAACAGATCCATGCAAGATTTTTATAGGTGGTACTAACTCTGGCGGTTATTCTGCTCTAGCGGTAGGTACACTCAATAAACAATCTGAACTCACTGGAGTGAAATTTTTAGATTCAAAAGGTGACCCCTATATAAATCAAGCCAAGACAGGAAGTTTTGATGGATTTGGTGGATCAGAAAACCTAGACAACCATGCTGGATACACTTCAGATGCTAGAGCAATCTTAGCTTTAGGTGCAGCTACTGGCGATAGTACTTGGATAGAAGCTGGAGAGACGCCAGTTGTGGCAATTTCGGGTGTAGATGAAACTACTACTCCTTACAACACGGCTGTAGTAATCACGGGCAGTGGCACCGCTATCATCGTGGTGAGTGGTGCGGGCGATTTCATGCCTAGACTTGAAAGACTTGGCAATAATGATGTGTTTAAAGCTGCAGCTCTCCCACAAGGGCCGCCAAATAAAAATGGAGCTGGCGCAGTGACCAACGCTATCGAAGGCCTTTATCCGCTTTATGGTCAACAATTTGAGCCATGGAGCTGGTATGATGGCGCTCAGCCAGTAGGCGATGCTGCCCTTAACCCTAATGCAACTCAAGCCAAGGCGCTGAAATATATCGATACCATTATGGCCTATACTGCGCCACGTTTTTATGAGATAATAAAAGACAATAGCTCTTGTCAAGTAACTACCGGAATCAGAGATTTGAAGCCAAGCGATAATTTATCATTTTCAGCATTGCCAAACCCTGCTGGGTCGTACTTGACAGTGCTAAGTTCAAATACCGATACAAAGATTGCCTCTCTCTTACTTTTTGATTTGAATGGAAGAAAATTAGCAGTGGCAGAAAATGGAAATACATATTTCGCTAAAATAGATGTTCAGTCTATTCCAAATGGTATGTATCTAGCAGAAATCATTACAGTTGATGGAATACGCACAGCCAAGAGAATAGTGATACAGCATTAATATCCACACAGCACATAACGCAAACAAAAAAAACGGTAGTTCAATTATTTGAACTGCCGTTTTTAAATTATAGAGGGGCTAAATGTTATTCAGCTTGTGTCCATTTTGATGTGCGACCAAGCAATGGCATTCCGATAATATGGCCTCTCAAATCTACCGTACCATCATCTTTGATAGTCATTTTACAACCATAAGTTTTACCATTTTTAGGGTCGTAAATAGTGCCATTCACGTATTCAGTTTCAGATTTTTTCTCTAGTCCTGCCAGTATTTGCAAATCCATTAGAGGCTTGCTTCTCCTCTCAGCATTTGGATTTTCAATATCCGTTTTCGGTTTGCCATTTTTATCGGTAGGCTCTTCGAGCCAAACTATTTTGCCATAGTATTTGCCATCTGTCGCTAAAAACACCCTGACCTTAGATGTCTTTTCTTGGTTATACCAAATACGAGTCAATTTGCTCTGCGCATTAGTGCCTATTACTATAAAAGTGAGCAATAACATTGTTATCATTTTGTTTTTCATGGTTAGTTTTTTCTTATTTAAATGAAATTAATGTACCAAAGTATAATCAAGGAATGAAATAAACATATTTTCACACAAAAGCGAACTATTCAAAAGACTTTGTTTTTTGGGAAAATAGTAGCTATAGATTTGAGGTATTTGGCTAAATTTGCCAAACAAATCTAAAGACAATGGTTTATTTGACTAGAAGAGAACATTTCAATGGAGCGCACAAGCTCTATAATAATAACTGGAGTGAAGAAAAGAATAAAGAAGTATTTGGCAAATGCTCAAATTTGAATTTTCATGGACATAATTTTGAACTGTTTGTAACAGTAAAAGGTGAATTGCATCCTGATACAGGTTTTGTAATGAATGCACACACCCTTTCAAAAATCATCAAAGAGCAGGTAACAGAGCGACTTGACCATAAAAATTTTAATCTCGACATCCCTGAGTTTAAAGACACTTTTCCAACATGCGAAAATCTGGCTGTATTGATTTGGAAATGGCTCACACCATACATCACTGAGTGCACATTGCATTGTGTAAAAGTGAGTGAAACAGAGAATATCTATGTAGAGTATTTTGGAGACTAAACCCCAACTATGAATTATCAAAAACAAGAAATATATAACGAGGAGCAACAAAAAATAATAGCCGAAAGCTATGCCCAAATACTCACAAGTCTAGGTGAAGACATAGCCAGAGAAGGACTAGAAAAAACGCCCACTCGTGCAGCTAAAGCTATGCAATTTTTAGCTTCAGGCTACGATATGGATGCGCACGAAGTCGTAAAAGGAGCCCTTTTTACAGAAGAGCATCAGCAAATGGTGATTGTAAAGGATATTGAGCTTTTTTCGCTTTGCGAGCATCACCTTTTGCCTTTTTATGGCAAAGCCCATATCGCATACATACCCAATGGTAAAATCGTAGGATTGAGCAAATTGGCTAGAGTAGTAGATATTTACGCAAGACGATTTCAAGTGCAAGAGAGATTGACCTATCAAATACGAGATTGTATAGAAGAGACCCTACAGCCGCTAGGCGTAGCCGTGGTGATAGAAGCCAAGCACTTTTGTATGATGATGCGAGGTGTAGAAAAGCAAAACAGCAGCACTACTACCTCTGCCTTTACGGGAGAATTTCAGAAGTCGGCCACTCGAGCTGAGTTTATCAAACTTATTTCTTAACGCTATGAAAGCATTTATTTTTCCTGGTCAAGGTGCACAATTTAAAGGCATGGGACATGACCTATACACCCAATCTACCAAAGCAAAAGAACTATTTGAAAAGGCAAATGAAATAGTAGGGTTTGATATAGCTAAGACAATGTTTGAAGGCAATGAGGAGGAGCTAAAACAAACTAATGTAACTCAGCCTGCAGTTTTTTTACATTCGGTCATTTCATTTTTAGTATTGAATACCGAAAAGCCAGACATGGTAGCGGGACATTCGCTTGGAGAGTTTTCGGCATTAGTGGCCAATCAAACTCTTCGATTTGAAGATGCACTCAAATTAGTGAGCCTGAGAGCCAAAGCCATGCAGCAAGCATGTGCGCTTACCCCATCCACGATGGCGGCTGTGCTTAAGTTTACGGACGAAAAACAAATCGAAAATATTTGTAGTTCCATTACAAATGAGGTAGTGGTACCCGCAAATTATAATTGCCCAGGACAATTAGTAATTTCTGGCTCTATAGTAGGTATCGATTTGGCTATTGATAAAATGAAAAAAACAGGCCTAGGCAGAGCAATCAAGCTAGCTGTAGGCGGAGCGTTTCATTCACCGCTCATGGCGTCTGCACAAACGCTACTAGCCGAAGCGATTGCTTCAATTAACTTTTCAACCCCGATTTGCCCAGTATATCAAAATGTAAATGGTTTACCCGCATTAGACCCATCGGTGATAAAACAAAATTTGAACGCGCAACTCACAGCACCTGTTCGTTGGTCGCAATCTATTCAGAAAATGATAGCCGATGGCGCTACAAGTTTTGTTGAATGTGGACCAGGCAATGTATTGCAAGGTTTAGTAAGTAAAATTGACAATACAGTAGCGGTAGCTAAACTCGGGTAAATATTATCTGCTCATGTTCAAAAATCCCATTTCGCTTTTTTACTTCGTTTTCGGATATGTCGTTATATTTTCGATATGGTGGGCCTACCTGCTTTTTAGTAAGAATGAAGAAGCATTTAGAGAAAAGATAGAGATAAACACTATCTATTTTGAGAATACACACAAAGACCAATTGTATATTTCATCTGCTAATTATAAGGAAATAAGAGAAAAATACGAGCGTCAAAAAACAATGATAATAGCAGAGGGGACAGTCTTCATTCTCCTACTAATCGCTGGACTTTTGGCAGTAAGACGAGTTTTAGCCAAAGAGATTAAACTAGCAAGTATTCAGCGAAATTTCATGCTATCAATTACCCATGAACTCAAATCACCGCTGGCTTCCATCAAACTCAATATGCAAACAGTCAAAACGAGAGACTTAGAAAAAGCAAAGGTGGATAGGTTGATGGACAACTCTGATGCTGATATAGCGAGATTAGAAGCGTTGATAGAAAATATATTACTAGCTGCAAAATTAGAATCAGATAGCCACAACAACATAAAGGAAGAAATAAATGCCACAGAGTTGGCCGAGATGATAGTTCATCGATTTGCTAAAAACAGTAAACAAATACCTATCAAAGCAGATATAGAGGAGTCGCTTTACTTTGAAACAGATGTAGTGGGCTTTATATCGATGTTGAGCAATCTATTTGAAAATGCTATTAAATATTCTGAACCTGGCTCTGCGATTTATTTTCAACTAAAAAGTGAAGAGAATGGTGTATTCATTAAACTTTCAGATCAAGGAAATGGTATCCCCGAGCAAGAGAGGAAACTAGTGTTTGAAAAGTTTTATAGGATAGGTGATGAAAATACCAGAAAAAGCAAAGGCACCGGTCTTGGGCTATTTATCGTAAAGAAGTTTGTTGACCTTCAGAAAGGAACTATTACAATCGAAGATAATAAACCTCAGGGGGTTATTTTTTCTATTCATTTGCCTAGATGAAGCCTAGACTTTTCTGTCCTTTTTATCGGGCATCAACTTGAACATAACATAACCAAAACCAAGTAAGAGATGAAGCATCACTACAATAAAAACTATGGTCGATAAACTTCCCATTGTGTAAATTTTAGACAAAAGTACGAATACCAAAAGAGAAGAAGTTATGACTACAATCGTATTAAAAGTATAATTGTGTTTTTTTACACCTTCACTTTCGAAAAGTACAAGTGTTGTTTCATCTCATTTCATGCCATTAGAAGTAATAAAAAGTTTTTTTCAAATTAAGTTAAATATGAAATAAAGAAATAGCAGAGTTCAGCCATTCCCCTCAATAAAAGCTTGCCCAAATGCTTAATTTGTGGATTCCTTTTTGTCTTTCTTCATACCGAAATAGTAAGTAAGATAAAAACCTCCTCCTCCATCAAAACCAAAACTACTGTTAGCGTATTTATAGTTTGGCTTCACTTCTGATTTGATCATACTCGTACCTTGCACAAAATTATCACTGCCCGAATCTTCATAGGTGGTAATTGTTTTGACTACACTATTTGAGGATTTATAAAAACTATAGGATGCTAAAAGTCTTGCACCAAGACACAGATTGCTATAGAAAAAATAGTTACACCCAAAAATCAATTGTCCAAACGCATTAACAGTTGGCTTAAACTTTGTCTCGACATTTCTTTTACTATTAAAATTATCTGCAGACAATTCATCGTAGGTTTTGAAGCTTAGTGTAGTGTTGATGTCGATAGGAATTGATACACCCAAATAGCAATCTAAATTGCTCTTGATAGGAAAATGATAGTTAAACCCGGGTGCGATAGCAAAGCTAAACGATTTAGTCGTATTGCCTCTGGTTCGATTTACATACCGTATGCCAGAGCGAGTATTTGTCAAAATACTGTCATATTGCTCATTTAGATTGGTTCTATACCCAAAAGTAAGTGGAAACGTAACTTCAAAGTTTTTAGGTAGCCATACCGAGAGATTTACATTTTGGGTAGGCGAAAACCCTCCACCACCTAAAAAATTAATACCATATCCAATTCCAAATGAAAATGGCGCAGGCTTTTTGTCTTGTGCTGCAGATGTTAGTGTTATACCACTGAGCAAAAGTGCAATCAATTGATTTTTCATAGTGTAGTATTTTGTAAATTTTAAACGTAAAAAAACAAAAAATTTATGGCAAAAGATAGCAAACAAACATCCGCGTAAATGCTTATTTAATGTTCTTGGATACGATCAATTATTTTGTCTAAAGACGTTTTTAGTTTATCCATAGCTCCAGAAACTGCTAGTTCAATTGTATCTGCTTGATTGGTAACGGCAATAGGCTTTAATCCTTCAAGTCTGGCTTCCAATAAGCAGCGAATATCATTAATACCTTCCTTAGCTCCATTTTCATCTGAAATATGAACTTCTATTCGAGTGATATGAGAGGCGAATCTTTTAAGCCCGTCTTCAATAAGGGAAGTAAAGTAATCTTGATGTCTTTCGTCTCCTTTTACGGTTTTGTCTGTATTAAATTGAATTTTCATAAGTGCTGGTTTATTCGTGTTAAAGCGTTTATATTCTTGTAAATGTAAGTGTTATCTTATATTGTGAATATAGCAAATTGCATTCCTAATTCCAACTATATTCGGCATAAAATAAACCCTTATGAAACACTATTTTCACCGACTACTGGCAGTAACCTTATTAATGCAACTAATTGATTAATTAACATGTACCTTAATAACTCTCGGATTAGCATATTTAAATCCATTATTGAGCGCAAAGGTAGGGTTCAAAATACACACCGCTATTTTCTCGTACCATTTAAATCCATTTCGACTCATTTTGATAGTGCTAAAATGAAAAAGCTCCCCTAAGAGTGAACCCACACATGGGGTAACAACCAAATCTTGAATACTGGGTTGTTCGAATCCTCCTTCAATGATATATTCCCAAATCAACGTATTACCTAAACTAAACAATCCTGATTGCCAAATTTTCGCTCCTTGCGAACGCAAGGAATTATAATAAATAGCCCCTTGATATGGATGTCCAATATAATTGATATACCATTTGTCTTTATCTATTACTGGTGGATGAGTATATGTATTTCTAAATTGAGTACTATAGTTTGACGTGTTCCACTTGCTTATATCTTTCGGAAGTACTAACAACAAGCTGGTTATAGCCGCATTATACCCTTGTGATATAATAGAACCTCTCAGTAACTTCCTGCCAATTTTAGCTTCTTCATTTTTTAGTATAAAACGATTAGTTCTCGTATCAAAATAGGGGTTGAATCGCTTGTTTCTACTTTTAATGATGTTACCATTTGAAGACTCAACAAGCAATGTGTCAACCGATATCGTTACAGACTGTGTGTATCCATTTTTTAGACTAAAAGTAAAAAATAGAAGTAAAAAAAATAGTTTACCATACATGGCTTAAGACAATATGAATTGAGGTATAAAACCTATGTTTTTTACTTATAAAAACAACTACATTTTTTTGAACACTTTCCAACACTAAATCAAATAGCTATTCTCTTTGCTCCTTCAAAATTCAATATAAAATCTTGACCAAATGCCGTAGCAGGTGTTTGGAATCCAGCTTTAAACTCACCAGCCAACACACGCTTGACTATATCTACTGCTGTAAGAGCAGTCAAAGAGTAACCTTCAGGCAATTCAAGATAAGATTTGATCGTTTTACCTGCTTTATTTGACACTTCGCCATAGATATAGGTTTTAGCCGTTTTTCGTTGCTCTTCCGATGGGCCAGCTGGCTGCTGCTTTATCTTGCGTATCATATAGTTTTTCACCATTCTACTACCCACTATAAATCCAAAATAGTTGGATAATTTCATTGACTTGACCACCGAAGGAGGGAGCATATTGTAAATTGTAATATTTGGGATACCTGTAGAGTAAAAAGCAGTTGAAATATCGCCCCAAGAGATGGCAGTGCCTGTCATTTTCTTACCCATCCAATCGATTGTTTTTTGCACTTTCCCATTGGGCACTTGCACTAGCTTACCTTCACTTCTCAATACTGTCTTTTGACCGATACTTTCCGCTACAGTAATAGCAGTACCATGCGATAGCCTCCCTCCTTTTGAATATAAAAACATAGCTAAATGGTCAGCATCTGGAAGTTGTGACTTTAAAAAATTAGCCAAACAATCAGAGGGAACTACATCGAACCCCACACCTGGCAATAGCATCACATTAGCTTGCTCAGCAGCCTCCGTGAGCGATGCGCCCATTTCAAAAACTTGGTATTCGCCAGTAATATCGAGATAGTGTACGCCCTTGACTATACAAGCATTATAAAAGGATTCGGCAGTTCGAAAAAACGGCCCCGCACAGTTCAACAATACTTTATATTTGGCTATGGTAGTGATTAGCTTTTCCTTATCATCGGTAGAAAAAACTTCGTATGGCAAACCATATTTTGTGGCCATTTCCTTAACCTTGGCTTCATCTCTCCCACCCAATGCAATGGGTAAATTTTGCTGCACAGCTTGTGCTACTATCAAGCTACCAGTGTAGCCGTAGCAACCATAAACTAAAATTTGCGCTTCCATTATTTAGGAGCTTTAGCATCGGCAGGCTTCGCAGTAGCTATTTTTTCAAGTTCTTTATCTATATAATATAGACTTTGTGGTCCTTTACCTATGAGTTTAATTTTATCGATAATACGTTGAAATTGGACTTCTTCTTCGCGCTGCTCATCTACAAAAAACTTCAAAAACTCTGCTGTGCCATAGTCGTGCTCTGCACGAGCCGCCTCTACTATTTTGTAGATAGACTTTGTCACCTTTTGTTCGCTTGCCAAAGACAACTCACACGTTTCTAATACGCTAGTAAATGTAGCCTTAGGCTGTTTCATTTCTGGTACTAATGCATGCCCCCCTACCTCGTTTATATAGGAGAAAAACTTGCGAAAATGCACTCGCTCTTCATCACTTTGCTTGTAAAAGAAATTGGCCGCACCTTCATAGCCTTCTTTTTCACACCATGAGGCGACCGCTAGATAGCTATATACTGCCCCCATTTCGAGCCCTAAATGCTCGTTCAATAGTTTTTCTATTTTCTTAGGTATAATCATTTTATATGCTTTTTAAATTGAATGAATCTTTGTAATGCCAACAGGATAATCAGCTTTCAGTAAACTGACAATATGATCGTAGTCAGACTTATTATCTACAAAGTTAATATTTTCTGTATGAAACAAAACTATACGGTGAGTAGTTTGGTATTTGAAAAAATCGAGATAGGCATTTTGAATCCTATGAAGATATTCAGCACTTATTTGTTGCTCAAAATCACGTCCTCTTTTCTTAATGTTTTCGAGCAATTTTTCTACTGGCGCATAGAGATAAAAAATCAAATCTGGTTTTGGCAATGAGGTGTTGATGATATCAAACAACATACGGTAGAGCTTTTCTTCATCTGAATTGAGGTTTTGAGTAGCAAAAATCAATGATTTCTGAAAAAGAAAATCGGATATAGTGAGGCTTTTAAATAGGTCAGATGATGTTTGCAGCTTTCGCAAATGCGCAAATCGCTCTGCCATAAAATACAACTCCACCGGAAAGGCATGCCTATCTGGATCTTCATAAAACTTGGGAAGAAAAGGATTTTGGTCAAACTGCTCTAAAATCAACTGAGCATTAAACTCAGCCGACAATAGTTTACAAAGCGTTGTTTTGCCCGCTCCAATACAACCTTCTATGGTAATGAAATTATTTTGCACCAGCCAAAAATGGAGATACAAAATCAGAATCTAAAAAATACTTTTTAACATCCTAAATTTCTAGTGGGAAAGTAGGCATTGTATCTGCACATTTATCTCTAAGCGACTGCATACTTTCGCCCAAGGCTGGGTGCAGAAAATCAGGTGCTATTTCGGCTAAGGGCACCATGGTAAACATTCTCTCCTGCATCATAGGATGCGGGATTTGAAGTACCGCTGACTGATACACCATATCTCCATAAAGCAAGATATCAATATCGATAATACGGGGACCCCATCGCTCATTAACTACTCGACCTATGCACTTTTCAATATTTTTGCATACCGAGAGCAGCTCTTCGGGATGTATATTGCTTTTGAGCAAAAGTACCTGATTTAGAAAATGAGGCTGGTCGGTATTGCCCCAAGGAGCCGTTTCATAAATAGTGGATTGCTGCACTATGGTAGCCACACGAAAATCAATGAGGTTGATGGCCTTTTCTAAATATGCCTTCCTATCGCCTAGATTGCTACCAATAAGTAAAAAAAGTTGTTTCATCTATCTACTCATGCAAATATATTATTATTGCAGTGGCTAATTAAAATCACCACTAAAAAACTTATTCTCATGCGACAATTTCTAAAATTTGTGCTAGCTACCATCGTTGGCATATTCCTTTTTACTTTTTTGTTTATTGGCCTACTGGCAGGGGTAGCAGCCTCCGCAGGTAGTGAACAAGCTGGTACAGTGAAACCCAACTCTGTACTCAAAATCAATCTAAATTATAGTATTCCTGAAATGACGACCTCTAATCCATTGGCAGGCCTTAGCCCTACTAATCTTAGCATCAAAAAAGCAATTGGCCTAAATGATATAGTAGCCGCTATCGATAAGGCAAGCAAAGATGATAACATCAAAGGAATTTACTTAGAAATGGGCGTAAACATGAGCGGCTATGCCACACTTGATGTAATTAGAAAAAAGCTAGAAGACTTCAAATCAAAGGGCAAATTTGTTTATGCCTATGGTAGCACAGTAAATCAAAAATCATATTACGTATCCTCTGTCGCAGACAAAATCATACTCAACCCTAGTGGTGGCATGGAGATGTCGGGCTTTGGTAGAGAAATTATGTATTACAAAAATGCGCTCGAAAAACTAGGGGTTGAAGTACAAGTATTTCATTGTGGTCAGTTTAAAAGTGCGATAGAGCCTTTTTTGCGTGATAAAATGTCAGATCAAAATAGAGAACAACTCACGTCTATATATCAGGATGTTTACAATCATTTTTTAGCAAACATAAGCGCAAGCAGAAAGATAGAAAAAGCGCAACTCGACCAAGGGATAAATGACCTCAAAGCCTTTATGCCAGAAGATTGTAAATCGCTTAATCTAGTAGATGAACTAGGCTACTACGATGCTATCGAAAAAGAGATAATAACCAAAACAGGCGCAAAAAAAGACGAAGCGTTTAACTATACAGAGCTAAGCCAGTACGTAGCAGGAATCGACAAATCTGACCTCAGATCGGATAGAATAGCCGTAATCTATGCCGATGGGGAAATAGTAGATGGAAAAGGCGAAGACGGACAGATAGGAGGTGATGAGTTTGCCAAAATCATCAAAAAATCGAGGGAAGACAAAGATATCAAAGCCGTAGTATTGAGAGTCAACTCGCCAGGTGGCTCGGCCTTAGCATCGGATGTGATGTGGCGCGAAGTGGTGCTCACACGCAAATCGAAACCTGTAGTAGTTTCATTTGGCGATGTAGCTGCATCTGGAGGTTATTTTATCTCTTGCAATAGTGATCGAATATTTGCAGAGCCTACATCTATCACTGGGTCTATAGGTATCTTTGGATTGATACCGAATGCAAAAAAAATGTTGAATGATAAACTAGGTATTACTACTGACCAGGTAGAAGTGACTAAGCACGGAGCATTCAACATGGTGACTAACCCTTTTGATGTCGAAGAAAGCAGTCTTATACAGCGCAATGTAGAAAAAGGCTACAGAGAATTTAAGATGCGTGTAGCTGAGGGAAGAGGAAAGGATACGGCCTATATCGAAACTATTGCACAAGGGCACGTTTATACTGGCAATCAAGCCATAGAGATTGGTTTGGTAGATGAACTAGGCGGGCTAGACAAAGCACTCGCTTATGCCGCCAAGAAAGCGAATCTTAAAGAATATAGCGTAAAAGAGTATCCGCAAGCAAAAGACTTTAAAGAGCAGCTTTCTGCTGCCTTAGGTGAAGCAAAAACTAGTTGGATTAAAGAGGAGCTGGGGGTTCAATATCCACTTTATAAAACATTAAAGGATCTACAATCTAGAGCTGGACTTCAAATGCGCCTACTTTATGATTTAGGATTATAAAATAATTCCATTTTCCCTCAAAAAAAAATCCACTGATTGGTCAGTGGATTTTTTTTTGTTATGGAACAACGCTTATTTAAGTTCTGTTTCTCCTTTACCTACAAGATAACCCGATTGGTAAACCTCTACTTTATATGTCCCTTTATCAGTAAGCTTTTGACTCCATTCAATAGCCAAATTTTTGCTGCTTTGATTCCATTCTGTATCTACCTTTTTTGAGTATTGAACTTCACTTCCAGTATCAGCTACTTTTAGTGTACCAGAGCCTTGATCTGCTGCAGTGATAGTTTCACCTTTAGGGTTGATGATTCTAAGGTATAGTGCCAATGGCCCTGGCTCTAATACTTTATTTTCTCCAGTTGCAAAGCTAATCTTCAGATAGTCTATACTATTCAAACGCGACTTAGTTTTCTCTTTGCCATTATTCCTTTTGTCTATGCCCTCTACTTTCAAATTTTGAAGCTGCAACAATGAACCTAAAGCTACTTTTTTCGAAAGATTTTCTTTATCTGCGGTAAGCGAAGCTGTAGTTTGTTTCTCGGTATTTAGATTTTGATCTAGCTCAAGATTTTGTGCAGTGAGTGCTTGATTTTTATCTGTGAGTTCAGCTACTTTCTTTTGCAGACTATCATTCGATGCCTGAAGCTCAGCTATCAAATCCTTGTATCGTTTGATTTCAGCAGCCGAAAGATTGCCTTTGCGCTGAGCTGTCGCTAACTCGGCTTGGTATTTTTCGATTGTAGCTTGGCGCTCCATGATAATGGCATCCAATTCAGCATTCTTACCTTTAAGCGACTCAAGCTCTGATTTTGCCGTTTCAAATTCTGCATTCATCGATTTGAAATCTGTATCTAGCTTCGCAATCTCATCGATTTTGGTTTGCTTTTCTTTGTTTTCATTAAAAAGCAAATATCCCGCTACTCCATTGATTAGAAGCAATACGATAATAATCGCCATGTAAATCTTCTTACTTCCCTTGTTGTTTTCTTCCATTTTTATATTTGTTTATAGGTAAATGTACTGTTAAAATTATTGATTCGGAAATTTAATATAAAAAAAAAGTCATGACCGCTGGGTCATGACTTTTAAATAAATAAAGCAAATGGATTATTTGTTAATAACCAAACGCTTAGTAGCTATTTGCTTACCGCTCTTCACGCGAACGATATAAGCACCGTTTGCTAAATCAGAAAGGTTGTAGTTCTTAACGAAAGCACCATTAGCATCTTCAGTAAAGTTTTTCACTTCAGCACCCAAGATATTGAATACAGTGATGTTTACATTGCTAGAAGTAGCATTCATTTCAAGTGTGATGTTGCCATTAGATGGATTAGGAGTGATAGCTACAGACTTATCAAAAGCAAGATCGCTAATGTCAGTACAGTTTCTAACGTTTACAGTCTTAGTAGGTGAAGTAAATACACAACCAGCGCTATCCATTGACAAGCTTACAGGTACATTGTTTCCAAGTGTTGTAAATGCAAATACAGCATCAGCCAAGTTAGATGTAGAGCCACCTGGGAATGTCCAAAGTGAATTCCATCCTGTTTTGTTTGAAGATGTATTGGTGAAAGTATAGTTTTCATTTTGACAAAGGTAAGGCTTAGTTCCGTTTGTAGGCAATGTAAAGTTTACCGTGTTGCTCACACCAGGATAAGTAACACTTGCTGAAGCAGTAGCAGTGCATCCTCTATTGTTAGTAACAGTTACAGTGTAAGTTCCAGGAGTGCTTACTACTAATGTATTAGTAGTTGGGCCCGTATTCCAAACGTATGTTCTACCAGTTTGTACACCAGCAGTAGTAGGAGCCAAAGTAAGTGTTCCACCACAAGCTAAAGATGGATTTGGATTAGCGAAAGTAGCTGTAATTCCGTTTGAAGTCACTAAAGTAGTATCATAAGTAAGATTTGCTCCATCAGCAACAGTGAGATATACCGTAGCGTTGGCAGCTCCTAAAACTAAAGAAGTAGTAGCACCAGAGTTACTTGTAAGTGTAGCACCTGCACCAGTTACAGACCAAGTGTACGTTAGGTTAGCAGCTTGAGCAGCTGTAACACCAAAAGTCTTAGCTTCAAGATCGATAGTAGATCCAGGGCATCCATTTGGGGTGGATTTAGCTATGGAAGCAGAGTAATCTGTACATATATGAATGATAGGAATAATATCGTAGTTTTGGTCATATACAAAAGTGCAATTTGCAGGTACTCCTGGTATGCTGTACCCATATCCATTGTTGTAGTTAGAAACTGTTGCTGTCGCACCACTCGCTCTAATTTCTCCTGCCAACATTCTTCCTACAAAAGTAGATGGGTATGCTGGAGAGGCAAAATTTTGACCAGATACCGTAACAGTACCACAAGAATCAGCATATCCATAAGTCAAAAAGAAGTGACGAGAAGTATCTGCTCCTCTCCACTGAACTCTAATCGCAAAAATATCTCCTTTAGCAAACTGATGGTTGATACCAAAAGCAGTAGCACGATTTACAAAGTCTCCAGTTACATATTCTTTCAAATCTTGTCCTACAATCGCTATGCTTTTCACTGTAGTAAGTGTATTTCCCACTAGTTTTTGGATAGTAAACTTTAATGAATCTCCTACATTCAATGTAGCAGTATCAGCGTCAAGACCATATCCTATAATTACAGAATCCAAATATACAGTAGCTTTGCTAGTGGGGATATAATCAAATACTGGTGATGCCAGTGTTCCTCCTATAAATGCTAAGCTGTCAAAAATTTGCGTAACATAGGTAACATTAAATTTATTGAAAGTATCTACAAAGCTAGTTAACTCGTTTGCACGAATAGAAGGTGTAGCTTCAAACCAGCTTCCATTGTAACTCAAGCTCTTTTGGGTAGTTGAATATAAAAAGTCATATAAACCTAAATCTAACTCTAACGAAGAGTCACAAACAGTAGCTCGAGAAGCTCGAGAACTCATGTTGCTATATTTCTGCAACATTTGGTAGTAATTGGCATCCTTTTTTACAGGAAATGTTCTTACTGACTTGGTAGGAAAATCCGTTTTGTTTTGTGCTTGTAGCCCAGCTACAGCAAAAACACCTAGAAATGCCAGTGTAAATAATTTTTTCATTTCTTTTTTGTTTTGTTTAAAAGTGAAATTAATAAGAAAGGCGAATAAATAAAAATTCTCACAAAATATCAACGATAAAATGACATTTTTTTGACAATTCTTTGTTTTTTAACTCTTCTACCCCTTATAGTAGCAATTTCTACATCTTGGTTCATACGATTCGGTCTCGCCAAGCATGACCTTGTTTTTGTTTTCTATTTTCCTAAACGAAAAATGGGCTATATCGCCACACTGCACACATACGGCATTTACTTTAGTAATATAATCTGCTATTGCCAATAGCTGTGGTATAGGGCCAAAGGGTTTTCCCTCAAAATCCATATCTAACCCCGCTACGATAACCCGGATTCCTTTTTTTGCCAATGCTTCGCAAACTATCGGCAGTTCCATATCTAAGAATTGTGCCTCATCTATACCCACTACATCCATACCTTCTGCGAGTAGCAGAATATTCTGTGAATGTGGTATAGGAGTAGAACGAATAGCGTTGGCATTGTGCGATACCACATCAGTTTCGTCATATCGTGTATCTATAGTAGGTTTAAAAATTTCTACCTTTTTATTAGCAATCTGCACACGCTTGAGCCTACGAATGAGCTCTTCTGTTTTGCCCGAAAACATAGACCCACAAATGACTTCTATCCATCCTTTCTTAGGGTTGCTGATAACGGGTTCTATAAACATAAGTTAGATTTGATGCCGTGAATATAATTTTTTTTAAAAATTGTTTTTAAGTAGTAGGTTTGAGGCTATGGATATTACCACTATATTATTACAAATAGACTTGTTTTCAAAACAACTCGAATCTGCTGCTCTCACTAGCATCGAACGCGATTTGATAAAATCAAAACTACTTTCGCTATATGAAAGAGTAAGTGTATCAAACTACGTGCAAACCCCTGTCGCACCTACCATAGCGCATTCTACACCTCCAGTAGTAGAAGAGCAAAAAGCAGAAGCGAGGACGTTGCCTATCGAAGAAATCAAAGCAACAAAAATAGTAGAAACCGTATCGGCTCCTGAAATCACGATGGAAACTATCACTGAATCTGTAGAAGTAGAAATGACAACACCTGAAGTAGAAAAAGTAGCGACACAAGAAATTCATACTCCTCCTTCCCCATCGAGCCTAGTAGATAGACTATCGGAAACAGACAACAGTCTTATGGGTAAATTTACGACCTCTTCAAAAGGGCTAAACGATAATGTAACAGAAGGCGATCTAAAAAAACTAATAGACTTCAATCGTCAGTTTGTGTTTATTCAAGAGCTTTTTGGCAATGATCCAAAAGCCTATATGGAAGCCATCAATCGACTGAATGCCATGCAAACGATCGATGAAGCGGTTCTTTACATAAACCAAGAGCTAGTAACAAAATACAATTGGAACAAAGACCTACAATCGCTTAAGCTTTTTGACAAAATCATCCGTCAAAAATTCGGGATATGAGTATTACCATCATTATCATCATCGTCACGGTACTCACGAGCATAGCCGCTTTTCAAAATGAGCAACTTTTTGGCAAGTTGGCTTTTCACCCAGTGAGCATAGTACAAAATAAAGAGTGGTCGCGTGCGCTCACGGTAGGTTTTGTTCACAACGATTATAGTCATTTGTTTTTCAACATGTTTACGTTTTATTTCTTTGGTAGTTCAGTGGAGCAGTACTTTATGTATCTATTTCCCTATGGCAATATTCTTTATCTCGCTTTTTATTTATTAGCACTTTTATTATCTGGCATTCCAGATCTCATAAAAAACAAAAACAATCCTTATTACAGTGCAGTTGGCGCATCTGGTGCTGTATCGGCCATTGTATTTGCCTACATTTTGTTTGACCCAAGAGCTACACTGTATTTACAACTATTTATTCCTATTCCAGCAGTATTGTATGCCGTAGGTTATTTGTTTTATTCCTACTATATGGCAAAAAAAGGGGTGGACAATATTGGTCACCTCACTCACTTTGCAGGAGCAGTGTTTGGATTTGTGTTTCCCATTTTGCTAAAACCTGAATTGATAACGAATTTTATTCAAAAATTGACCGCTTGATGATAGTAGATCTCCGAAGCGATACCCTCACAAAGCCCACTCCAGCTATGAAAGCGGCCATGTTTGAAGCGCCATTAGGCGATGATGTATTTGGCGAAGACCCTACAGTAAATGCACTTGAAACAAAGTGTGCAGCAATGTTTGGCATGGAAGCTGCGCTATTTTGCCCATCGGGTACGATGACCAATCAGATAGCGATTAAAGCACAAACACAACCACTCGATGAGATTATATGTGATAAACTTTCGCATATATACAACTACGAAACGGGCGGTTTTGCATTCCACTCTGGCGTATCTGTACGTTTGACAGATGGTGTGCAAGGGGTAATGGATACAACTATGGCCGACAATTGCATACTCCCCGATTTTGATTGGTACCCAAATACCCGAATGGTATGTATCGAAAATACCGTAAACAAAGGCGGTGGAGCAGTTTACACCTTAGCCCAAATGAAATCCCTAGGTGCTTTTTGCAAAGAAAAAAGCCTGACATTTCATCTCGATGGCGCACGTTTGTTTAACGCTCTGGCAGTGCAAAACATAGCTCCCATAGAACTCACAGGTATTTTTGATAGCATCTCAATTTGTCTTTCAAAAGGATTGGGCGCGCCAGTAGGCTCTGTACTTTTAGGATCAAAAGACGTGATAAAACGAGCTCGAAAAATAAGAAAAGTAATGGGAGGCGGCATGCGCCAAAGCGGCATTTTAGCCGCAGCCGGTATCTATGCACTCGACCATCATGTAGCCCGACTGAAGATAGACCATGAGCATGCTCGCATATTAGCTGATGTTCTAGAAAAATTTAGTTGGGTAAAAAGGGTGCTGCCTGTAGCCACCAATATTGTGATATTTGAAGTAGAAAATGCCAATCATACCGCTGAAAAACTAGCTTCAATAGGCATTAAAACTTCACCATTTTCAAAATCGCATGTGCGAATGGTTACGCATCTTGATATAACGAAAGAAATGGTCGAATATACAATCGAAAAGTTGAAGAATTTAGACGCAATCTAGTACTTGACCACTTTAAATATTGTGCTATCTATCCTTGCAAAATACACACCGCTTTCTAATTTAGAAATATCAATTTGTGAACTTCCTATATTTATATTGAAAGTTGCACAAAGTTTACCCGAAATATCCATTACTTCTACAGCTTGCTTTTTTACAGAATTGATAGACACAATTCCACTAGTAGGATTAGGATATAGTTTTGTCGGATCATTTTCTATACTTCTGACACTATTAAAAACACGCCCACAGTTTTCAATTTCCGTAATGTAGAAGTCTTTTACTCTTCCAACTTCTCTTAGTAAATCATTGACTTCATCATAAGGCTTATTTACTTTTTCAATACTATCTTTCAGTACATGTATGATCGCTAAATCGATCGATTTTGTTTCATTTGGATAAAAAGTATCAAGGCTTACAGAACCTATTAGCAGATAAAAGTCAGCACTTAAAGAAGGTCCATTTTGAGGATATATACAAGACCAGGTTGTAGAATCAGTAGGAGTTCCATGAAATAAAAACTTTGTAGGGTTGATTGGATTGAATTGCCCAGAATAACCATTACCAAATGGGATCATAGCACTACTATCATAAAACCTGCCTTCTTGATATGCTCTAAACAAATTACAACTTAGTCCAATAGGAAGAAATGGATGATCTGTTTTCTTAACAAAACTCACCATTTTTTTATTTAAAAAAGAGACTGCTTGTGTAGCTCTTACATTACCAAAATCTTTTTGAGGAAAACAACCATTATCATTTTCTATCCGTTTATAAGTATAAAAAGTATTTTGAGTTGTATCGCAGCCTACATGGTTATTGTTGTAACAACCCATATTAGGATCTATATAAAACGAAAAGATAGCATCGTGATATTTCTGAGAAGATTTATTTGTAATTGAAAAACGCAAAAAAATAGTACTATCTAAAATATTATTTTTATTAGCAAATGAAAACACCCTGACTTGTGCTTCGAGTTTCATTTTATTACAAATCCGAAAAGAATCTCGTGTTCGATCGTCATTTAATAAGATTAATGCTTCTTGATCTCCACATATTGTTGGGTATTCACCTAATCGAGGCTCATAAACACCATTCCTATTTACATCTGTAAAGTTAGCTAAGATTTTAGATTCTCCATTTTGCGTATTGCCATTTCCAGGCCACTGCAAAATTTCTGCACTTGGAGTAAAATTTGAATTCTTAAAATCTTTTACATGCTCTTGAATCTGCTGACTACTTACTTTATATACTTTTTTATATACAGAATCAAAAGAGGCAGAATAATTACTGGCAACGGGGCCAATGCCCCAATCCATAGCATAATCATAATAATTACTAGCTCCAACTAATCTATTTAGACTGTCTTTTCCAATTACCCAAAATGTGCCATAAAAAACACTCTGAATACCACTATTTTTAGGAAATTCAAAATCTGCAAATTCAATTTTATCATTTAGCGTTTTGATAAACATATTTGCGCTCGGATAAAGCCCTGCTTTAATTTGATTAGTATCTATGTATGTCATACCTTGAGAAAAGGCTGATAGATAAATCAGGTAAAAAACTATTGATGCAGAAAAGGCTTTAGTCATCTATTTCGTTTTAACAAAAATAGAAAGTAGATAAAACTAATTGTCACACAAATGTAAAACTAAACCCTCCCTCCTATTATTTCCTCTACGATTGCGGGGTCTAGCAGTGTAGAAGTATCGCCTATCGAACTGAGTTCGTTTTCTGCTATTTTGCGCAATATCCTTCGCATGATTTTACCACTTCTTGTTTTAGGAAGATTAGTGACTAACTGAATCTTATCGGGGCGAGATATAGCACCGATTTGCTCCACTACTGCATCGCCTATTTCCCGCTGAAGGGTTTCCTTATTTACATCCATTTTTATCACTACAAAAGCATACATAGCTTGCCCTTTGATGTCGTGAGGATAACCTACTACCGCACTTTCAATCACCGCTACATGGCTATCAATGGCGTTTTCAATTTCAGCAGTGCCTATACGGTGTCCACTAATATTGAGCACATCATCGACTCTACCCGTGATACGATAGTTGCCCGCTGTATCGCGAAGACAGCCATCTCCTGTAAAGTACAAATGTGGGAAAGTAGAAAAATAATTTTGTTTACATCGTTCATGATCGCCATAGGTAGTTCGGAGCATACCCGGCCAAGGCGCTTTGATACACAAATTACCACTGGCTAATTCCTTAGGTAAAACCCCTAATGTAGCATCTCCTCCTTCAATAGCATCCCCTTTTTCATCGACCAATATAGGTTGCACTCCTGGCAGTGGAAGTGTGGCATAGCTGGGCTTTGAGGGGGTGATGCCCGCCAAGTTGGAAAGCATAATCCCCCCTGTTTCTGTTTGCCACCAAGTGTCCACGATTGGGCAGTTTCCTTTGCCAATATACGTATCGTACCAGTGCCATGCTTCTTCGTTAATAGGCTCACCCACTGTGCCCAGCACTTTTAAACTCGATAAGTCTTTACCTCTCAATGGTGCATCGCCAAAGGTCATCAAACTACGTATGGCTGTAGGCGCAGTGTACAAAGTAGCGACTTTATATTTGTCGATAATATCCCAAAGACGACCTGCATCAGGCCAAGTAGGAATACCTTCAAACATAAGTGTGGTAGCTCCTGCGCACAGTGGCCCATATACGAGATAACTATGCCCTGTAACCCAGCCCACATCAGCAGTACAGAAAAATACATCACCTTTATTATATTGAAAAACATTGACAAATGAATAGGCTGTATGTAGCATATAACCAGCCGTAGTGTGAACAACGCCCTTGGGCTTTCCTGTACTTCCACTAGTGTATAAAATAAAAAGTGGATCTTCGGCATCCATAGCAACTGGCTCGAAAACCACATTGTCTTCTGCCACTACCTTTTCCACTTCTTCATGCCACCAGCAATCCCTACCCTGCTGCATTTTTACATCACATTTTGTATGAGCCAATACCACTACTTTTTTTATAAAACCTATCGATTCTAAAGCCTCATCTACCGTACTTTTAAGTACAATCTCTTTTGCTCCTCTATACGCGCCATCCTGTGTGATAACGAATGATGCCTGTGCATCAAGGACTCTGTCTTTGATACTCTGCGCACTGAATCCCCCAAAGACCACCGAGTGTATAGCTCCTACCTTAGCGCAAGCCAACATTGCTACAACTGCCTCAGGCACCATACCCATATAAATAATCACTCTATCGCCTTTTTGCACACCCTGATTTTTGAGCACCTGAGCAAACTGAGAAACTGTTAAATGAAGCTCGCAATATGATATAACTCGATTGTTAACTTTTGGGTCGTTTGGCTCCCAAACAATAGCAGCAGTATCTGCATCGCTCGTCAAATGACGATCTAGACAGTTTTGGGTGATGTTAAGTTTGGCTCCATTAAACCATTCAATGTTTGGTTCTTCAAAATTCCAATTCAACACTTCATCACTTTGATTAGGTGCTTTTTGCCATGAAAAATGCTGAGCTAGAGACAACCAAAAATTAGCGGGATTTTCAATGCTTTGTTTATACGCTTCCTTGTACTCGTGTAGCGATTTGATTTGATATGGATACGACATTGTTTTAGATTTTACCTTTTTTGAATATACAAAAAAGTGGCAAATACAAAAACTAGCTTTTAAATGGATTGCGCAATGTGTATTGAGGGGGCTTCATTCGTTTGGTAAAGAAACCCATAACGAAATTGATGATAGCATTTCGATGTTTTAGATAACCAAACATAGGATGCACTACTGCCCCTATCGTAGTTTTTACTTCTGGCGCAGTTCGCCCAAAATGAATCTTCTCTTTTTTTGCCAAAATGCTTATATCTACTACATCATAAAGCATTCGTTGATAAAGATGATAATCTTTTAGCATGGAGTAATCAATACCAAAATAGTGTACCTCTGCACTAGTGTCTAGCAGGTATATACTAATAAAGCCAATCATCTTATCTCCTAGATAATATCCTTCTATCAAGTAATTTTCGAGCATAGATTTTTTTTGCTCATAAAAAAAATCTGGATGTAATGTGGCTAGCTTAAACGAAACTTTGTCTGCTACTTGATGATACAAAAAATTGATATCAGATTGTTGGCTTTTTACATCTTCTAGCGAGAGTACACGCCTTTTCACTTCGTCACTGAGTTTGAGTATCTTTTTGGCTCTTACTCTATATTTTGAACTTAGTGCCGAAATGTAATCATCAAAAGTATGCCAACTAGGTTGCAGCTGCATAATATTATCCGCTTCAATGTCTATATAATTATAGTTTTTAGCAAGATAATAAGCCCCGATAGCTGCTTGGTTTTCATAAAAATCAGCGTTTAATACCGCCTTGATATGCGGATATTGAAGCAGGATTTCTTCTATACATTTTAGCTGAAGTTTGCAGCGGGTAATGGGGGTTATCGACAAATTGCAATAGCAGCCAGCTTCACCAGTCATAAACACATTACCCGCATTGAGCATGGGCAAATGAAGGCTATTTACTATTGGCTTAAAAAGTCCAACGAAATTTGCACCCACTCGTTTTAAAAAAGGGCCTGTAGTTGTACTCGGAAAATAATCCATTAAGTTTTTGCCATGAAAGGTATTTTCTTGAAAAAAGTAAAATCCTACAAATTCATCTTGATGAAAACATACACAGTAATAAAACGAAAGCTGCGATTGATGTAACTCTTCTATAAGGCGTAGATACTTAAACTCAAGTAGTTTGTTTTGATTTTTTATAGGACTATTCCATACGAGAGAAGGCACATCGACTATCTTTCTGTATATAGAGATATCAACCTGGTCTAGCAAATGACTTTGTACTTTATCCATAGTGTTGTCTCCTTTTTTAAAAAAGTTAGTAAAAGTTGACAAAGAAAGGGTGTCGCAATAGCTCATTTATAATGAAATATGTAGGTGTTTAAAATGTGGTTTGGCTAACTCCCAAATGGTAACGCCAGCACTAACAGCAATGTTTAAAGAATGTTTTGAGCCAAACTGTGGTATCTCAATCACAAAGTCGCTAAGATTAATGATAGCTTGATTGACACCTTCTACCTCATTGCCAAATACTACAGCTAATCGTGTATATGCATTATCCAAAGCATCTAGCATGATAGCCTCCTCTGCTTGCTCTATACTAGCTATAGTGATGCCATGCGCTTTTAATGAATTTACTAAGTGTATCGCATCTTCGGCATATTCCCATGATACTGTATCTGTAGCTCCCAAGGCTGTTTTTTGAATATCACGATGAGGAGGAGTGCCTGTAATACCACAAAGATAAATTTTTTCGATTCGAAACGCATCAGCTGTTCTGAATATAGAACCCACATTGAGATGCGAGCGAACATTGTCGAGTACAATAATTATTGGTGTTTTAAGAGATGACTCAAATGCCTCCTTATTTAACCGATGCAGTTCATTGTTTTCTAGTTTCCTCACAGATGTATTAACGACTTAAAATGTATATTCTTCCAATTTCAAAAGTAATTTCTTTTGACTAGGATTATTTATATGCGAATAATTGTACTTTCTTTTTAAGAATTTTTATTTTGCCACGATGTCAAAAAAGCCTACCGATACCGCTTCGTCCGAAACCCCGCTCATGCAGCAGTATAATCAGATAAAACAAAAATATCCTGATGCGATATTACTGTTTAGAGTGGGCGATTTTTATGAAACCTTTGGAGAAGATGCAGTAAAAACCGCGGCAGTATTGGGTATTGTACTTACCAAAAGAGCCAATGGCAAAGCCTCACACATAGAATTGGCGGGCTTCCCACATCATGCTCTAGACACCTATTTACCTAAACTTGTTAGAGGAGGATATAGAGTAGCCATTTGCGATCAGCTCGAAGACCCAAAACTCACCAAAACTATCGTAAAACGAGGTGTAACTGAGATGATAACGCCTGGAGTGGTCACTGGCGACCATATTTTGCAAAGTAAAACCAACAACTTTTTTGCCTCGCTATATTTTGAAAAAGACAGATGCGGGGCGGCATTTGTAGATATTTCGACTGGTGAGTTTTTGGTAGGTGAAGGTAGTATCAATTATGTAGAAAAACTTTTGCAGACCTATTCGCCCTCTGAGGTGGTGTTTCAAAAGTCAAAACAAAAAATCTTTCTCGAACAGTTTGGGCAAAACTATTTTTCTTCTAAACTCGAAGATTGGGTCTATACGCTCGACTACGCACAAGAGCAGCTCACTAAACTTTTTGAAACCAATTCGCTTAAAGGATTTGGGGTGGATGAAAACGCCCTAGCCATCATAGCCGCTGGTGCTGCCGTACAATATCTCAAAGATACCGAGCATCATAATCTAGCGCATTTCACTAAGCTAGCTATCATTCATCAGAGCGAATCGGTGTGGTTAGATAAATTTACGATACGTAATCTCGAACTCATCTATCCAAGTGCAGCAGGCGGCAAGGCATTGATAGATGTAATGGACTATACTGTAAGTCCGATGGGCGGACGATTACTCAAACGATGGATTACGATGCCGTTGATATCAATACCTGCCATAGAAAGTAGATTGCAGTCTGTTGATTTTTTTGTGAAAAATGAAAGTATAACGCAGACACTCCGCACTTATATCAAAAGCGTAGGCGACCTTGAGCGTATGATATCAAAAGTAGCTATGCACAAAATCAATCCGCGTGAGATAGTACAGCTTAGAAAAGGACTAGAAGTGCTTGCCCCTATCCAACAAAACCTAAAGTCTTGCGCGATTAAACCCATAGCAGTAATGGCCGAAAAGTTGATTTTACTTGAGCAAGTTATCGCTCGATTAAAACAGACTTTAATGGAGGAAGCCGGGCCTATCGTTGCGAAAGGAAATTTTATAGAAAAAGGAGTAGATGCTACCCTAGATGATCTTAGAGACATTCGCAGTTCGGGCAAAGATTATATACTTCAAATCCAACAAAAAGAAATAGCACAAACGGGAATCAGCTCGCTCAAAGTAGGCTTCAATAATGTATTTGGCTATTATCTCGAAGTCACCAATACCCATAAAGACAAGGCTCCAAAAGAATGGATACGCAAACAAACTCTCGCTAATGCTGAACGGTACATCACCGAAGAGCTCAAAGAATACGAGCAAAAGGTATTGGGCGCGGAGGATAAAATATTGCAAATCGAGGAGCGAATTTTTCAAGACTTGATTTCATTTTTGAAAGATTTTACTCCATCTATTCAGCAAAACGCTTCGACTATAGCACAGCTAGATTGTCTGCTGTCGCATGCCATGCTAGCAAAAACTAAAAACTATGTGATGCCACTAGTAAATGATAGTTTTGAAATAGATATAAAAGCAGGAAAACACCCTGTGATAGAAGCACAGCTTCCTATAGGCTCATTTTATGTACCTAATGACGTTTTTCTAGACGATACTTCCCAACAAATCATTATGATAACGGGGCCAAACATGTCGGGAAAATCGGCTCTACTCCGCCAAACGGCACTCATCGTATTAATGGCACAAACGGGCAGTTTTGTTCCAGCCGAAGCAGCAAACATTGGGCTGGTCGATAAAGTCTTTACGAGAGTGGGCGCAAGCGACAATCTGAGCGCTGGTGAATCTACTTTTATGGTAGAAATGAATGAAACGGCAAGTATCATCAATAATCTCTCTGCTCGCTCACTCATATTGCTCGATGAAATAGGTCGAGGTACCTCTACCTATGATGGTATATCTATAGCTTGGGCAATTGCAGAGTTTTTACACAACTATCCCACTGCGCATCCACGCACACTTTTTGCCACCCATTACCACGAACTGAACGAACTAGCCGATAAATACGCACGTATAAAAAACTATCATGTAAGCACAAAAGAAACAGGAAATAAAATCATCTTTATCCGAAAACTAGCACCTGGTGGCAGTGAACACAGCTTTGGGATTCATGTGGCGAAGATGGCGGGTATGCCCAGATTGATAATCGATAGAGCCAATGAACTGCTACTCGAACTCGAAAAACAGCGAAGTACAGGCAACAATCACCGCCAAGTACTCAAAAAGAGCGAAGCTAAATATCAGTTAAGCATGTTTGATCTCAGCGACCCAAAACTCAAAGCCCTAGGCGATGCACTTGAAAAAGTAGAGGTAAATGCCCTCACGCCCATCGAAGCATTGATGAAACTCAATGAGCTGAAGAAACTGATGGAATAAAGGCAAGCATAAACGCTTCTTTTTCTATTTAAAGCGTAAAACAGCCACAGATTAAAAGCTTACAATAGAAACCTTTTTCACTTTAAATGTAGGTAGTATATATCTTGTTTTTAAGCAAGTATAAATAGTTTATATGATTATTATTCAAACTCGAATTTTAATTCTTTTATATTGTTTTTTTTGATAAGATTGCTTAAAATTTAAAACAATGAAAAAACTAAACACCATTTTATTCCTAGTAGGAATTTCAGCAAATGTAGCTTTTGGGCAGGCTACATTAATCAAAGGTAATCTAGACTTTATGAAAGAATCAAAATCAATTTTTGTTGAGTTTGATATGTCCAAGGCTACCATAGATGCCCTTAGTTCAGAAGAGGCTTATATAGCTTACAAAACTAAAGGAAAGGATGCAGAAAAGGACGTAAATAAATGGCTAGAAGGTTGGAATAAAGACAAGAAAAACTTTGGCGATTACTTTATGGAAGCCATGAAGAGAAGCAACAAAAAATATCCATTAGCTTTCAATAACGATAATCCATCTAGTGATTATAAAATGCTTGTAACAGTGTTGCATATTGAAACAGGAAACCCTATCAAATATTCAAGTGTTAAGTTGAAATTAACGGTTACAGATGCAAGTGGCAAAACTGTTGCTGACATGAACATAGCAAATGCTACAGGAGCCCAGATGGGACCAATGACACCTACTGTCGGAATTAGAGTAAACTACGCTTTAGCAGTAGCTGCTTCTATGTACACTAAAATCGTGAAAAAGACAGTAAAAAAATGAAAAAACTAAGCATATTAATAGTCGTATTCTGTCTTTCGATCTCTCTTTCTGTATGGGCAACACCTCCAGTTGAAGGAGTTAATTCGAAAGAAATCACTTTCTATGGCATAGATTATTCATTACTTAAACTTGTTCACAAAGAAGATTTTGTAGATAAATTGGGAGTAACTCAATGTCAAGCCATGAAATCGAGGTATTTTCAAGAATGGAATGAAATTTTCATTACGGAGAAGTCTAAGTTTGATATACAACGATTATTTTCTGTAGATAAATACAAAATTGACTTAGACCGAAGTGTAGCTTCCATACCTTCATATGATAATGACTGTGTTACGGAAGATGAGGGTTACAAAATACCTGAATCAGCATTTGCCAAAATAGTGGCAAATTATACGGATAAAAGCACATCAGGCATAGGTGTAGTCATGGTTGGAGAAAGCATGAACAAGCGTAAAGCTTCTTCTGTTTACCATATTGTTTATTTCAAAATAAATACTGGCGAAATTTTATCCAAAAACATAGCTACAGGACAACCTGGAGGTATTGGTATGAGTAACTTTTGGGTAAATGCCCTTTATGATGCTTTATCAAACAACCTTAAGTACATAAAATCTGCTAGAAAGGGGAAATAATAAACATTAAAGTATTAAAATAGGTCACCCAATTGGGTGACCTATTTTGTTAGTAATCCAGTATATTATTTGGGGTGTTTACACGTTTTCTTCAAATATCCTTCAAAGCAATATTTTCCTATAAAAATTTTAGTTTAATTTTTTTAGTGAATCCAGTAAAAAATGGTAAATAATAGAATTTATAAAATTTTGAGCATATAAATGCTACGCTCAATAGAGTCTGTAAACAACACCCAAGATAGGTCAGATTTAAACTTAATTCACGAATATTTTCTAAAAAAAAGAGCATCTATGCATCGATTATCCGACTTTTTGCATCTTTGTTCAATACTTTGCATGTCAACGAACAATTATACATTTGTGATGAAAAGCAATGTAAAGAAAGTGTCTAAACATAAAAGATAAATAAAGAGCAAAGCTTAACAAAAAATGAATTTCAAAATAACCTTTTTTAGATCCACACATTTAAGCAAAACGATTGTTATGATTTTGGCACTCATGAGTATGTCATTATTGCTGGATAGTTGCCAAAAAAAATGCGCTGAATGTAAAAACGGTGCTACTTGCACACAAAAAAAGACCTGTATCTGCAAAGGTCAATGGGATGGCCCATTCTGCGATACACTTTGCCCTATAGGATATGAGGGCGATAGCTGTCAGATTTTAACCAAAGATCAATTTATAGGTACTTGGGATTGTAGCACTACTGCTACCGATAATAGTACTTCGCTACACCTAATACAGGTTTCAAATGAAAATTATTTTGTTTGGGTCAAATTCTCCAATTTGATAGACCAAGGATTTAGTCTTAGAGGAACCATAACAGCCAAAAAACGTATCGAATTTTATGAGCAAAATGCACAAGGTGCATATACTGGAAAAGCAGATGGCTCTGCCGTGATCAATGGTGACGAAATGACTATTAACATTAGGAAAGGGAACGTAGATTATTTTACAAAAGCAAAACGACTGTGAGCCGAAAAAGCCAACAAATAGCATTACTATACAACGATGATTATTTTCTGATAGCCAACAAACCTTCTGGCATAGCTGTGATACCAGAACGATTCAAATCAGAAAAACTTGACTTCAAACAATTACTTGAAAAGCAACTCAGTATATCCCTTTTCACAGTTCATCGAATTGATAGAGAAACGAGCGGATTGGTCGTTTTTGCTAAAACTGCCGAGGCTCACAAAGAACTCAATACCCTTTTTGAACATCACAAAATCGATAAAACCTATCTAGCTTTAGTACATGGAGTACTAGATGGCGATACAGGTGAAATCGATAGCCCTATAGCCACTCACCCCTCCAAAAGTAAAATGATCGTGCATCCAAAAGGTAAGGAAGCCTACACGTCTTTTAAAGTTATACAACAGTTTAGACACGCAGCATACCTAGAAGTTAAAATCAAAACAGGGCGCACACATCAAATTAGAGTTCACTTTGCCTCTGCAGGTCATCCTCTTTTGATTGACCCACTCTATGGCACTGGTGACTTATTTTTCCTTTCATCTATAAAAAAGGGATATAAAAAAACGGAAGAAGAAGAACGCCCTATTTTATCTCGTTTATCCTTGCACGCTTCATCACTCAGCTTTGAGCACCCATTTACAAAACAACCCATCTCCGTCACCTCTCCTCTGCCCAAAGATTTAGCTTTAACGATTCAGCTTTTAGAGAAACATGATGCTTAACTATTTTTGTTTAGTATTAAGGATTTTAGCCTAAACAAAATCTAGTTTTTTTTGTTTTTTACTAATGAAAATTAAAAACTCACAGAACGAAATTTCGATTGATGAAAGTGGCGATGAACACCTGATGACTTCACTCGAAACGCCCCTAAGAGAAGATGCGTTTAAACTCGATGATGAAGCCAAAAAAGAACTCATCGAAGAAAAGTTTAGAGATATCATGAATATTTTGGGATTAGACCTCACAGACGACAGCCTCAAAGGCACACCTGCGCGTGTAGCAAAGATGTATGTAGAAGAGATTTTTAGCGGTTTAAATCCAAAAAACAAACCATCTATTACACTCTTTGAAAATAAATATCAATACAAGGAAATGCTTGTAGAGAAAGACATCACCTTTTACTCAAACTGCGAGCATCACTTTGTCCCTATTATTGGCAAAGCGCATGTAGCCTATATTTCAAATGGAAAAGTAATTGGGCTTTCTAAGCTGAATAGAATAGTTCAATACTTTGCCAAAAGACCGCAAGTACAAGAGCGCATGACAATGCAAATAGCAAACGAAATTTGTTCTGCTTTAGGTGTAGAAGATGTGGCGGTTGTTATTGATGCTATGCATCTTTGTGTATCATCGAGAGGTGCTAAGGATATCAATTCTTCAACTATTACTTCTTGCTACAAAGGCAAATTTGAAAATGAAGCTACTCGAAATGAATTTCAGAAATACTTTTATTATTGCATATAATCTTCTTCTTAGTTCTGAACATTAATTACCACCCATCTATTGTAACTAGTGTTGTATATAAGTGTTGCCGAAGAATATTGACCACTTAGTACAACGTTTGTCGCATTAGGACAATATACTCTATTATTGACAGATGACGTAGCATCATCATGGAGTATAGTGATAGGCTGAGTGGTTGAATTAATAAGAACAACCATATAACCGTTTGCAACAGTAGCCCCTTGGTTAAGTCCAGAAATAGAAGCAGCAGCAGTTGGCCCTACTATTCTATAATGTGAAAAACGCACTCCAGTACTAGCAGTCAAGTTTGTATTTACATTTGCTCCATTGACAATGCTAATAGCTGTACCTTCTCTGAATGCGGTATTACCATTTATATCTAATCGCGCATTTGCCACTGTACTATTTATTGATACATTACCAGTTCCAGCAATTAAAAATTTTGGTGACGCCAAACTCGGCAAATCATCTTCGTCATAGACTTTAAAAATATCATTATCCCCTGAACTATATACTGCGACAGTATTCCCATTTAAAAATATACCAGAACCATCACCATCAAACCCTCCCTCAATCCAAAATCCTGAATTTCCTGAATCAAAATTTGCAGCAGTAGCATCACCCAAAAAGCCATTTACGCCATGATGCATTGTCCCAATAAGATTAGATGAACCTAAGTTGTTTCGTACATAAATACTGCTATTGACTAACGTATTCCCATTTACATGTAATAATTGCAATGGTATTGGAGCTCCAATGCCTACATTACCCGTACTTAAAACTCTAGCCCTTTCCGTATTGTTTGTCCTTATTACCCAGTCTTGGGCATCTGTTGTTCCTATAAACTCTGTAGCAGGAGCAGTACCTGCATTTCCACCAAGCAGCCATGCTTTTCGTGCAGAGGTAAATGTGGCTGGTGCAGTGGTAGTTACTTGTACATTGCCATTAGTTGTGTAATTTATAGAAGTAACATCTGAACCACTTCCTGTTGCGCCTGTACTTCCTGTTGCTCCTGTGTTTCCTGTTACACCAGTTGCTCCCGTGTTACCATTAGTTCCAGCTACACCTGTGTTTCCTGTTACGCCTG
>CALAYL010000098.1 GCA_937894725.1 uncultured Bacteroidota bacterium
GTAGAGAGGAAGGGATTCGAACCCTCGGTACGTTGCCGTACACACGCTTTCCAAGCGTGCTCCTTAAACCACTCGGACACCTCTCTTTTTTGTGATTTTAGACACCAAACATACACTTATCTTTTGAAAAGTACGAGTGCATTTTCGGTCGTTTTATCTGCTACTGCGCTTACACCCACCTGCATTATTTGTGCTATTTCATCAGCTATGAGGCGTATGTAGCTCGATTCGTTTCGCTTGCCCCTGTAGGGTACAGGCGTTAGGTAGGGAGCGTCTGTTTCTAGTACCAAATGTGCTAATCCTATAGCTGGCAATACATTTTTGAGACCTGCATTTTTATAGGTTACTACGCCTCCTATGCCGAGCAAAAAATCTAATTTTACCACTTCCTTCGCTTCCTCTATCGAGCCGCTAAAGCAATGAAAAATACCCCTCAATTTGCCTTTATAGTCTTTCAAAATATCAATACATTCATAAGTCGATTTTCTACTGTGGATTACGATAGGTAAATTAGATTCAATAGCCCATTCTATTTGTGTTCTGAAAGCAGCTATCTGTTGTGTTTTATAAGTGGTGTCCCAATAAAAATCAAGGCCTATTTCACCCACGGCTACCCAATCTTTTCGGTTTTGTAAATGCGCATGAGCCATGTCTAATTCTGTTTGTGAATTTTCGGTCACGCTGCAAGGATGAAGCCCCATCATAGGGCGCATCATATCAGGGTATTGGTCAGAGAGGGCGATGAGTTTTTCATGAGATAGGCTATCAATTGCAGGCAAATAGATTTGCTTTACATTTTGCCGAGAAGCCCTATCCACAATAGTCGCTATATCTTGTTCAAATTCTTCGCTGTACAAATGAGCGTGTGTATCTATGAGGTGCATGATAGGTTATTTAAAGTGCTGCAAAGGTAAACCCCTTTTGGCAGAAATGAGCTAATACTTTCGGTAATACATATTGCAACGTACTACTGGCTTTAGCACTATCGTGAAACACAACCACTGAGCCATTTTGGGCATAGTCAAGTACATTTGATAATACTTTTTCTGGAGCTATATTTACATCATAATCCATACTCAGCACATCCCAAAAAACGAGATGGTATGCTTTGCTCAAAAGTCGGTATTGCGAGTGTGTTGTCTTGCCATAAGGTGGTCTGAAAAGCTTGGGATACTCCCCAGTGATATCTTTTATCGTTTGGTTGCAATTGTTTACTTCATCAAAATAAAGTTTGTTATCCGTTTTCCAGCCATTGAGATGATGCTGTGTATGATTGCCGATGCTATGTCCCGCAGCTTTTGCTTTTTTCAAAATAGCCGGATGCTCTAGCGCATTTTTCCCGATACAAAAAAACGTAGCCTTGGCATTATATAGTGCTAGCGTATCAAGCACAAATTCGGTGATGATAGGCGTAGGGCCATCATCAAATGTAAGATATAGGGTGTTTTCACTAGAGGATTTGGACCAGATTGCCGATGGGTAAAGCTTTCTGAGCCAAAGGGCAGGCGATACAATAAATTGGCGTGCAATGGTGTTTTTTAGACTCATGTGTAGTAGGTCAAAAGTAGTAATAAATCAAAATTTACCCCTACTTAAATCAAAAAAGCACTAAAGTTTTGGTATTTAAAATTAATTTCGACCCACATTTTAATCAGCTATGGAACGAAAAGTACGTGTCAGATATGCCCCAAGTCCTACTGGGCCACAACACATGGGCGGTGTGCGCACCGCCCTTTATAACTATTTATTGGCAAAGAAGCTAGGCGGTGACTTTATATTGCGTATCGAAGATACAGATCAAAATCGCTTTGTGCCTGGGGCAGAGCAGTATATCATTGATTCGCTCAAGTGGTGTGGTATAGAACCCAATGAGGGCATAGGTTTTGGCGATGGGCCATACGCACCATACAGACAAAGTGAGCGTAAAGACATGTATAAACAGTATGCGGATCAATTACTCGAAGCGGGTCATGCCTATATAGCCTTCGATACCCCCGAGGAGCTAGAGCAAATGCGCGAAAACATGAAAGCGCAAGGAGTTCCAAACCCTCAATACAACTCGATTTCGAGGCAATATATGAAAAATTCTATTTCGCTCCCGGCAGATGAAGTAGCAAGTAGAATAGCCAATGGTGATGGTTATGTGATTCGTTTCAAGATGCCTAGAAATGAAGAAGTCAAGTTTCATGATGTGATTCGTCAATGGGTGAGCTTCAATACAGCTCAGCTAGATGATAAAGTGTTGATGAAAAATGACGGGATGCCAACGTATCACTTAGCCAATGTAGTAGATGATTATTTAATGAAAATATCGCATGTGATCAGAGGAGAGGAGTGGCTGAGTTCTGCGCCACTACACGTGCTGCTGTACCGTGCTTTTGGTTGGGAAAATGAAATGCCTGCCTTTGCGCACTTATCATTGATTTTGAAACCTGATGGTAATGGAAAGTTGAGCAAACGCGATGGCGATAGATTAGGATTTCCTTCATTTCCACTCACTTGGCAAGATCCCGAAACAGGTGAGGTTTCTACGGGGTATAAAGAGAGAGGCTATTTGCCAGAGGCATTTATCAACTTTATTTCATTGCTAGGATGGAATCCTGGAGGCGATATTGAAATCATGTCAAAAGAGGAAATGGTAGGCTATTTCTCGCTCGAAAAAGTACATAAAGCAGGAGCGCGTTTCGATTTTGAAAAGGCAAAATGGTTTAATCAACAATACATCAAACACATACCTGATGCAGATTTGGCAGATCAGGTGATGCCATTGCTCGTAGCGGCTGGATACGATTTTGATAAAAACTATGTAACCGAATATTGCCGATTGATGAAAGACAGGGCCGTATTTATGAGCGATTTCGCTACTATTGGGTATTACTTCTTTGAAGATATAAAAGAGTATGATCAAGATACTATTCGTAAAAAATATCAATCGCCTGTGCGTGAAAAAATCGCTGCTATTGCAGATAAAATGAAGGAAGTGAGCACCTTTGATTCAGTAAACTTGGAAGCTTTGGTAAAAACTTTCGCCATAGATAATGGATTGAAAACAGGCGAAGTGATGCCGCTTTTGCGAATAGCACTAGCTGGAACCATGCAAGGTCCACCTGTATATGACATGTTGCAGCTACTTGGCAAAGAACGAAGTGTAGCACGATTAAAAAAATCATTTGCATATTTCGAAACAGTAGCGTAATTTTGTAAAAGAAAATAAAGCGATATTTTTTTTAGAATATCAATAAACTTTTTTCTTTTGCACTCGTACAAAATAAGTATTAACCCAACCTAAAATAAACCCTTATGCCACGCAAGCGAAAAGATGAGCAAGAAGAACCAGACATTGATGACAATGAAGAACTAGAGGATGATCTAGACCTAGATGATGACTCATTCGGAGATGATGAGGCTGAAGTAGAGCCATCTGAAGACGATCTTGAAGATTTTGAAGAATTTCAAGATATGATTGAAACCAAGAAGTCTGGCAAAGGCGGAGGAAAGTCAAAAGATTTTGATGATGATGATTTTGATGACTTCGGCAAGGACGATTTCGATGAATTTGATGAAGATAATTTCGATGATGATTATTAATTAAAAGCTGCTATTTTATTTAAACCCTCTCTTTTTGAGAGGGTTTTTTATTTTTGTGGATTAAAGAACCAATCAAGATGAACCGACCCATTCGGATTTTAGTGGCAAAAGTAGGACTAGACGGACATGACCGTGGTGCTAAAGTGATAGCTACCTCACTGAAAGATGCGGGTATGGAGGTCATCTATACTGGTCTTCGTCAAACTCCCGAAATGGTCGTGAATACTGCACTTCAAGAAGATGTAGATGCCATAGGCGTAAGTATTTTGAGTGGAGCACACAATACGGTTTTTCCTCGTTTGCTTTCCTTAATGAAGGAAAATAAAATGACCGATGTATTACTGACTGGAGGAGGCATCATACCCGCAGACGATATGAAACTTCTCAAAGAAGCAGGCTGTGGCGAGCTTTTTGCCCCTGGCACCCCTACTACCGAAATCGTTAATTATATCACAAATTGGGTAACTAAAAATCGAAATTTCTAACCATAAAATAACAATAACATGACACTCAAAGGAAAATTAATACAAGTGTTGCCATTGCAAACAGGTGAAGGCAAAAATGGTCAATGGCGCAAGCAAGATGTAATCATTGAAACAGAAGGGCAATACCCTAAAAAAGTTTGTATCGCTATATGGGGCGATAGAATCAATGAGCAACAACTTCAAGTAGGTACTGAACTCGAATTTTCATATGACATCGAAAGCCGTGAGTATAATGGCCGTTGGTACACCGATGTGAAAGCTTGGAAAGTAGATACACTAGGTGCAGGTGGCAGTAGTCAACAACAACCAACATCGGGCAACTATTCACAACCTACCGCTCCAGCAGCACCACAAGTAAACGCAAATACGGAAGTTCAGGACGATTTGCCGTTTTAATCAAAGGTCAAACCATGGATACATCCGCATTTGGGTTCATCTGATGTGTTCAGTTGCTTGCGGAATATTAGGAAGGATTATTTTTTTATTTATTGGCTATTTTCCAATAGCCAATAAAACTTACCTCTTTTTAAAGATGTATTTTTAAATTTGTTTTAAGCTTAAAAGAAAACACAATGGCAGAGGCAATCAGACTCGGTAGGATGACCGATACAATGGACGAAGGTTTTATCGCTGAACTTTATATTAAAGTGGGTGATCAAATCAAAACGGGCGATACTATTGCCGATGTTGAAACTGACAAAGCTACCTTGCCCATGGAGTCGTATTACAAAGGAGAAATTCTCCACGTAGCTGCCCAAAAAGGCGATTCACTAGCCATAGGCGCACTCATTGCTATCATAGGCAAAAAGGGAGAAGATTTCAAATCGCTACTTACAGAAAATGCACCTACTACTGAAACTAAAACAGACGTTGAGAAGGTGGAAGTATCTGCTCCTGTAGTGCAAGCGGCTGTTGTGGCAAATTCTTCAGTTTCGTCAAGTGATAGCCGATTGAAAATTTCTCCATTGGCAAAATCAATAGCTAAAGAAAAGGGCATTGACCTAAATGATATCAAAGGTTCTGGCGAAGATGGTCGTATCGTAAAACGCGATTTAGAACAATTATCAAACGTTCCAAAATCAACCACATCAACCGTGGTAGGTAAAGAATCATTTACCGAAGTTGCGGTATCACAAATGCGCAAAACCATCGCTAAGCGTTTGGGGGAAAGTAAGTTTACGGCACCACATTTTTATCTCAGCATGAGTATCAGTATGGATAAAGCAGTTGCTTTGCGTACCGACCTCAATACAGCTTTGCCAACCAAAGTTTCATTTAATGATTTAGTATTGAAAGCCGTTGCACTTTCTATCAAGGAAAATCTTGGGGTAAATACCTCTTGGTTGGGCGATAAAGTTCGTCAATATCAGCATATACACTTGGGTATGGCTGTAGCTGTAGAGGAGGGATTGGTAGTGCCCGTGATTCGCTTTGCTGATCAAAAATCTATCACCGCGCTATCAGAAGAAGCTAAATCGTTGGCTCAAAAAGCTACTACTAAAAAGTTGACTCCACCAGAAATGGAGGGGAGTACATTTACTATTTCAAATTTAGGTATGTTTGGGATAGATAACTTTACGGCCATCATCAATCAGCCGAATGCTTGTATCCTAGCTGTAGGTGCAATACAGCAAGAACCAGTGGTAAAAGACGGCAATATCGTAGTAGGAAATGTAATGAAAGTGACACTATCTTCAGACCACAGGGTAGTCGATGGAGCGGTAGGAGCTAAGTTTCTTCAATCGGTGAAAAAATACTTAGAAGCACCACTTTTGATGCTAGTCTAACGATACTTTAGCTATCGAACTTATAGGGATATATCGTCCACCTTTGAGAATAATATAATTATCTGTAGTAGCCCAAACAGTCGTATAGACTTGTTTTTGGCCATCGGATGTATTAAACGCTACATGCACTTTGTGGTGATGCGAGTTGCCCAACATCATAGCATCAAACAGGCTTTTGCGAATATTTTCTGTTTCAAAAGGAATAATTTCGGCAGGCTGAAAGTCATATCCATTTACTTCTTCTTTTTCAATAAGCGGGGCGTTAGCCATATTTGATGTTAGCATAATTAAAAGCTTTATTTATATTTAACGGACACGATACATTAAAGTTACATCTCGTTAAACTATTTTATGAAAAGCAAACCCACCCTCGTCATCGGTGCATCAGAAAATCCAGCACGGTATTCATTTAAAGCGATCAACATGTTGCGCAACCAACAGCAGCCCGTACAAGCATTTGGCATTAAAAAGGGGCAAGTAGCCGATGTGCCATTCGAGACTACCTTTCCCACTAGTGGCGTGTTTGACACGGTTACGCTTTATATAAATCCGCAGATTCAAAGCGAATATCAAGACGCTATATTAGCGTTAAAACCCAAGCGAGTTATTTTTAATCCTGGCACAGAGAACGATTCTTTCCAAAAAATGTTAGCACAAAATGGGATTGAAGCACTCGAAGCGTGTACACTCGTTTTGTTACAAACTGGACAATATTAAACAATCATAAAAATCAAACTATGAAATACACAGAAGGCATGCTCAAAGAGGGCACATTAAAAGGAAAAACAATCATTATCACAGGCGGAGGTACAGGATTGGGCAAAGCCATGACAAAATACTTTATGGAGCTGGGTGCTAACTGCATAATCAGTAGCCGAAAGCTTGACGTACTCGAAAAAACAGCGAAAGAATTGGAGGCAGATACTGGCTCAAAATGCTTAGCTGTTCAATGTGATGTTCGTTTGTATCATGAAGTGGAGGCTATGATTGCAAAAGCTATAGACACATTTGGTTCGGTAGATGTTTTACTCAACAATGCTGCCGGCAATTTTATATCGCCTACCGAGCGTTTATCTGCAGGAGCTTTCAAATCGATTATTGGGATCGTACTAGAAGGTTCGGTTAATTGCACTTTGGCTATGGGTAAGTATTGGATTGCGAAAAAAGAAACGAATAAAACGGTGTTGAACATAGTGACTACTTATGCATGGACAGGCTCTCCATTTGTAGTGCCTTCAGCTACCGCCAAAGCAGGCGTACTCGCCATGACACGCTCGCTGGCAGTAGAGTGGGCAAAATATGGTATTCGTATGAATGCTATTGCTCCGGGCCCATTTCCTACCAAAGGCGCATGGGATAGGCTGGTGCCGGGCGATTTGTCGGCTATGATAGATATGGCGAAGCAAGTACCACTAGCACGTGTAGGAGAGCATCAAGAACTTGCCAATCTGGCGGCTTATCTGGTATCTGACTACTCTGCCTACATGAATGGCGAAGTAGTGACCATAGATGGCGGAGAATGGCTAAAGGGAGCAGGGGAGTTTAGTATGCTAGATGTAGTCACTCCTGAGCAATGGGATGAAATAGAAAAAGCGGTAAGAGGAACTAAGGGGTCGTAGAAGATTTAGGATGTCACTTTAGTAGAGAGGATTCTTGTGCTATCTTGTTTAAAAGCAAAGTTGTGGCATTGGAGTTGTAGGTGACACTGCGCTAAACACCAACAACGGCATAAGAGTATGTCAAACTACAACAAAAACTAGATTTTAAATCCAGTTAATTTCTACTTCAAGTTGCGCTTCGAAAAACCACTCGAAAAACGAATAGCTAACAACACAGTATGTTGCGTTGTTAGCTATTGAAATCTTGCACTATTGATTTGAAACAAAAACCTTTTTGCTGGTTGTTTGTCCGTTGATGTTGATACGAATAATAAGGTATGCGGCTTCCATATTTTCAAAGTTCTTTATAAACGTAGCACTGGTATTGTGTTTCACGTTTACTAGCTCTTGACCTATCAAGTTGTATGCTTGAATAGCGGCTATTTCTCCTGCATATCCGTTGAAGGTGATTTGAAGTATATTGCCTTGTTTTACAGAAGCGATTATCTCTTTTGATTTACCATTAAGCATAATGCCATTTGGTGCAGCTACGGTAATAGTTTGTGTGTATTTCGATTCGCATCCATCCGCATTAGTTACGGTCAAAAGTACAGTATATGTGCCTGCATTTGCAAAGCTATGGTTTGGATTTTCCAATACACTGTTTGTGCCATCACCAAAGTTCCAATGATAACTCAACGCGTTTCCAGTAGATTGATTAGTAAAGGTAAGAGGTTGAAGTATAGTCGTTGTATTTGCTACAGTAAAGGCAGCTGCAACAGCAGATGAAGTAGCATTGATTTGGAAAGATTCATTCACTAAATATCCTGAATTGGTGGTCAATGAAAGTTGGTACAAATCGGCTGGAAGGCTAATTTTTGCGATGTTTCCTGCGGTTACAGTACCAGTCCAAACCACCACATTAGCACTATTTTTCACTGCTGCATTCCAGCTGCTAAAACCTTCCTGCGTTAATTGCAATTCACCTTTGGTGCTACATACAGCATCTTTGGTTTGTTTTTCCATAGCTGGGCTAAAATGCAAAACGAAGCGATGGCGATTATCAGTAGTACTAGCGGCAAAAGTATAGGTAGGTGTGCTGCGCAAATCTATCCATGCTCCTGCTGTTTTTTTGTCTTCTAAAGCCACCATTACTGTTGGGTCTAATAAGCTCAAATCATAGCTAAAGCTAAAGTTTCCGTTTTGTCCAGATTTAAAGAATAAAGGAACATCGGTTTGATGCTGCATAGATGGTAGGGCGTTTACCGAAAGCATTTCTCCTCCCGTGAGTAGCGAAGCCAAAGTGGGCTGCCCCAATGCACTTTCTAGTTTATTGGCATCGTATAGTACATCAAAATTAGTGGTAGCACTAGCATTGAAATTGATGACTGTGATGTCTTTGAAGCCATTGCCACTAACCTCCATTTTTAGCATCATTTCAGGCATTTTGTAGAAAGTAGAAGCGGTATTGGTAAGTGTTGTTTTGCCTACGGTAAAATCTGCTGTACCTCCAGCCGAAGTTTTGTGAGCCATAAATGCCTGATGTGGAGCTATGACACTGATAGGTGCGCCAAGCACTCCGGCAGGTAAGTATGTTCCGGAATAAGCTCCCGAGCTTTGCCAAACTTGCAACTGCGCATCAAAGCCAGCGGCTACGTTGTCCGAACTAAGGCTGAGCGAGTTGATGTTAGCTAAGAAAGGATTTCCAGCTAAAGTCCAACCTGAGTTTTGTGTTCTACCTTGTAAGGTTGCATTTGTCCAGTTGCTATTGGTATTGCCACTTAGTGTATAACTTGCGGCTAGATTAGCCGTTCCATTTAATGTATAAGCTGCTCCGCCTGTTCTGTAAACAGAGTATCCGCGACTATTTTCGGCTGTTCCTCCAGTTTTGACTTCCCACCCGCCAATAGAACAAGCAGCGCCATTAGCTTCATTGTAGCTAAATACTGTGCCATAAGGACTTCCCGATTGTAGGGTAGTTTCATCACAATTTGCTGTAGGGATTACAGCACCAGCTGTGCCTGAAGCATTCCATTGGCTGAGAGGCAGGTTATTTATAGGTGAGCTGATGTAATGCTGATTGCTGCCGCTTATTGGCACAAAACGATTGGTCTGAACTGTGCCTACAATAGAACCCGTATAACCCGCGCTGAAATGGTCAATAGTGGCACAATGGGAATCAGAAGTGCTTAAGAATTGCATTGTTCCAGTAGTAGTATTGAAAGCACCACTTTGTAGATTCAAGCGGTTGTTGATGTTTACATTAGATCCAGCAGCAAGAGTAGCTCCAGAAGCGTCATTTAATGTAAGTATGTCGAAAGTGGTATTGCCACTGATAGTATGTGCCGTTCCACCCGATAAAACAACATTACCTGTGCCAGTTACTATAGCATTTGCACCTGATCCAGCGATCCAATTGCCACACAAATTTAAGTTGAAAGTAGTGAGACCTACTGTCACCCCATCGGCAATGGTTAAGTCGCCAATTTGTGCATTCATATCTAGTACAAGTGGGTTAGTAGTGCCCGAAGGAATAATAACATTTGTTGCACAATTATTCGGCACTAGAGCTGGCGACCAATTGCCTGCATCGCTCCAGTTGGTATTAATAGCACCTGTCCAGGTAGAAGCACAACTGCTATTGATGGTAAGATTTAGTGTAATTACCGAATCGCAGCCTGCATTATTCAACAAGGTGTCTCGATAAATACCCGAAGCTGTAAGGGTATTGCCAGCAAAAGAGTACGAACCACATGCTGTTTCAGTTAAAGATGTAGCACTGGTGTTTTTAATCGTGAGATTTAACGTGATGGTACTGTCGCATCCAGCTGCATTTGTTAGGGTCTGCGTGTGGGTGCCAGATGCTGTATAGGTTGTTCCGTTTAGGGTGTATGATGCACATGCTGATTGTGTAATATTGTGCGATGTAGCTGTTTTGATAGTTAAGAACAATGAATCGGTAATAGTGCAGCCTTTAGGCGATGTGTTTGTTTGCACATATATTCCTGAAGAATTGTAAGTGCTTCCGTTTACGGGCCAGGTGTAGCTAGTACATTCAGATACCGTGTGCTTTGCCACACTATCTTTGCAATTCATAGCTAACTGAATATCGCCAAGTACGGTGGCTGCCAATAATTGTGTAGATGTAGCCGTTCTGCTTCCTGGAGTTGGATAAGTCCAACTACCTCCTGAAAAGACAGCACCTTCTAGGTTAGCCGTGTTTACTCCTGCGTCCTTATCTGCACTCAAGAAGTTGCAAACAACATCGTAATTAGTGAAAACAACTCCACTGTTTTGTAAGTGCCAAACTCTGTTCACGCTTTTTGCTCCGTTAAGTGTAGATGAGCCAATAGATGCGTGGTCTCCCGTTTGGGTAGAAGCAATTACATTTCCAGCTCCCGAAATGGCACCGAAATTTAAGCTGACTGGAGTGTAATTTGAAGTTGCTGCATCACCTACTTCAAAGGTTTTGCTGAGTGCCGCACCGCTAAAGGCTTTCTGTAAATTGCCAAAAATGTGACCTGATGTTCGAGAAACAGAACCTGATGTACCTAGTACAAGTACGTTGGCGTTTGAGGTAATGACACCTGAAGTTAAGGTGAGCACACCATTCACTTGCGTGTTTACAGCATTGGCGAGCGTTAATCCTAGACTATTGTTTAATGTTAATCCGGAGAATGCAGTAGCCGATGTACCTAAAATGCTTTGTGTAGCAGCTCCACTGAAGGTAACGGTAGCTGTGCCTGGAGTAAAAGTGCCACTATTGCTCCAATTTCCACCCACAGAAACATCTAAATTGTTGGCATTGAATGTGCCTCCAGAAATAGTAACATCATTTTTTACTGTTAAGCCATTGGTAACAAGTGTAGCCGTAGGGCTATTGGTGCTGTTTATCAATAAATCGAAGATAGGTACTGAGCTGTTTATTCTGATGTTCTGCCCTGCTGTTGTGCTGGCAGTTCCGATTTGTAATGTACCTCCTAAGACACTGCTAGCGGTAGATGAATTGATATAATCGGCAGTAGTATTTGAGGTAGCTTTGTTGATGATGATGCTACCGCCACTCCAGGTAAATGGAGCACCTGAGTTGATTTCGAAAGCCCCTCGCAAAGTACTTGTAGAGCCCAATTTACAAACAGTTACGTTTCCTCCATATTGAGTATATGAGCCTGAAGATGTACCGCTGTTGGGTATAATAGCACCAGCAACATTTAGCGCACCTCCTTCAATTATAAATTTGCCTCCGTTTAGATAAGTGATATGGTTATTTGTATTGATTCCCGAATTAATGGTACCTCCCGAAATTTTGAGTAAGCCCCCATTATTGTACCAGCTTATATTTCCATAATTAATAGTTCCTCCGTTGTTCCAAATACCTTTATCTGAAGATAAATTTGCTCCTGATGAATTGGTAAATGGTGTGATAGTTGAATTGCTAGAAAGCTCAAATGTTCCACTCATAAGTACCAGTGGATTTGACGCTGCGTGTAAGGTAATATTTGCAGTAACTTCGAGCAAGCGATTAATGTCTCCTTTGGTCACTTTCAACACATAAAAAGCGGTAGTTGAAGAGCCTTTTATTTCCTGAATAGAATTAGTTCCAACAAAATCTACGGTATCAATACCTCGATTAAACGTTCCATTGTTAATCCAATCACCACAGACCGATAGGCTGTAGCCTGTAGTTCCGCTCATTGATAAAGTAGCTCCTGATTCAATAGTGATATTGCCACAGGCTGCACCATTTCCGCCAATGAAAGGCTGGAATGGAGCTGTAGCGGATATCACTACATTATCGGTACAAGTAGGTAAAATACCCGTTGACCAGTTGCCTGGAGTAAACCAATCTGTAGAAATAGTACCAGCCCAAAGAGTAGAAGTGCAATAAAGATCGCCAGGAACTTTTTCAATGGCTATGCTGCGTTGCCCTTCAAATGTGCCTGTGACTGCGCTCACTGCGTAGTACTCACTTCCCGAAGTGCTTTGCCCAGTTAAAACTGCCGAATTTCCTGAAAAAGTGATATTAGTAGTTACTTCACTCATGTACTTCGTACCTAGTCGGTAAACCTTATAAGATGTAGCCCCTCCTAGTGCGCTCCAACTCAGAGTTACTGTATCAGTGCATACTTTTGAAACTCTAAAATTAGCTGGCACTTGTCCGAAATAATTCGTTCCACTTTCTGAAGTTAGCGCATCTCTTTTTACCCTAAACTTGATGGTATGAATACCAGACATGAATGGGGCTGTCCATAGATATGATCTGTCATCTGAGTTTATACTATGAGCTATATTTACCCAACTTCCACCATCGATTTGATAATCAAGTGTAAATGTACCAGTACCGATATAGCTATCCCATCTTATATTATAGTTGTCTCCAGATATAAATTTCTCATCGGCTAATGGATACGCCATGCTGAGATCATCGCCTATAAATTCGTATGAAATATAATAAGCTTGTGGGCCAGATGGCACATTGAAACCATTCACTTGAAGCGTCCAAGTTCCCGCATCTGGATTATCTACTGTCACTTGTTCGATGGTATTCAAATTGTCAATCTGTCGGGTTGCATTTGCGGTAAGATTGCTTACATTAGGTGTAGGATCTAGCACCCAAGGATCATAGGCTGTGCTAGATGGATTGATGGCTTTGAAGTTCAAATTGTTTACTAACACAGGACTGGCATTGACCGCTGCAGCTACGTCTGGCCAAACCAGCATAGCTCTAATTTGTTTTGTACCTGCTGGTACAGCAATAGTATGTGTATTGGTGTTGCCATTTGATATGGTTCCAGATATAAACTGATTATTGAGTATTACGTTTAGTGCTCTGCGGGCATTCGGTCTTCCATAGCCGCTTTTAAAGTCAGGGCCTGGGTTGTACATGTCGTCTGCTGTATTAAACACTATTGCTCGCATCAAAGAGCCTGGCGATTCAGCTCCAGCGTGACTAGCTTTATACGCTTGTTCCAATTCTGCAAACAATCCAACAGCTTTTGGTGAGGCAAATGAAGTGCCTTCGGAACCTTCTACAATAATATGAGGTAAAAGCCTTCCGTCTGATGCTGGTCCATGACAACCCCAAACAATAATATCATCATTTGGAGCAAGATTGGCTACTACCATGTGATTTTTGTTGTGTTTCATACTTCCTGTTATGTTTCCCCAACCACCAAAACCATTGTATGGAGCGTAACCTGTGTCTTCACCTGTGTTTCCTGATGAATAACTCACCACATGATTAGGGTAGGAAACCACACGTAAATCGTGATCTCTGGCAGATGAGTTGTATCCACCTTGAATGCCATATCCATAAGAGTGGTTAAAATATCGTGCGTTTTGAGTAGTGATGAGATTTGGGTAGTTTTCGTTGTCTGTACTGATCAATGTGGCACCCCAAGCGTGACTTCTCATTTGAGGGTCGATATTTCCTGCTCCAGCTGCGTTTTCCAAACATCCCTCTTTGTGGCTAGAGAAACCGCCAGTAGTTAATTCGGTAAAACGACCTTTAAAATCAAGTGTGTTCTCAACTGTTCCACCCTCTCCTACATCTACCACTACACCTGTGCCATTATAGGTGATACCGCCAAATCCAGTATTGATGTAGTTACTTCGGTCGGTTGTGTTGCGATGCGAAAGATTACTAGCCTCCAATTGTCGCTCACCTAATTGCGCCCCTATAAATTGTATGTAGGGTAAAGCGGCCACTTCATCAAGCCTAGCAGGGTCAAAGGTTACATCCAGCTGTCTTGAATAATCACGATGATTTTGGACTTCTATCCCATGCATTTGTAAATCAGTGAGTACCGATGTTGGGGTTAACGTATTGTAGTAGCTCAATACCATGTGAGCCATTTTTCCACCCTTTAGTGCGTGTTTAGGAATACCTCCCATGTATAATTCTGTTTCCAATTTGAAACGCTTATCTACAGGAAGAATGGATCGCACATTGCTCTTTATATTCGACCATTGAAAACTAGATTTTACTACAGCAAAATAGACGTTTCCAGGTAAATAATCCGTTATGGTAAGTCCTTGTGATATCCATAATTTTCGTTGCTCTTCGGTAGGTATAGCGTAAAACTGAATCAGGCAAAAATACTTGCCATCAAACAATTCAGATGTGGATGGTTTGAACTGGCTAACGTTCGTTATCTCGGGTATAAACGAGCCGTTTGTAATACCAATGCGAAATTTCGGATTGTTGTTGCCTTCATTTTCTTGAGCAAAAGAGCTAAAGCTGAATAAAAAAAGGATGAAGGATAAGAGAAGGGAAAGTGAACTTTTTTTCATAATTGTAACTATTTTGTTTAAAACTGTAGTGCAATATTAAAAGAATTTTATTTTTGCGATTAATTTTTTATGTACGTAGCAAATTTAGTTACAAAAATAAAATTCGTATAAGACAGCAGCACAGCTACTCGCTAAATAAATTGTAGTAAACAAACTTAAAATCTAATTGAGCTTATGTCAAGTTTACTAAAGGTACTACGTGAATTTGGCAGTAATGTTTCGCTCTTAAACATCATTATGGCGAGTTTTTATGAAGCTATAGAGAGTACTTTAAGAAGTTCATCCAAAATCACTGATTTAGATTCAGGGCAAAATAGAATTGGTTGTTTGATAACAGAAACTATACCCTACTAAGCCATCGCTTCTATTAAATCATACTCAGTGATGATAGCCAATTCTTTGACTAGCGCAAAATTTGTGTGTGGGTTTGTTTAGTAAAATATGAGCATAATCTACCTTGTTTTATGAAGGAGGTTTAGAGGGGTGCGAGATGGATGAGAAAACACACGGTATTTTTATTTCTCAAGATTTCTTTTTGTCAACGGATGAGCGTTATTGACCCATGAAATTTATGCCATTCCAAATATTTGTCATCACGAAATACAATCTGATATACAAATATACCGGGGTCTAGTTGTTCCGCTTTGTATTGACCGTCCCACCCATTTTCTATGTCTATGGATTCAAACACTTTTTCACCCCATCGGTTAAAAATCTGAATGGTATAAGAAGATACCCCTACATATCCAGGCTTAAATACATCATTGATACCATCCCCATTAGGCGAAAAAGCATTGGGAATATAAATGAGATACTCAGGTTTTTTGACAATAGAAAAATAGGCAGTATCCGTACAGCCATAGTCATTAGTAACTACTTGCATGATATTATAAGCCCCAGCTTTTAGATAAGTATGTGTGCGCTTTGAGCAGTCAGATTCGGTGTCGTCTGCCCAATAGATTTTGCAGGAAGTACCTCCTGTGCTTAAGTTAGTAAGCCATACATTAGGCACAAAGATAGTCGTGTCAATGGGTGTGACTGTAAATTTAGCATGAGGAATAGTATAAACCTTTACTGCCATGGGTGTATCCATAGTGTCTGTACAGTTGTTTTTTGAAGTGACCATCAGTGATACGTAAAAGGTCCCCGTATCTGTATAGACATGCGTTGGTGATTTACTATTGCTCGTATTTCCATCGCCAAAGTCCCATTGATAAAACATTCTATTTGCGGAGGTAGTCGTATTAGAAAATTCAACAGCATGAGTTATACAAGGAATATTAGATAATGTGAAATTGGCTACTGGTATAGCTTCCACATTCAAAGTTACCGTGTTTGAAGTCACGCCACAAGTTAAGGAGGTGGAACCCTCTCCCACGATGATATGATATTTGTAAAGGGTGCCGAAATGTGGAGTGGCAACTAACACATTTGAAATAATGGAAGTAGCGTTATTAATATTTTGCCACCCAGCTCCTGTGTCTATTTGCCATTGATATTGCGGGTTAGTGTAGCCGCTAGAAACATTAGCTTTTAGCTCAACAGTGGTCGTTATACCTTCGCAAACTGTAATCGTATTTGTGCCGTTGATAAGGGCGTTTAAGTCTGGACCACAAGGGCGAAATGTAATATCATCTAAGGCCAAATTGTTTCCTGGTATAGCCCCCGGAGCATTATTTATAATTTTTAAAACAACGGTTGTATATGTACCCGTATTGAAATAAAAGCCACATTGTTTCCAAACTGGCGATGAGGTAACATCCAAGTCGCCTGTGCTAGAGGTGCCCAGCAGTGTCCCACTAGTTGTACTTATGGTAAAGGTAACGTTAGGATCTTGAGATTCGAAATTCATCGTATTCATGAGCCATGCAGAAAACTCATAAGTGGTGTTTGGGCATAAATTAGTAACTGTTTTGGTATAAAACACGCCAGCTCCAAACGAACTATTCACAATCATCATATAGCCGTTAGTATTGCCCGTATGGTCTGCGGTTGCATGCCATGCGTTATCTCTTAAACCCGTAGTATTGCTCGCAATGGTGTAGTAGCCCTCTTCTAATTTACCAGCATCGTCATAGATGTATGAAGTAGTGTTTGCATCCAAAGCAGGACCTTTCCCTACGCCAGACCCAAAAGTGATATTGACAATTGGCTCACCCAGACTACCACTACAGAGTTGAGCGTTTAAGGAATAAGTGGTCAATATCAGTAGGAGTATAGTCTCAAGAGGTTTTGAAAAATATTTAATTATCATGTGCATATTTTTTCTGGTCATTATTGATTCAGTAGGCTGTATCGTTTTTTATTGGAAATTTGAAGAGTTTTTAACTTGATTTGCTTTGTAAGCAGCTATTATTATGACGAACAGAAAATCTGTCTTCATGAAAACAAAAGGATAGACTTACAAAAAAAAAATGAAATTGAAATTGCTAGAACTGTGATCTATAATGAAACTTTCTATTTATAAAAAATAAGCAAGAAAGCTGCCTAATCTAATATCTAAGTATTGGCTTTTATCCTACCTTGTTCTATTAGACGACAAAACTATTACTATCCTTCGGAAAATAAATTTGCGTTAGCGGGCATTTGCTAAAAATGGATGTAAAATTCACTTTATATCGACTTCGAGTTGCGCTTTACTGACCACTCAAAGAGCGGATTCTTGCGCTAGAAACCACATGACACGTTAATTTTTAACAAATTCAAAGGGGCAAAACACTCCTTTTTTTTCAATCGTTAAAAATAAGCTTAATTTTCGCTCATGGAAAAAGTAAACTGTTTAATTATAGGCTCAGGACCTGCGGGTTATACTGCCGCTATTTATGCCGCACGTGCTGGCTTAAAACCATTGATGTACACGGGTCTCCAGCAGGGAGGTCAGCTCATGAATACAACGGATGTAGAAAATTATCCAGGTTACCCTAAGGGAATACTAGGGCCTGAAATGATGGAGGATTTCAAACTTCAAGCAGAGCGTTTTGGTACAGATATTCGTTTTGGTATGGCTACCAAAGTTGATTTTTCATCTACCCCTCATAAAGTATGGATAGACGACAATATCGAGATACATGCAGATGCAGTGATATTGGCTACAGGAGCTGAAGCAAAGTGGCTTGGCTTGCCTTCCGAAAAGCGGCTCAATGGCTCAGGCGTGAGTGCTTGCGCGGTTTGCGATGGATTTTTCTATAAAAATCAAGAAGTAGCTATTGTGGGAGCGGGCGATACTGCCTGCGAAGAGGCTATCTACTTATCAAAACTTTGTACTACGGTACACATGATAGTGCGTAGAGACGAAATGCGCGCTTCTAAAATCATGCAGGAAAGAGTGTTGAATACCCCCAATATCAAGGTCTATTGGAATTCAGAAACAGACGAAATTTTAGGAGAGTTTACCGTAGATGCTGTTCGTATTGCTAATATCAAAACAGCAAAGAAAATAGAAATACCTGTAAAAGGATTTTTTGTGGCTATAGGACATAAACCGAACTCTGATGTGTTTAAAGATTTCATCACTACCGATGATCAAGGATATGTAACGACTGTACCAGGCACGGCCAGCACCAATATAAAAGGCGTATTTGCCTGTGGCGATTTGCAAGATAAAGTTTATCGACAGGCAGTCACCGCTGCGGGTACAGGCTGTATGGCTGCGCTCGAAGCGGAAAGATACCTTTCGGAGGCTGGACTACATTAAGGTTTTCACCATCAAAAAATCTTCCATTAAAAAACCGTTGCCGATGTCAAAATCGGCAACGGTTTCTATTTTAAAGCCATGTTTGAAATAAAAATTGATAGCCGAAAAGTTTTTTCTATTAACCTGAAGCCTGATTTTTTTGACTTGCTCAAAATTTTGTTCTAAGGCTGCTAAGGTATCCCCTCCCACACCTTTTTGGTGCTGGTCTTTATTGACATATAGTTTGTGCAAAAATGCCTCATCTGCTTTTATAGAAATACTTGTATAGCCTACCACTACATCGTATTGTGAAATAAGAAAATAGTGTTGATCGGCTAAGATTTGCGATTTTATAGCTTCGGTGGAGTGATATTTTTCTAGCATATATGCTATCTGTTCGATAGTGATAATCGAAGGGTAGTGCTGATGCCATATCAATTTCGATAGGTTTACAATCTGGTCTATCTCGTTCGCATTATGGTGGGCTACAGGGAGTAGTTTTGTCATATTCGAAAAATAAGAAAGCATTTTTGATTTCGTAATGGTTTGTTTATTATTTTTGGCACATGCTGCAATCGCTTTTTATTCAAAATTTCGCCATCATCGAATCGCTCGAAGTTAAATTCGAGGCAGGTATGAATGTGATAACAGGGGAAACAGGCGCAGGCAAATCTATTTTGTTAGGCGCATTGTCGTTGGTTCTGGGCGAACGAGCCGATATGAAGCTGCTACTCGATGCTACCAAAAAATGTGTGATAGAAGCCACCTTTTCTGCTCCAAAGGAAATGTCGTTAGAGTGGCTTTCTGATTTTGATATAGATACGCAAGTGATATTGCGTAGAGAAATAGCGCCTACTGGCAAGTCGCGTGCTTTTATAAACGATACGCCTGCTACCTTACAGCAAGTCAAAGAACTGGGCGAAACGCTCGTAAATAGGCACTCTCAACACGAAACTCTCGATTTGATAGAACGAGGTTTTCAACTCAATGTGTTGGACACCTATAGTAGTTTAAAAGAAGATGTAAAAAAATATGTAGCTGATTTTCGAACTTATCGAAAGGCATTGAAAGACTTGGAAATGCTAAAAACTGCAGCTGTATCGCAGCGAAAGGAAGAAGATTTTTTGAAGTTTCAACTCCAAGAACTCAACGATGCTGCGCTACAGCCAGCAGAGCAAGTCACTTTAGAGGAAGAGCAAAATAGGTTAGCCAATGTAGAATCGCTGCAACTCGGATTTGATAAAACGGTGTTTATCATAGGCGAATCGGAGGTGTCGCTACTTCGCCAGGTCAGTGAATTAGCAACTACACTTCGCCCTTTGACTAATGCCCATACTGCTGTCAAAGAGCTCTACGATCGTAGTCTGGTCATCCAAGAAGAACTGAGGGATATAGCGCGCACTGCCATCAAGCTAAAAGATAGTACTGAAGCCAACCCTGAGCGCTTAGATGAAATAAATCAACGGTTAAATTTAATTTTTCAACTACAAAAAAAACATCAAGTAGATACAGTGGAAAGTCTGCTTGAAATTCAAGAAAACTTGGAGAATACACTTGCAAAAAGTGAGCACGATACCTTGTCCATAGCTAAGCTAGAAAAATCTTGCGCAGTACAGCTAGAATCGCTAAAAACTACGGCACTCAAATTTCATAAAGTGAGAGCAAGTAGCATAGCTGAGGCGAGTCAAAAAGTGACCTTGCTTTTACAGCAGGTGGGTATGCCTACGGCTACATTCCAAATCGAACTCAAGCAAATCGACATTTCACAACTCAATGAAAATGGACTTTCGGAGATTACATTTATGTTTTCAGCCAATAAAGGCTTTCCACCAAAATCGTTGAAGGATGTGGCATCGGGAGGGGAGTTGTCGCGCTTGATGCTTTGTATAAAGAGTCTTTTGGCCGATGCTGATCATACACCTACCCTCATTTTTGATGAGATAGACACAGGCATATCGGGCGAGGTGGCTTTACAAGTAGGGGATATCATGCGAAAATTGGCAAATAAGCATCAGTTGATTAGTATCACACACCTTCCGCAGATAGCTCGCTGTGGCCATGTGCATTTTTATGTTTACAAAGAAGAAATAGCCAACAAAACGGCCACCAATATCCGTCAGCTCAATAGCAAAGAGCGTGAACTCGAACTCGCCAAGATGATAGGAGGAGACAACTATACCGATGCCGCATTAATACATGCTAAGGAACTCTTGAAAACAAGATAAGGCAAACAAAAGCAACAACTATTTTGAGGGCAGCATTTTTGTATTTACTAATACTCAATACCGCTAGCGGCTTTCAGTCGCTCCATTAAAAATAAGCGGAGTGTTTCATCGGTTACCTTTTCAAGTACTTCGGCTGTGTAAGCGAGATTGAGAATGGCTTTGGCGGTGGCTTCGTCAATGCCCCTTGCTTTAAAATAAAAAATTTCATTTTTATTCATCTGCCCTATAGCCGCCCCATGGCTACATTTCACATCATCTGCAAAAATCTCGAGCTGTGGTTTAGACTGTATAGTAGCGGTATCGGTGAGCAGCACGGCTTTAGATGATTGAAAAGCATTTGTTTTTTGCGCATCAATGTGTACCATTATTTTGCCGTTAAATACGCCAGTACTTTCGTCTGTCAGCAAGCCCTTAAAAAGCTGATGACTTTCGCAATTAGGTTTGCGATGGTCTATGAGTACATGGTTGTCGGCTAGATTTTCGCCCTGTGTACCATAAAATCCAGATAGCGAACTATAGCTATTTTCATCATCAAGTCGAGCGTGTATGTTGTTGCGTACAAATCTGCTTTCGCTGATATACGAGGCATGATAAAAGCGACCATCTCGTTCGCAATGTGCCTCCAATGTGTTGATAAGAGCGAGTTTTGGGTTGTTTACGACTACCGAATTAAAATATACAGCTGCATTTTTTTCTACAAATACTTCCGATACGGTTACTACTTTGGCCGCAGTAGTGTTGTCGAAAAAAAGTTCGTTTATAGTCGTATTTGTATTTTTGTTTGCTTGTATCAATAGTCTCGGCAGCACTGTATTTTCGTTGTCTATAATATGGAAAATAGAGATAGGTGAAGTTGGATTTCCGGTGATTTCAATCGTTAAGCCATATTGGAAATGAGCTGTATTAAATGCGGTAAAATAATTTGGTGAAATGATGGCTGTATCTAGCTTTAGCAGTGCTTTTTGGTTCGAGTTGAGTGTAAATCCATCTGCTTCTATCACTGAGTTTTTTTCGTCCAATACCCCATTATGCAACACGATTTTGGTGCCTTTGCATTGGTGATAAAATGGCGGTAAATTTACGGCTGTGTTGTTTTCGATAGGGGTGAAACTTAATTCTCCCCCCACATATTTGCGAAGTGCGGTAAAACGCCATTCTTCATCTCTATTGCTAGGAAATGCGTTACTTTCCAAAAATAGATTCGCTTTGGCACGAACGGAAGGTATGTGGTCTGTGATGGGCGTGGTTTCTGCTACTGACATGATTATACGTTTGCGGCTAGTTCTTCTTTAATCCAATCGTATCCTTTTTCCTCCATTTCTAAAGCTAGGGTTTTATCACCAGTTTTTACGATTTTACCATTGTACATGATATGTACAAAATCAGGTATTATGTATTCGAGCAATCGTTGATAGTGGGTAATAACCAAAAAAGATTTTTTACCATCACGGAGTTGATTTACGCCATTGGCTACGATGCGCAGGGCATCTATGTCTAAGCCCGAATCAGTTTCGTCCATCACGGCAAGATCTGGGCTGAGCATAGCCATTTGAAATATCTCATTACGCTTTTTTTCACCACCCGAAAATCCTTGATTGATAGAACGAGAGAGGTAGCTTTTGTCAAGCTCTACGAGTTCTCTTTTCTCATTCATCATTGCCAAGAATTGCTTTGCATCCAATGAAGGCAAGCCAAGGTGTTTGCGCTTTGCATTTACGGCAGCTTTCATAAAGTTGGTAGTCGTAACTCCAGGTATTTCTACTGGGTATTGAAAGGCTAAGAATAAGCCTTCTCTTGCTCTTTCATCGGCTGAAAGTTCGAGCAAATCTTTTCCTTTAAAATCTATCGTTCCGCCCGTTACTTCATATTCTTCTTTGCCTGCCAATACAGAGGCTAAAGTCGATTTTCCGGTACCATTTGGCCCCATGATGGCGTGTACTTCGCCTGGTTTTATAGTTAAGTTCAATCCCTTGAGGATTTGCTTTTCGCCTATGTTTACTTCTAAGTTTTTTACTTCTAACATGTTCTTTTGTCTATGGTCTAATTTTATCTAAAAGTCGAATATCGAATGTGTATCTGCTATCCTACACTGCCCTCTAAGCTCACACCCAAGAGCTTTTGCGCCTCTACCGCAAACTCCATCGGTAGGTGATTAAATACTTCTTTGCAATAGCCGTTTACAATCATACTCACTGCTTCTTCATCTGTCAAACCTCTTTGTTTACAATAAAAAAGCAGGTCTTCTCCTATTTTTGAGGTCGTGGCTTCGTGTTCTACTTGTCCAGTAGTATTTTTTACATCTATATATGGGAAAGTATGAGCTCCACAGCGATCGCCTATCAAAAGCGAATCGCATTGCGAAAAATTATAGGCGTTTTCAGCTGTACTATTTATTTGCACTAGTCCGCGATATGAGTTTTGTGATTTACCCGCACTGATACCCTTGCTCACAATACGGCTACGGGTGTTTTTGCCAATATGGATCATCTTTGTACCTGTATCTGCTTGCTGAAAATTGTTGGTAAGCGCTACGGAGTAAAACTCACCAATACTATTATCGCCTTTCAGAATGCACGAGGGATATTTCCAAGTGATAGCCGAGCCAGTTTCTACTTGGGTCCAGCTTATCTTTGAGTTATCGCCAGCGCAAAGTCCTCTTTTCGTTACAAAATTATAGATACCGCCTTTGCCTGCTTTATCGCCAGGATACCAATTTTGTACAGTGGAATATTTGATTTCCGCATTTTTTAATGTCACCAATTCTACCACTGCGGCATGAAGTTGGTTTTCATCGCGCTTTGGTGCAGTACATCCCTCTAGGTAGCTTACATATGAGCCTTCGTCTGCTATGATAAGTGTACGTTCAAACTGTCCCGTGTTTTCCGCATTGATTCTAAAATAGGTCGAAAGTTCCATAGGGCAACGAACGCCTTTAGGGATATACACAAATGAGCCGTCTGAAAACACAGCCGAATTGAGAGCAGCATAAAAATTGTCGCGAACAGGTACTATTTTGCCCATGTATTCTTTTACAAGTTCAGGGTAGTCGTGTACCGCCTCAGATATAGAGCAAAAAATAATGCCTTTTTCTTTGAGTGATGATTTAAAGGTGGTAAAAACAGATTCTGAATCCATAACAAAGTCCACAGCTACGCCAGCGAGGATTTTTTGCTCTTCTTTGGGTAAGCCTAGTTTTTCGTAGGTACGCAAAAGTTCTGGATCTACCTCATCTAGGGAGTTGAGTAGTACCTTCTTTTTAGGGGCTGCGTAGTATATGAGGTCGTTAAATTGGATTTCGGGTACGGTTAGGTTCTGCCATTGGGGAGCTTTCATTTGTTTCCATTGCTCATATGCTTTGAGTCGCCACTCGAGCATCCATTCTGGTTCCTTTTTTTTAGCAGATATAAAGCGAACAATAGTTTCGTTTAGCCCTTTTTCGGCAAACTCTTGCTCTATATCGGTCACAAATCCGTATTTATAATCGCTCTCGATTTGGTCTATCAGTATGTCGTCTTGCTCTACCATTTGCTATTTTTGTAAACGTTTTTAGGGTTCAGTTGTTTACTTTTGACTTGGCAAATATAGCTTTTTAACTCGTTATTTAGATTATATCTAAACTTATTTATTGTGAATAAATGAAAAAGTACTTTTTAGGCAACGGAGCAAAAATAGTACTTGACTAAATTTAAATCGGATTGGTTTGAAACAAATTAATACTTGTATAGCTCTTGCTTAAAATGACCTATTTGTCATGTTAGGAAAAAGGGACATACTCGTAGCGATACGAAAATAATGATGAGAGTTCCACCTTTGAAAGTTATTGAAATTGGGTTGAATGAAATGTTGAGAGGCGAAAGCTACATGCCGGATATCTACAACTGCCAAACCTACACAAACACCGCTTGCCATAACACCCGAAAAAGCGAAGATGCCGAAAAAGGGATTGGCAGAGTGCTTATCAGCTCTTTATTGATTTTAGGGATGTCAGCTGTTTTTGGAGGAAGGAGGTAATATCTAATTCCTGTTTGTTGATTAAATACTCCTGTATTAAGTTGTCGAATTTCTTCTTATCTTTTGGATAATTTGTGTGTCCATTTAATGGTTTTTGTGTCGTCTTTCACCCTTGCCTACAACTTGTTTATATGTATGATTTTATCATATTTCTTTCTTAAAGTTAATATTTGTTTTGGGTTTGTGAAAATTTTATAATTCATCAAATGGACTCTTTATTTGTTGAATACTTTTGGTGCTTATATGCGTATAGATTTCAGTTGATTTGGATCTATTATATCCCAATAATTTTTGAATATATCTCTGTAGATACTCGCTCAAATCTGAAAATGCGCTCTTTGGGAGTTTGGAAATGTTAATGTGCTTGTATTAAATACGTCAGCTAGTCAAGTATATCTTTTACCACTCAAAGGCTATGTGTTTCACCATATCTGGGTGAAGCGAGTGAATCACTGGACAAGTCATAGCGGTGTGTTGGAGTATGCTTTTTTCTTTATCAGTATATTTATTTTTTGGAAAAAATACGCGTACATGAATTTCGCCTATGCGTCTGGGCTCGCTGTACATCACTTTGGTCACTTCTGCTTTTGTGCCATCGATATAGATAGCAGATTGCTCTGCCTTGATACCCATCACCGTGAGCATGCAAGCGGCTAGAGAGGTGGCTACAAGGTCGGTAGGGGAGAAGGCTTCACCTTTGCCATGATTGTCGGTAGGGGCATCCGTGATGATTTGATTTCCCGATGCGATATGCAGGCAGGTAGTCCGCAAATCGCTCACATAGTTTACTTCAGCGGTCATGTTATTTTGTTTTTCTAAATCGGGCAAAAGCGCCTAGCGGTAAGCTTTTTTGAAAGCTATCTTGCAAATAGAGTTCCCCTATTTCTACCGATGGAGTTTTGAAATGCGTAGTCACCAAGTTTTTTAAAATCAAAGATGAAAACCCAAGTGAGTAAGCATTCAGAATGAAAAAGTGATGCTCTTTGTCGAGTAGCTTTAGCACTTCTTGCATCATCTCGTTGAGTTGGTCTTCGAGTTTCCATTTCTCGCCATTTGGCCCATGACCGTATGCTGGAGGGTCGAGGATAATGCCGTTATACGTATTGCCTCTTTTTACTTCGCGTTTTACAAATTTAAGCGCATCTTCTACCACCCAGCGAATGTCTTTTAGGCCCGAAAGTTGTTGGTTTTCGTTCGCCCAATTCACTACTTGTTTGATAGAATCGAGGTGGGTAGTATCTGCTCCAGCTACCTTTCCCGCAAGCGATGCCGCTCCTGTGTAAGCAAAGAGATTTAAAAACTTGATGGGTTTGTTGGTGGGCATCATGCTGATGCTCTCACTGATGTATTCCCAATTGACAGCCTGCTCTGGAAAAACGCCCACATGCTTAAACGAAGTAAGCCCTAGGCGTAGCTTGATGGCTTTGTTTTTGAGTGCGTCAAACTTATACGCTATACTCCATTGGTCGGGCGTTTTAGGATTCAGTTTTTTCCATTCACCCAATGAGCTGCTTTTAGGTACGAAACGCACATCAGCTTCTTTTTCCCATTTTTCAATAGATTGCGAAGGACTCCAGACTGCCTGCGGCTCAGGTCGTATCGTTTTGACTGTGCCAAATCGTTCGAGTTTAAGCCCATCGCCAGAGTCGATGAGTTCGTAGTCTGCAAAATGTTGTGGACTGAGAGTGAGAATAGTAGGCGACATAGCTTATTTTTTTGTAGGGGACAATACTACAAAAACATCCTCATTACTTTTTTTCATCCAATATTTTTTACGAGCAAATCGGATAGCATATTCAGGGTCATTCATCAATGCATTGTATTCTTCCTCGGCTTTTAGCGCCTCTGCTTTATAGTACACCATCTTTTCGTTCATGCCCTTTAGCTCGTTGCGCAATCGATATTGGCTTATCATATTATTATCGTCTAAAAAAAGCATCCATACCACATAGGCTACCCCTGTCAGAAAGAAGAGATTGCGAAAAATCGGGGGGATTTTGTCGAACGGTATTTTGTTTAAAAGTGGATAGCTAGCCATAATTTCTCTACAAATATTGCATAAAATAAGCCGAGTCGCAAATTGGGAAATGCACAGTATCTTGTCAACGTCTATTTTTGATGAATTTCTGTGTGTGAAGTCCGGAAATGTAATTTTTAGAAATATTAAAAATCAACACTCAGGCAGAGAAAGTGGGATATTTGTAGCCAATCCACCATCGGAAGTTTCTTTGTACTTCATGTTCATGTCCTGTGCAGTTTCCCACATAGTCTGAATCACGGCATCGAGCGAAACTTTAGCAAATTCGGGGTCGCCATGCATGGCTAAGTTAGCAGCTGTGATGGCCTTGATAGCACCCATAGTGTTGCGTTCAATACACGGGATTTGTACCAATCCACCTATAGGATCACAAGTAAGTCCGAGATGGTGCTCCATCGCTATTTCTGCGGCTTGCATACATTGACTAGGAGTGCCGCCTGCACAGGCCGTGAGGCCAGCAGCAGCCATAGCAGACGATACGCCTATCTCTGCTTGGCAGCCTCCCATTGCAGCAGATATTGTTGCTCCGTTCTTAAACAGCATACCTATTTGCGCAGCAGTGGCTAAAAAAGTTTCGATATCTTGCGGACTTGATGTGGTATAAAGTTGCTGATACATGATCACCGCAGGTATCACTCCCGCAGCGCCATTCGTAGGTGCGGTGACCACTCTTCCAAAAGCGGCATTTTGTTCATTTACAGACAAGGCAAAACAACTTACCCAATTTAAAATATGGGGAAATGAGTTTCCTGATTTTTTTATGGATTCTCGCCACTCGTTTCTGTTTTGGAAAGTAGCACTACCTATTAGTTTTTTGTGCATATCGAATGCTCTTCGCTTTACGTGTAGTCCTCCTGGAAGTATGCCATGGGCATGACAGCCATCGAAGATGCAGTCTTCCATTACTGCCCATATATTCTGCAATCCAGCTCTAGTGCCAGCATCTGCTCTCCACGCTTTTTCATTTTCAAACACTATCTCCGAAATTGAATTGCCTGAGCGCATACAGTTTTGAAGTAAATCGTCTGAATCTACATTGCCATATTTCACTGTGATGGGTTTTGCCCAAGCAGTTTCGTCTTCTCCATCTTTTACGATAAAGCCGCCTCCTACGCTGTAGTATATCGCAGAGGTTAGCTCTTTTTCATTGTCAAAAAAGATAAATTTCAATGCATTAGGATGGTAGGGTAGGGTTTCTGCTTTTTTGAAAACAATATCTATTTTCGGATTGAAGCAGACTTTGAATTTGCCATCGAGGAGCAATTCGTTTGCTGATTGGATGGAGGCTAATTTTTTATGCAATGTTTTGACATCAAAGAGGTCGGGTTGTTCGCCCACTAGTCCCATTTGTACGGCTATATCTGTACCGTGGCCAATTCCAGTTTTGGCCAGAGAGCCAAACAACTCAATGCTGACTTTTTTGACTGCAGGTAGAAAGGGGTTGTCTTTCAAAAAATGTAAAGCGGCTTTCCACGGCCCAAGGGTATGTGAGCTAGATGGCCCCACTCCGATTTTAAACATGTCAAATACACTCAATGCTTCACCAGCTGCCATGACTTTTTTTTACTAATCTATAAAATCCAAACGCAAAAACTAGTTCAATTTGAAGCCCATACCTTTTCGTTTGCTTAAATCTTCACTTGTCAATAACTGTACATCTGCTAGGCAAATCTTATCAATCAAATCGGGGGTTCTTGTTTCTTTGTCCATTGATGCAAGTCGGAGGTGTTGTTTGTGGATGATCTCTCCTATCAATTTGCGAACTGCACGGGCATTACCGAAATTTTTATCCCGATTGTCATACATCGATTTAATGAGATTTCTTAAAAAAACATCAGCTTCTTCTTCGAGATACATTTTTTCATCGACCAGCATTTGTAGTCCTATTTTGTAGAGTTCAGTAGCGTTATAGTCTTCAAAAAGATAGGTGCGGTCAAATCGTGATTTCAAGCCTGGATTAGATTCTAAAAAATGTTTCATTGGCTCAGTATAGCCTGCGGCTATAACCGCTATTTCGCCTCGCATATCTTCCATTCTTTTCAAAAGGATTTCAATCGCTTCATTGCCAAAACCGCCATCCATCAGGCTATATGCTTCGTCTATAAAAAGTACGCCACCTTTGGCTTCTTGTATTTTCTCCTCTGTTTTGATTGCCGTTTGCCCTGTAAAACCAGCTACTAAGCCTTGCTTGTCGAGTTCAATAAGATGACCTCTTTCGAGTAGTCCCAAGGCTTTGAAAAGTTTGCCAAAGAGTCTCGCTACGGTAGTTTTGCCTGTGCCCGGATTGCCGAGAAATACCGTGTGTAGAGAAAAGCGATTCATAACATCTTTGCCTGTTTCATTATAAAAGCGCACTAGTTTGACGAGTTCATTTACTTCGTTTTTGATGTTGTTGATGCCTTCTAGTTTGTCTATTTCTTGAATGGTATCAGCGAGTAGTTTTTCATTTATTTTTAGATGAATTTTCTTTTTGTCTTTACCGCCAAAAATCTTTTCGATATCTTCTATCGTAATGGTCGAAAGATTTTCTTGGGTGAGCGCGTTTATATCATCATGTTTCATCAAACGAAGTCCCATATTCATTTTCGCCTCATTGAGCAATCCTATGGCATAGCGTGCATTGCCAAAACTTTTATCTCGAGTACGGAAACCCTCTACGAGTTGTTCATAAAGATACTTGTTGGCTTCATCTGTAAGGGTTACATTCTTTTCTACTGCGGTGCGAGCCACTATTTCCTGCAATTCTTCAGGTGAGTAGTCTTCGAGATGATAGAAATTGCCAAAGCGTGACCGCAAGCCCGGATTTGACTTCAAAAACACTTCCATTTCTTTAGGATAGCCAGCTACCATGATGGCAATATCTGGATCACCATCACTCATTTCTTTTATCAATACTTCGAGAGCCTCTTTACCAAAATCTTTGTTGTCATCGCCTTCACGTGCCAATGCGTATGCCTCGTCAATAAAGAGAATGCCGCCCTTGGCTTCTTCGATTGCTTTTTTGACTTTAGGTGCGGTTTGTCCTATATATTCGCCTATTAAGTGTGAGCGATCCACTTCTTTGACATGCCCTTTTGAGAGCAAGCCCATTGAGTGATAAATGCCACCGAGCAATTTGACTACGGTAGTTTTACCTGTACCTGGATTGCCTGTAAATACGGAGTGGATGTTGATGCGGTCGTTGTCGGGCAGGCCTTTTTCAGTGCGAAGTTTTAAAAATTGAATGTATTTGAGATGGTCATAAATTTCCGTTCGTAGATTATCTAAACCTACGAGATTGTCAAACTTTTGAACGAGTTGTTCAAGATTGATTTTTGGCTCTTCTGGCTCTGATGTTTGCTCTTGGGTGTGTGGTGCTTCGGTAAAATCAATATCTCCTGCGATAGCTTTTTCTCCAGCAGGGAGGTGCATTACAGCGATGATATTATCCATAAATACCACTTCTAATCGATACTTATCATCGCGCCATGTGCCAGGCTTGTCATTGCCCCATCCCTCCGAAAAAATGATGATGGGTTCTTCCGATTTTGATTTGACTATGCGCATTCGCTCTATACGCGCTTTTAGCAATCCAGAGGCATTATACCAGTTAAATACGATTTCGCAATTCCAGTCTTTCTCTAGTTTATTTGTTGCTCGAAGCTCTGTATAGAGATAAGGTGTTTCATTTTTCGAAATTTGGGCTAGATATACCTTGTCGAGTTTTATGGTCTCATTAAATTCTCCAGCATAAAATCGGATAGAATCAATATCGAAATAGGGGTTTTCAGATGGCGTTACTTTACCGGCATTTTCTACAAAAAATAGTGCAGTGCCTACTCTTTCATCTTCTACAAAGGCTTCCCAGGTATATTCTCCTTCTTTCCAAAATGAAGCAGGGGTGGACATTCCCCAGCCTTTATTGAAATAAACTACGTTTTCGGATGGCAATATTGTTCGTTTTTCGCTTTGGGAGCAGATTTCTGTTTTTTGATTATCGCGATGTGAAAATGCTTTTAAAGTGAGATTGGTTTCCCAACTTTGCTCATCGAATCTCTTATTGTAAAAAGCAAACTCTGCTGATACATAGGTGAGCTCACTTTCGTCAAATACCGAACGGTATTCACGAGTACGATTTACGAGCCACTCATCAGAACAAAAAACTTTTAGTGATTTGAATTTATGGTTTTTCATAGTAGCTTATTTACGATTAGTATAGTTATCAAATTTAGAAAAGAAAAAATCATGCCCTGTTTTTTTAGAAGACGAGTTATCCACTAAGAAAGTGTCACAAAAGAGTAAAAGTTTTGTTAAAGCCCAATTTCGTTATTTAAAACTAGATACTCATGGATAGGGCTTTTTGCTAAATAGTTTTTTAATAAATTTTTCATTTTTAAAAAAATAAGTTTCATATTGCAACTATGAATTTATCACAAACAATGTGTTGCGTAGCTTGTTGTTGTCTTTCCGAAACGAAAGGGTGATAATTGATTTGAGTTAATTAATTGAATAATAAAACCCTTTCTGTATAGAGAGGGTTTTTTTATTTTTAAAATATTGAATATATGCACTTGCAAAAGAAAATAGCCATCTTTGATGAGAAGTTGATGCAGCATTTGCCTGCCATAGACGATGCTGAGGTTTTTGTGGATGGTGTGATAGATTACTTGTTTCCAATTAGAGCGAAGATTCGAAATGCACCTGTATATACAGAACTGAAAGAGCAGATACTAATAAAGCAATGGCAAAAACTACTTCTGCCACTTTCGCTTCATCTTAAATCACCTATTGATGAATTGAGCAATGTGTTTTTTGAAAAATTAAGTCAAATTTTTGATCAACTTAAAGATGACGCTCAGGCTATTTTAGACTTCGATCCTGCCTCTGTTTCGTTAGAGGAGGTGTTAGTCGCTTATCCTGGTTTTTATGCAGTAGCTGTATTTAGGATAGCCCATAGTATTCATGAACTAAATATTCCTTTTATACCTAGGCTTCTCACAGAGTATGCACATAGCAAAACAGGTATAGATATACACCCTGGAGCTTGTATAGGCAGACGCTTTTTTATCGATCATGGCACTGGCGTGGTGATTGGCGAAACTACCGAGATTGGCGATGAAGTAAAAATATATCAAGGCGTGACACTTGGTGCACTTCAAGTTTCTAAAGATGTAGCTAGAAAGAAACGACATCCCACACTTCAAGATAGAGTGACTATCTATGCAGGCTCTACTATTTTGGGAGGTGACACAGTGATAGGTCATGATACTATCGTAGGTGGTAATGTGTGGCTCACCGAAGGTGTAGCGCCATATTCGCTTGTATATGCGAAACACGAAGCGCGTATTCGTACACAAAAAGAAATGTCGCAACCCATAAATTTTGTAATTTAACCCACTCTAAATAAAACTATGAAAGCAAACAACATTCTTGAAACTATTGGCAACACGCCCCATGTAAAAATCAACAAACTTTTTGGTACAGACCATGAAGTCTATATCAAACTCGAACGACAAAACCCGGGTGCTTCTATAAAAGATAGAATAGCACTCGCCATGATAGAGGACGCAGAGGCAAAAGGTATTTTAAATCCTGAATCTACTATCATTGAGCCTACATCGGGCAATACGGGTATTGGATTAGCTATGGTAGCGGCTGTAAAGGGCTACAAACTTGTTTTAGTAATGCCAGAATCAATGAGTATAGAACGTAGAAGATTGATGGCGGTATATGGTGCTCAATTTGAACTTACCCCTCGTGAAAAGGGAATGAAAGGGGCTATTGCAAGAGCTGGTGAATTAGTATCACAAATACCAAATTCTTGGATGCCACAGCAATTTAATAATCCTTCAAATATTGATATCCACAAGCGAACTACAGCAATAGAAATTGCTAAAGATTTTGCAGATGGACTTGACTATATTATTACTGGTGTAGGTACTGGTGGGCATATTTCAGGTGTGGCAGAGGTGTTAAAATCAAAATTTCCTAATCTAAAAGTTTTGGCAGTAGAGCCAGAAGCTTCGCCTGTAATCAGTGGTGGACAGCCTGCCCCACATGCATTACAAGGATTAGGCGCTGGCTTTATTCCTGAAAACCTTACAGTAAGCTTGCTCGATGGTGTGATAACGGTATCTAAAGAAACCGCTTTTGAATATACCAAAAGAGCTGCAGCTGAAGAGGGGATTTTTGTGGGAATATCATCAGGAGCAGCATTGGCCGCAGTAGCAAAAAAATTGCCAGAAATACCCAAAGGGAGTAAGATACTTACGTTTTGTTACGATACAGGCGAGCGATATTTAAGTATCGAAGGCTTGTTTTGATAATAGCTTTTGCCGCGATAACGATTTTTCTATTATTTTGGTGATAGTGAAAACTCGAATCGACACATTTATAAATACATTGTTGAGCCAAAGGAATGCTATTCTTTGGCTCATTTTTGTTAACCTAATGATCCGAATAGTCATAGTTTTCAGTACTACGCTAGGCAATGACGATGTCTATTATACCTTATATGCCCGCTATCTTGACTGGAGCTACTTCGATCATCCTCCTATGGTAGGGTATTTTATTCGGTTTTTTACCTTCAATTTGAGTTTTATTGATAGTGATTTTTTTGCGAGATTAGCTTCATTATTTGTTGGGGCTATCAATCTTTTTTTAGTATATAAAATAGGTTTTTTACTAAAAGATAAAACCACAGGACTAGTAGCTGCAATACTTACTGCAGCTTCGTTTTATGGCAGTATTATAGTTGGTGTTTTTATTCTGCCCGACAGTCCTCAGAGTTTATTTTGGTTAGCTTCACTTTGGTGTTTTTTAAAATTTATTAAAACAAAAAGTCCTGCTTTCATATTGCTATTTGGGGTAATGGTTGGATTGGCTATGTTGTCTAAGTATCATGCGGTGTATTTGTGGGTGGGTGCGCTATTTTATTTGTTGTGCTATGATAGAAAAATGCTTTTTTCTATACCTGTTTTTACTGCATTGCTATTGACACTGCTGCTTTTTATACCCGTAGTGTATTGGAATCTCATTAGTCCCATGAGTGGTATTGCATACCACAGCAGTAGAGTAGGAGGGGCTAGTTGGATACCGAGTTTTGCGCATTTCTTCCCCACTTTTTTGGGGCAAGTTTTTTATCACAATCCGTTTGTTTTTGGCTTGGTTTTTTATTGCATTTGGGTATTTAATAATCAGATAAGACAAGATAAAAATCTGGTTTTTTTATTGCTCACAGCATTGCCACTATTGCTTACCACCACTGTGTTGTCAATGTACAATGAAACATTGCCGCATTGGAGTGGGCCTGCGTTTTATGGTTTGATTTTGGTAGCTGCTTATTTCTATTCAAATCGGTCACATCTTTTTCAACGCATCATCGCACTTAGCCATTCCTTTTTCATGTTGGTGATTGTTTTGGGATTGATACAAATCAATACAGGCCTATTATTTGGGAAAGAAAATAGGCCAGCGAATAAGCTGGGTAGTGATGATTTTACCATTGATTTAGCGGTATGGAATGAAGCTGGTCAGGTATTAGCTGACTTTGTAAAATCCGATTCAGTAGCGATGCGTACTCCTGCCATTTTTTGTGATAAGTGGTTTCCAGCTGCGCATATAGATTACTACATGGCAATTCCCAATGGGGTGCCTATGTTTGTTTTGGGCGATTTGAAGAGTCAGCATCTTTATGCGATAATAAATCAGGAAAGAGGTATCAATACCTTTGATGGAGATGCGTATTTTGTCTCTACTTCTCGTTATTTTTCAAGTCCGAAGGTTGAGTTGAAAACACAGTTTGATTATAATGTGGAAAGGCCAATCATATTAAGGGTGTCAAAGGCAGGAAAGAAAAGAATGAATCTTTTTGTGTGGCGGCTGAAAAGAAAAATGGAATAAAGGCAGCCGAATCCCAAATAGCGCTTTTTTAAAAACAAAACCTCTAAAAAGAGGCTTTGTTTTGGTGGAGAATATCGGAGTCGAACCGATGACCTCTTGCATGCCATGCAAGCGCTCTAGCCAGCTGAGCTAATCCCCCTCGCCAGGCAAATGTAAAAATTTTAGCGAATCCAACTCGCTAATTTTTTAGCAATAAAAAAATGGACAAAAAGACTTTATCTTATATCTTCACTTTGCAAAATGAAAACACCCATTAAAGTCACTTTTTTAGGCACAGGCACTTCAGGCGGTGTGCCTATGGTATCGTGTAGCTGCGAGGTGTGTAAATCTACTGACCCTCGCGATAAGCGTTTGCGTACCTCTATTTTGATCGAAACGCCCACTACCACTATCTGCATAGACGCTGGACCTGATTTTAGAAGTCAAATGCTGACCTATGAGGTCAAAAACCTAGATGCAATCTTGGTTACCCACGGACATCGCGACCATGTAGGTGGACTAGACGATATACGTCCATTCAATTTTTTGCAAGGAAAATGGATGGATATTTTTTGTGATGAATTTGCGGAGCAAATGATACGCGACCAATACTCGTATGCCTTTACAAATCTTGACTATGCTTATGCACCTAAGCTGAATTTTGTACTGATAGACGAAGATGAGTTTAGGGTAAATGAATTAACCATACTGCCTATTACCGTAATGCATCATCAGTTGCCTGTAAAGGCATTTAGAATAGGCGACTTTACCTACATTACTGACGCTAAAACTATTGCAGATACAGAGTTTGAGAAGATAAAAGGCAGTAAAATTTTAGTGATAAATGCGCTTCGCGCACAAGAGCACAATGCTCATTTTACTATAGCTCAAGCCCTAGAAATAGTAGCGCGAATAAAACCCGAACGCGCTTATTTTATTCACATGAGCCATCATTTTGGTAAACATGCCGACATGCAATCTACCCTACCAGAAAATGTGACGATAGCCTATGATGGGTTGACGATTGAAATAGCTTGATTTGTTATCCGTGCTTCACTATTTCGCCACTCTTTAGTTTGGCTAAATAGTTTTTTAAGTCTTGCCTAATTTCGCTCGACATGAAAAACATACCTAGTATGTTTGGGAAAGCCATGCCGAGTATCATCATATCCGAAAAGTCGATCACAGCACCTAGACTTGCCGATGAACCTATGACTACAAATACAAGGAATATTATTTTGTAAACAGTCTCCATTTTCTTTGTGTTACCAAAAAGATAGGTCCAAGATTTCATGCCATAATACGACCAAGAAATCATAGTAGAAAATGCAAAAAGTACAATCGCTATAAGCAACAAATACCTAAACCATGGGAAAATACTGCTAAAGGCTGCGGAAGTCAATGCCGCGCCCTCTCTACCTTGTGGGTCTGCTGCAAATCCAGTAAAAATAAGCACTAGGGCTGTCATACTACAAATCACAATAGTGTCTATAAAGGGTTCTAAAAGAGATACAATCCCCTCGCTGATAGGTTCGTTTGTTTTGGCAGTAGAGTGTGCTATAGAAGCGGATCCTATGCCAGCTTCATTTGAAAATGACGCTCGCTGAAAACCTACTACCAATACGCCAATCACTCCACCTTTGATACCATCTGCCACAAATGCACCAGCGATGATAGCTTGAATGGCTTCGCCCATATGACTGATATTTAGTCCTATCACAATAAGCGATGTAATGACGTACAGCCCGATCATAAATGGCACTATCTTGTCTGTAACTACGACTATCGATTTGATACCACCTATGATAACTACCCCTACTAGCAATGACAGTACTAATCCATATAAAAAGCCGCTATTTGCAAATGCTGGAAATACGTTGGCTAATTGAGCGAAAGATTGGTTGGCTTGAAACATATTGCCCCCGCCAAAAGAGCCTCCAATGGTAAGTACAGCAAATGTTATCGCCAATACCTTACCTAATCCGCTAAAACCCTTACGTTTCAAACCTTCTGAAAGATAGTACATAGGGCCTCCAGATACTTCGCCTTTTTCATTTATCTTTCTGTACTTGACTCCGAGAGTGCATTCTACAAATTTTGATGACATGCCTAAAAAGCCCGCTAATATCATCCAAAAAGTAGCACCTGCTCCACCTATGCTAATAGCTACAGCTACCCCAGATATGTTGCCGAGGCCTACTGTACCCGAAAGGGCGGTAACCAATGCCTGAAAGCTACTAACCTCGCCTTTGTCTTCTGGGTTGTCGTAATGTCCTCGTACGAGGGCGATACCATGTTTAAATCCTCTTAAATTTATAAAGCCCATGTAAATAGTGAAAAATACGGCACCACACACTAGCCACATGACCACTAGAGGCATCTCGAAACCTATACTATCAAATGGTTTGTAGAAAAAAAATGAGGCTATGAAATCTACGGCAATTTTAAATTGTGCATTTATCAGTTCGCCCAATTGCTGCGTTGTAGAGGCTGATATAGTGTACAAAAATTTGGGCAAAAAATGTTCAGTCATTTAGCTATTAGTTAGTGAAGTCGTTAATATGCAAAAATATTTTTAGCATTTTTTTGTTTTTCGTAAAATAAATGCGTTCAGGCGGTGTTAATTTAAAACAAGTTTGCTTTTTATACTATATTTTTGAGTCATTGTTTTCGTTTCCTCTTATAATTCAAATCCAAACTAGCGAATACGTAATTCAATAAAAATAATTAATTTGGTTTGCAATAAAATCAACGCTTTTTCGTATTAGCTAAAACCAATTGAATGTTTCTACGTTTTCTTATCGTTTGCTTACTGTTTTCGTTTACCAACATTATTGTAGCCCAATACGGAGGTAGCTATACCTATGCCTTTACTCGTATTTCGCCTTCCGCTCGTTTGACAGGATTAGGCGAGTTTAATGTCACCACATCCGACCATGATCCATCATTTCAGTTGGCTAATCCAGCGGCAATGAATCCTAGTATGCATCGTCATATTTCAATTAGTCAAAGTATCTTTCCTGGAGGTATAAATAGTGGCAATTTTGCTTATGCCCACGACTTCAAACGCTTTGGTACTTATGGTTTTGGTGTGCAGTATGTAGCATTTGGCAATATACCTACTACCGATGAATCTGGCAATGTAACTGGCTCGATGAATCCAGGCGAGGTAGCTATTTATGGAGGTGGCGCATATCGCTTCGGAAAACTATTTAGTGTAGGATTAAATCTAAAGTTGCTGACTTCGCATCTTGCTCAATATACGGCTGTAGGTATGGCTACGGACATTGCCGCATCGGTACATGACCCTAAAGAAATCGTTCTCTTTACTATTGCGGTGAGGAATTTGGGAGGGCAGTTTAACAGCTACACAGGGGGCAAAAGAGAAATGATGCCGATGAATCTACAAGCAGGGCTATCGTTTGGTTTTAAAGAATTGCCCCTTCGGTTTCATTTTAACCTACATGACCTAACCAACTGGAATCTGCGCTACGACAATCCTGCTGATGCCGCCAATGCCAACCTTTTTGAAGATACTACTACTACTAAGAAAAAAAGCTATGTAGGCGATGAGATTTTTCGTCACGTAGTGATAGGTATAGAAGCGAATATCAAAAAAATTGTGTACATAGATTTTGCTTACAATCATCAGCGAAGAATGGAGTATAAACAAGATACACGCAGAGGATTGGCAGGCTTTTCGTTTGGCTTTGGCGTACGAGTAAAAGCTATTTCAGCACATCTTGGTTTATCGGCCCTACCACTTAAGCAAACTATGGGTCAACTCACTATCAATATCAATACCGCTGGTTTTGTGAAGAAGAAAAGAGTGGAGGAGGTTGTGCCAAATTAGGGATAGCTGTTTTAGGTAATTACAGCACAAGAAGCACTGCCTAAGAATATTGCACAAGCACCGTTCGTTCCTCACTAATGCTTGCGCGATAGGGGGAAATTACAAACACCTTATGCAAAACGCATCATGAAAAAAAGAGGCAGCACAGTA
>CALAYL010000099.1 GCA_937894725.1 uncultured Bacteroidota bacterium
GTAAGTATAACTGCTCCAGTAGATGCTCCATTACATAATACATTCGTAACTGCTGAAGTCAATACTATAGGTTGAGGCGAGTTTATAGTGACCGTTCCGTTATATTTACAGCCGTTTTTATCAGTGGCTGTAACCGTAAATGTACCACCTGCAAGACCGGTAATGCTCGCTGTAGTAGCACCATTCGACCACAGGTAGCTATAAGGAGCTACTCCACCCGATACCGAAACATTAGCTGTGCCGTTGTTTCCTCCTGCGCATGCAATGCTTGTAGAAGAAACGCTGCCTGAGAGTACCACTGGCTCATTGATAACTTGAGTAAGATTTTTTACACAATTATTTGCATCTGTAACTGTAACAGTATATGAGCCAGCTTTCAATCCACTTAGGTCTTCTGTTGTAGCGGCATTGCTCCATAAGAAACTATAAGGCGGTGTACCGCCACTAGCTGTGATATCAATCGCAGCAGACGAATCTCCATTACAAAGCACATTATTGAATTGTGCTACGGTAACAAAAAGAGGGAGTGGTTCAGAAACGGTAGCTCCATCTGTACCTGTACATCCCTTGCTATCTGTAATAGTAACGCTATATGTTCCTGCACCTACGGCTGTAAGGTCTTCGGTAATCGCGCCATTGCTCCATAGATATGAGTACGGACCTGTACCTCCAGAAGGAGTAATAAATATGCCGGCTGATGTTCCTCCCGAACAAAGTCCATTCTTGATAGAATCAATTCTAACTCGAACTGCATTTGGCTGAGTAAGATTTATGGAAAGCACATCAGTACATCCTTTTCCATCTTTAAGTGTGACTAAGTATGTGCCTGCTGAAAGTCCACTAAAAATTGGATTTGATTGGAATAAAATACCATTGATAGAATATGATATAGGAGCAGTACCTCCTGTAAGTTTTACCGCTATTTGACCATCATTGCCACCAAAACAAGAAACGTTTCTTTGAGAATCTACAGATGCAGTAACACTATAAGAATTGGCAATAACTACGGTAGTAGTATCTTGGCAACCATTACGATCATAAAGTGTAACAAAGTAAGTACCTGCAGCAAGTCCAGCAAAAACACCACTTGGTTGAACCCCGCCTCCATTTAAAGAGTAGTTATAATTTGGTGTGCCGCCATGCGGTGTCACATTGATTTGACCATTGGAAACATTAGAGCAACTAGCATCTACCTTTACACTAGTAAGATATAGGCTATCTGGCTGCGTGATGACAACAGGGTTGCTGTTGTAGTTTTTCACACAGTTGCTATCATCTTTCAAAAACACATTGTAAGAGCCAATAGGAAGGTTAGTAAAATTAGCACCAACTTGGTATGCTAGCCCACTATCAATGGAATATGTTAGCCCGCCATTAAAGCTATTGCCTGTAATGCTTATTGTTCCATTATTTGATTTGTAACATGTCAAATCTGATTTTGTCAGCTGACTTACAACAGGTAATTGTAAAATAGCGACTTTAGAAATATTACTAATAGAAGTACAAATTGATGACCTAACAATTCTTCGGTAATAGGTTGTAGTAGAAATAACTGCTGGTGGATCATAGCTAGCCGTGTTGATGCCCACTATAGGACTCCAGTTTGTGCCATCAGCACTCGATTCCCAACTATACGTATATACCCCTGTACCTCCTGTAGCTGCCAAACCTACAATATTGGCAGGATTGCCAGATCCACAAAAACGTTGATAAGCGCCAATAGTATTGTTGCGTATAGCTGGTACTATCGTGATAGTGTCACGATTACTCGTATCGCTACATACACTCGAACTTACCACTCTTCTAAATACGGTGGTTTGACCTATAGCACCTGGCTGATAGTTTTGTGTCAAACTACCTGCAATGTTCGTCCACGAAGCACCTAAATCTAAACTTTGTTGCCAGAAGTAAGTAAATACTCCATTCCCCCCGTTTGGTGCTGCTCCAGACTGAAGGTTTGGTAAAAATAGCGTATCACAATTTGCCTGATTTCCATTGATGCTATTATTAGAAAGAGGTGCGGTGATCACAATGGCGATCGGATTGCTCTCTGAAAAACACGGTACCGAACCAGAATAAACAACTCTTCTATAATAGGTAGTTGTAGCTATCAGCGGAGGGTTATATGTAGCACCTGTATTTGCTCCTACTGCTGGCGACCATCCACCTACTCCAGTCGAACTTTGTTCCCATTGATAAGTATATGCACCAGTACCACCGGTAGGGGCGGTTGCTGTAAAAGCAGGGGCATCGCCTGATCCACAATATGCTTGCGCACCAGATATCACATTGTTGGCAATTTCTGGAATAACGGTAAGGGTAATGACATTACTAATTAGATTGCAGACTCCCGAAGAAATATTTCTTCTAAAATAGGTGGTAGCTAACAGAGAAGGTGGATCATAATTTTGGCTATTTGCACCAAAAATATCTGTGTATGGCCCTGCTAAAGCTGATGCTTGTTGCCATTGGTATAAGAAGGTACCACTTCCTCCACCCGGAAGCGAACCGTTGAGTATAGATGGATCAGTAATTCCACAAACGGTTTGTGTTCCTGTAATAACATTGTTCGTGATAGGCGCTGTAACCCCGATAGTAATAATGTTGCTATAATTATCACAAGTTCCTATACAATATGGTGGGTTTGGACCAGCTAAATCTGCATCTTCAGCAGGGCAGGTTTTCCGTCTATAATATCGAGTAGAGGTGTTTACAGGAGTGGTATAATTTAGCAACGTTGAACTAGATTGTACTGTACTCCAATTTACTCCATCAGTACTTGTCTGCCATGTGTATAAAAAGTCGGTATGAGCTCCACCATCATTTACCGCACCTCCAGTCAAGTTTTGAGCAGGTGCTGAAGCTGCACAAAAGTCGGCACTTGAGGCAACTGCATTGCCATTGATACCACTATTGAGTGTAGCAGTATAACTATTTGTAGCTGCAGATCTTGAACCTCCGTTAATTTGACAAGCTGTAGCTACTCTTTGATAACATCTAGATGTAGTAAGTCCATATGGAGGGTCGTAAGTAAGCGATGTAGCACCAGGAATATCTGTCCAAGCTCCTGTACAGTTGTCTCTAAATTGCCATTGGTATGACACAAATGGAGAACCAGATGCAGTGCTGCTAATAAGCGGAGGATCTCCTAGTCCACAATAACTGTATGGCCCAGTAGCTATACTGCCTGCACTTACGGCTGCATACTCCCATCTAATTCTGATTGATATCGTGAAACTACCACACCTCACTACACTATATGTGTTCCATTGGCATGGTGGTTGACTTCTGAAATTGACAGCCGAAAGCCCATTACATGCAGCATAGTCATCATCTTCGGTAAGACAGCCTAACAAAAACACGCAATTACAACCAGATTCGTAGGTGCAATTGTTGCTACAATCTTTTTCATATGCAATCAAATTAATACCAATGGTTGTTGCTGCAGAGTTGGCTACATTTCTTATCCGAGCAGATTGATTAATCACATTCACATTGCCGCCTGGTATAGACGATACAGATCCGTTTACATCTGTACCTGGCAAATCATCCCCATAATAAAAGCAGGTTTGTGTACCCGTTGATAAATTATCATAGGGTGTCACTTTGTAAGCATACTCAGGGTTTCCGCTTTGGTCACTTCGACCGTCCCACCCGAGTGTACTAACTTCAACTTGGTAATTAACATTTTGCGCAAATGAGGTTGTTTGCAAAAAAAGTATGGCAAAAATGGGGTAAAGTATTTTTCTAAGCATATTTAGATAATTGAGAGTTCAAAAAAGATTAGTATTGGATTTATTGCTTTACTAAATGAAATCTGAGAATATAGGTATCATTACTTTTAAACCATATCATCTCCTCTTTTTCAAAAGATAGTTCGTAAACTGTGGTCGAGGGTGATTTTTTAATCATATCATCCAATATTGCCCTATCGCCATTTTTCTCTGGGTTCCAGTAGTAGAGTTTATTGCCCTCAATTTTATAAACAAAATGTTCACCGATGTTTCCATAATGCTCTTTTATAGTGTTCTCATCTATTTCAAATACCTTTTTGAATTTGACCATATTGTCAAAATCTTTTCGACTTAATGGATAATCTTCATTGTGATTTGAAGCATATTTGTAATCTACTTGTTTTACCAACCAGTTGCCAGATAACTGTTTGCTGGTAAAGGTTTGCGCATTTGATTGTGCTAAAAAAAATACAAAACAGGCTATAAGTGGATAATGTTTCTTCATTGCTTTTTAGGTTTTTGGTAATCTTTAGATTTAGTGAATTTATGCTAAAAATTACAAAAAACAAAACAAACGCCTATTCCATCAAATAAATCCTTCTCACTCTACTGCTAATACTAGTGAGTATTTCATAAGGGATCGTACCTATTTTTTGAGAAATGGTCTCTATTGGATGATTTTGCCCGAAAACAATTACCTCTTGCCCCTCGTACAAGTCGTTGCTGTTTTTTAAATCTATCATGGTCATATCCATGCAGATGTTGCCCACGATTGGAAAAGCTTCATTTTCAATATATAGTTCGCCTATCCCTTTGCTCAACCCTCTATTCAAGCCATCTGCATAACCTATTCCTACTGTAGCGATGGTCATATCGTGCGGAGCTATTGTCTGTCCACCATAGCCAATGCTTTCCCCTTTTTTAATTTTTTTGATCTGAGAGATAGTCGTCTTCAACGTGCTGATTGGTGTAAGTTTTTGGCTTACTTTGGCAGAACTATCTATGCCATACAAGCCTAGACCTAGCCGCACCATATCGAATTGCGCATCTGTAAATCGAGTAATACCATTTGAGTTGAGGATATGGCGTAGTATTTTATATTCAAATTCATTTATAATGATTTTTGACAGCTTGTCAAAAAGTGCAATTTGACGATTGGTATTGCTATCCATACTTTCATCATCGCTAGTGGATAAGTGTGAAAATATAGACGCTATTTTCAGTATCGGGCTTCCTTTAATAATAGCAATAAGGTCTGGAATATCTGACGCTTCAAAACCTAAGCGATTCATACCAGTTTCTAACTCGATGTGTATCTTAACTTCTCCTGCATTATTTTGAATCAGAAAATCCTGAAAAGAGTGCAATAATTTGAGCGAATATATCTCAGGCTCTAACCCATAATTGACAATAGCGTCAAAGGCCGATTCCTCTGGATTCATGACCATGATAGGTAGTGTAATCCCGTTTTTTCGCAGGTCAACTCCTTCGTCTGTGTAGGCCACAGCTAAGTAGTCTGCTCTATTAAATTGCAATACATTGGCTACCTCTGCACTGCCACTACCATATGCCGCTGCTTTGACCATCGCCATTACTTTGGTTTCTGGTTTTAGTAGGCCTTGATATACCTTGAAGTTTTCGGACAAGGCATTAAGGTTTATTTCTAACACTGTACGATGCGATTTGCGTTCTAAATTTTTGACTATCCGTTCGAATTCAAATGCGCGCGCTCCTTTGAGTAAGATAGTTTCGTTTTTAAACCAATCAGACGATATTGTTTTGAGCAATTCATCGGTCGTTTCAAAAAGATGAACTTCATTTAAATCTGCTTCTTCAAATGATTTTCGCTGGCGAGTGATACTCTTACCTACTCCTATAAATCGATCGATTTTTTTTTCCTTTAAAACATCAGCTACAAACTGATATAAATCCGGATCATTGCGTCCACTTTGATACACATCTGAGAGAATAACGGTGCGCTTTGCGTGTTGCTGCTGCAAACTCAAAAAGTCGAGTGCTATGGTGATTGACTCAATATCCGAATTGTATGCATCGTTGATAATAGTGCAGTTGTTTATGGCTTCTTTCATTTCTAAGCGCATAGCTACACTAGTCAGCAATTTAGTTCGTTCCTGAATGATGGGTATAGCGACATCTAAAAGCAACATCACACATACACAATGGATTGCATTTTCGATAGATGCTTTATCAATAAAAGGTATCTCAATATCAAATTTCTGAAGCTTATATTCTAAGGTGATAAATGAACGGCTCTTTTGCTGTAAAATACTACTCACTCGCACATCAGCATCGGTATTGATAGACCATGAGAAAAGTGTGACTTTATGGTCATCCTCGTGTGGTTTATTGAAAGTGCTTATTTCGCTTATCGCCTGATTTATTTCTCCATGATCTTTGCAATACACCAATGTATCTACTCCCAAAAAGAGCTTTAGTTTTTCTTTTGTTTTATGCTTTACATTTAAAAAACCTTGCGCGTGTGCCTCTCCAATGTTTGTGATAAGGCCTATAGTAGGTTGTATCACTTTTTCGAGCCGTATCATCTCATCTGGCTCTGATATTCCTGCTTCAAAAATGCCGAGCGTATGTGATTCGTTTATTTGCCATACAGAAATGGGCACGCCTATTTGTGAATTGAAACTTTTAGGATTTCGGACGATATTAAAACTATCTGAAAGCAACTGAAATAGCCATTCTTTGACGATAGTTTTGCCATTGCTACCGGTAATGCCGACCATAGGTATTTCAAACTTTGATCTATGCGCAATGGCAAGTCTCTGCAATGAGGTGACTACGTCTTTGACTAAAATAAAATTTGCATTGGCATACTTCGCTATCACTGTTTCGTCAGCTACTACAAAATTATGCACCCCTTGCTCTATCAATGCTTCTATGTATTGATGACCGTCTTGTCGTTTTCCTTTGATTGCAAAAAACAATGCTTCTGAGGCATGTCTCAGCTTTCGGCTATCTATCATCAAATAAGAGATTACAGCGTCTGCATCAAAACGAGGATATAGTTTCCCCCCACACATCTGTTCTACTTGTGCTATCGAATAGGCTGTTTTCATAGCCCCAAAATAACGCTTTTTAAACGAACTATTAGTTAGTAATTGTCTATATATTTACAATGCTGTCTTTTTTTCTTTTCTTTGGTTTCAATCAAAATCACACGGTGAAGTTATCTATCATTATGCCCATCTACAACGAAGCTAAAACTATCCGAGAAATAGTAGCAAAGGTATTGGCGGTGCCGTTAGATATTGAACTAATTATTGTAGATGATTGCTCTACCGATGATACGCCTACTATTTTAAAAAACGAATATGAAGGAAAGTTTGAGCATATAAAAGTGCTGTATCACCCCAAAAATAGAGGCAAATCGGCTGGAATCAAAACGGGCATACCGCACTGCACAGGCGAAATCATCAGTATTCAAGATGGCGATTTAGAAACCAATCCAAACGATTTTATTCATCTTACTGCACCTATCCGAAGTGGAGAGGCTGAGGTGGTCTATGGCTCTCGATACCTCAATCCAGATGAGCCCCATCTATACAAAGCCTATCAGCTCGGAGGGCGCTTGCTATCTGGCACTGTAAACCTTTTGTATGGCCAGAAAATCACCGATGAGCCCACTTGCTACAAAGTATTTAAAGCCGATATTTTGAAAAAAATCCCGTTGACCTACGACCGCTTTGAGTTTTGCCCTGAGGTGACTGCCAAGGTGTCAAAGCTTGGGTACAAAATCAAAGAACTTCCTATGAATTATTACCCTCGCTCATTTGCCGAAGGCAAAAAAGTAAGCTGGAAAGATGGTGTAAAAGCGCTTTGGGTTCTCCTAAAATTTAGATTTGTATCTTGACCCCATAAATTGCAATTAAACGATGACAAATACGGTCAATAAAAATACTCGTTTTAGAAAAAATATTTTCATTAGCTTTTTGCTGATAGCGTTGCTAGGTCTGCTTTATGTGGCCATACCTGGTTACAATTGGGCTATAGCCGAAATGGCCTTTAGGAATAAAGAACTCATCGATAAAGTCGAGCTTCGTAGAATCAACAATAATTTGCCCGAACTCACTATGGACGATAAGCGTTATTTCAAAATAGCCAACTATTGGTATCTCGATTATTTAAAAAACAAAACGCCACAAGATGCCGTAATACTGCTTCCTCCCGCCTCTATCATTGACACCACAGACGAAATGAAATTTATGAATAGCTCCGAGTGGGTGGAATATTTTATCTATCCTAGACTATGTATAGGCGAAGATGAAAAAGACGTAAAACCTGCGCTTTATAAAAAAGTGACGCATGTAGCCATAATCAATAATTGGGGCTACGACAAACTCCACTACACCCCAAAAGAGCTGCCCAAAGATGCCGTTTTTCCAATAGATTCAATATCAAAAAACCCCTAGTGCCATGATGCTTTTTGTAGGAATATTAATGCTTTATCTCTCTGGCGCTGCGCTACTAGTGCGACTGCACAATGGGCTTAGCTGGAAAGAAATGGTAAGCTTCTCTTTTGTGATAGGATTGGGAGTCAATACGTTTTTTATGTTTCTCTGTGATGTGGTGGGCTTAGGATTTACACAGTATGTGCTGTTTTTTGCCTCCTTTGCTGTTATCGTTTTCAATTATGATCTGCTCGTGGAGTATTATAAAACACATAAACAATACATCACGCTGCCTTCAATGTCATTAAGTGGAATGAATTATCCTGCTGTCGTTTTGGCAAGTATTATCCTTGTTCTACTTTATATTATCACTACCAAAAATCTCTACTGGCCTACCTCAGAGCATGATGCTATAGGCTCATTTGATAAGCTAGGTATGGTGATGGCACTCGAAGGCAAAATCAAAATCAGCTTGTTTGAATGGGGACTACAAGGTTCGGGAGGTATATACCCTCCGTTTTTTCATGGCGGTATTGCCTATATGTACTTGTTTGGAGCGGACTCGCCAAAAATAATCACTACCCTCTTTTTTATATCTATGCTATTGGGATTTTACGCTATCGCTAAAATGTATGTAAGCCCCATCGTAGCGTTGTTTTTCACACTCTTACTTGAAATCACCCCTGAACTATATTCCCATGCTGCGCTGCTATTGGGCAATCTTCCCACCACTGCTACTGTGGGCTTAGCGGCTCTAACATTGTTTGTGGCATTAGACAAAAAAGACCTTCCCTACCTATGGCTATCTGCTATCTTTACAGCCCTAGCATTATGGTGCCGAAACGATACGATAGGCTTTGCCATAGCCGCAGTGGGCATCGTTACATTTCATTTTTTCAAAGAAAAAAACTGGAAAGTTATTTTGGGATTTGCAGGCATTTCATTTTCGACCTTTTTTATCTGGACACTCTACCTCAAATTCAAAATCGACATTGTACAGGCGTCTCGTTTTGTCGATGACTTCGAATTTAATCTCAACAAGTTTGATATTATTGTCACTTACATTATCGCTATGCTCAGCTGGAAGCAGTTTGGCACTTTGCCTCCAGGTACGATGCTCTATGGGCTAGGATTTTTGATACCGCTTATCTTGATTTTACTTAATTTTAAATCACTAAAATCAGATAGACCTTTTATACTAGTCTATTTTCTAATCTCTTTTTTGGTTTACTGCCTGATATTTTATTTGATAGATGAGCAAAAACAAAACTCAGCAATTACTGAATTGATGGAGTCTTCTTTCAAACGAGGTATGTTTTGTTTCTTACCGATTTTGCTTTTTTATGCAGCTACCAATCCGCTGTCGAGAAAGTTTTCGATCTGGTTAGAAAATTTTAGATTGAATTAGACCTGGGTACTTAGTTTTTCCCATTCGCTCATCGCAAATTCTAGCTCTTGCTTCAGGGTTTCATAATCTGAAAAAAACTTCGGATTAGCGATTAAGTCACCATACTTTGCAGGGTCTTTGAGTTGTCCATCTATACTAGCTATCTTTGATTCTAGCTTTTCGATTTGCTGCTCTATCACGCCTATTTCTCGCTTTATTTTCTGCGCATCTTTATCCGATTTTTTTTCTACTTCTGGTTTCTCAAACTTTGCATTTATAGGCTTCTCGACCTTTTCAAATGCGCGCATATTTTCTACATTTTTCTTAGCCAAAAACTCATCTATGGTATCGAGATGTTCTTTGATCCCTTCTGGTGTAAACTCAAACAATTTGGTCGTAAGCCCCGACAAGAAATCTCTATCGTGCGATACCACAAGCACAGTACCTTCAAAGTTTTTGACCGCATTTTTCAAAATCTCTTTTGAAATCAAATCAAGGTGATTAGTAGGCTCATCGAGTACTAAGAAATTTCGTGGCTCAAGTATCAAACGACAAAGCGCCAAACGAGATTTTTCTCCACCCGAAAGTACCTTCACTTTTTTGTACACATCATCGCCTGTAAAAAGGAAGCAACCTAATAAATCACGAAGTTTGGTACGTATATCGCCTACAGCCACTTTATCCACTACATCGAGTACAGTATCATTGCCATCAATCGTGTCAGCAGCGTGCTGTGCGTAGTAGCCCACCGTCACATTGTGTCCGAGAGTGACCTCGCCTTTGTCGAAAGGTATATCGCCTATCATCATACGCGAGTAGGTCGTTTTACCCATACCATTTTTACCTATAAAAGCTACTTTTTCGCCTCTATAAATCTCTACCGATTGCTCTTCGATTACTTTTTTTGGGCCAAATGATTTAGATAATTTATCTGCGGTGATGACCAGTTTGCCCGATGGATGACCGATAGGGAAACGAAGATTCATCGCAAACACTTCGTCTTGCTCCACCTCTATCCTATCCATTTTATCCAGCTTTTTGATAAGTGATTGAGCAAAGGTAGCCTTCGAAGCTTTAGCTCTAAATCGATCGATATTTCGCTCTATTTGAGCAATCTCTCGCTGCTGGTTTTTAGCGGCATTAATCATGCTCTCTTTTCGTTCTTCACGAAGTATTTTGTATTGGGTATAAGGTACGTTGTAATCCTCCACATTGCCCGATACCACTTCGATAGTACGGTTGGTGATATTATCTAAAAATGACCTATCATGCGATACCATTACAATAGCTCCATTGTATTCTTTCAAAAACTTTTCGAGCCAAAGTATCGAGTCTATATCCAGATGATTGGTAGGTTCATCGAGGAGAATAAGTTGCGGTTTTTGGAGCAAAATTTTAGCCAACTCTACACGCATTTGCCATCCACCGCTGAGGTCTTTCATGGCTTTAGTAAAATCGGCCACATCAAAACCTAAGCCTTTTAAAATACGTTCTGTCTGCTCTTGAATGTTCGATGTGTCGTGCATTTCGAGTAGATGCTCCGCTTCTTGCAAATCGTTGATGAGGTCCATGTAGCTATCGGTCTCATAGTCGGTACGTGTTTCGAGGTCAATCAAAATTTGGTCGCGCTTAGCTTGCAGACTCAAGGCTTCCTCAAATGCTTTTTTAGCTTCATCGATAACCGAAAGTTGCGACTGATAACCCAACTCTTGTGGCAAATAACCTATCACCGTTCCTTTAGGAAGCATGATATTGCCCCCATCGAGCACTTGCAAACCAGTAAGCACTTTAAGCAAGGTCGATTTGCCCGCACCATTGCGACCTACCAGACCTATTTTGTCGGTTTCATTTATCAAAAAAGAAACCTCATCAAACATGGTACGACCACCAAAATGTAACGAAATATTAGAAACAGCTATCATAATGTTAGAAATTTAAAAGCATTATCGCTTTTTTTAAGGGCGCAAAGATAGCCTTTTATAGGCTTTTGAGCAATGAAAGTTTGTTTGTTGCTGCTTAATCTTTATTTTTAGGTATAAAGCATAAACAATGGATAACAATAACGCAGCACAATATTATTGGGAAGCTAGAGTAATGGGTATAGCCCTATCGGTGATCTTGATAGCAAACGCAGTCGAAAAGATAGCAGCTCAGCAAACCAACTCATTTGGAAATCTATGGGGTTCGTATGCAAGTTTGACGATTATGAGCGTGTTTTTGATTAAAAATGTATATCAAATCTATAAATACAGACCCTTTGAGAAAGCGTATGGAAAGAGGAAGAGCTAAGAGGAAAAACACTTCTTTAAAAAAATATTTCGCAATAAAATTAAAACCAATTATATTGCACCAAAATTAAACACTATGTCTAAAGTAATAGGAGGAATCTTCACGGTGATTGGCACACTTTGCTGCCTTGGTCTTTGTTTTTTATATATGAATTCATCGGCTTATTTGAATTATAACGACCCTGCTAAACACTTATCATACTATCAAACAGGCTTAGGAATGTCAACATTCTTTTTCGGATTAATGTTGTTAGTAGGTCTGGTGTTTATGTTCTTTTCTAAAGAGCCAAATTTGAAATAAACCTTTTTTTCAGAATATATCTCAAAAGCCCCGAACCTTATATCGGGGCTTTTGTTATTTTATCTACCTTTGAGCACCCAAACCACACGAATGAAAATAGGCATTATCTGTTATCCAACTTATGGGGGCAGTGGCGTAGTAGCTACTGAGCTAGGCAAAGCACTCGCCAAGAAAGGACATAAAGTACACTTTATCACCTACAATGAGCCTGTGCGATTAGATGGCTTTCACGAAAATATTTTTTATCATGAGGTGAGTTCCTTGGATTATCCGCTCTTTCAATTTCAACCCTACGAATCTGCTCTCACAAGCAAAATAGTAGATGTAGTGAAGTTCGAAAAACTGGATTTACTACATGTACACTACGCTATACCGCACGCATCTGCGGCACTTATGGCTAAGTACATTTTGGCAGAGCAAGATATTGCTATTCCTTTTATCACGACCCTTCACGGTACAGATATTACACTCGTAGGTCGCGATGCGGGTTATCTACCCGTAGTTGCATTTTCAATAAATCATTCTGATGGTATCACCTCTGTATCTGAATCGCTAAAACGAGATACCTTACTTTATTTTGATACAAAAAAACATATCGAAGTCATCCCAAATTTTATTGATTTTTCTCGATTTAAAAAGACAAATAAAGAGCATTTCAAGAAAGCGATAGCGCCCAATGGTGAAAAAATATTGATGCACGTATCTAACTTTAGAAAGGTAAAAAGGGTAGAAGACGTAGTCAAAATGTTTGACATTGTATATAAAAAAATCAATGCTAAACTCATCCTCGTAGGCGATGGACCAGAGCGGATGGCGGTAGAGATGCTATGCCGAAACTTAGGCAACTGCGATCATGTTCGTTTTGTTGGCAAACAAGAAGCTATTGAAGATTTGTTAGCCATAGCCGATGTTTTTGTATTGCCCTCAGAGAGCGAGAGTTTTGGCTTGGCAGCACTAGAAGCTATGGCTTGCGAAGTGCCTGTTATTTCATCTAATGCAGGAGGCATTTCAGAGGTCAATTTGCAGGGCATTACTGGCTATTTGAGCAATGTAGGTGACTATCAAGATATGGCTAAAAACGCTATCTATATACTCGAAGATGAAAACCGACTCACGACATTTAAGGCTAACGCCCTAGCGCAAGCCAAACGTTTTGACCTAGAATATATTTTGCCAATGTATGAAAGATACTATGACCAAATATGCAACACTAGCGCTTGGTCAGAGTATGTGATTTAGGCAACCTTCTATATACATTAACCTTTTAGATCCGTGTTTAAAAAACATTTTTCGCAAAGCGCTAAAGTTTTGTGCGGCTATACCAGTGCGGCTTATCTAAGAATAGATATTGTGCCTTTGTTGTCTATCACCTCATTGTCTAAAAACGTAACTCTTACTTGGTAAGGATAAATTCCTAGACTCACAGGAGCACCTTTGAAAGTGCCATCCCAGCCAATATTGATATCATTGGTTTGAAATACTTTTTCACCCCATTTGTTATAAACAGTGGCTTCAAAAAATTTCACTCCTTTACTAAACACTTTCCACTCTTCGTTGCGCACATCACCATTAGGGGTAAAAGCATTCGGAATATACAAGTTTTTGGTAGCATCTACACTTACTTTTACTTTTGTTGTGTCCTTGCATCCCGTAGTTTGGTCAATAACTATTACGGTGTAAGTAGTCGTACGAACTGGTGAAGCATCTGGATCTTCGCAATCTACACAACTCAAGGTAGCCGCTGGTGACCATATGTAATTATAGTTTGCGCTTGGCAATACAGATAAATCAATAGTGGCGGTCTCTAAGAAGTTGATTTTTATTTCTGGCCCTGTACTGGTTATTATCTCAGCAGGTTGAGAAAGTGTTATGGACTTGGTGGTACTACAGTTGTTGCCATCGCGAGCAGTTACGCTATACACTCCAGCAGTGAGACCACCTATAGCTCTTGTCGTTTTATTGTTTGACCAAATGTAGCGATATGGCGAATTTCCACCTAGCGGACTAGTAAAGATTCTACCGTTGCTAAAACCATAGCAGCTAGCATCAAAAGTGCTGTCGATAGTTAAGTCAAATACGACAGCTGCCTGCACAGTATAAGTGGCCGTAGCGGTGCAATTATTTGCATCTGAAACGATGACCGTGTATGGGTTCGCGCCTATATTAGATGCCGTAGCGGTGGTTTGTACAGGGGTAGTACTCCATTTATATTGATAGCTTGGTGTGCCACTCGACACGGCTACAGTGATTGAGCCATCTTTATAGTTAGAGCAAGTCTCATTTATAATACCATTTGGAGCTAGCGCAATTACAGGATTTGACACCATAGTAGTAGTAATCGCATTACTAACGTACAGACAACCTTGAGCATCTATGCCAATAAGCCCAAAAGTACCAGAGCTATCTACTCTTATTATAGGGTCTGTTTCTTGAGTGCTCCAAAATAAGGCTATCAAGTTAGCATCAGTAGATTCTAGCTCTACAAAATCGCCATCGCAAAATGTCGTATTTCCATTCGCTACGATAGTAGTAGGGTCTGGTGGACTTACGGTGATAACAACTTGGTCTGAGGCAGTGCAGCCATTTTGATTGGCTGTAGTAGTTAGCGTAATAACCTCTGGAGTAGGGTTAAAGTTGGGGAATGAGAAAAATGGATTTGAAGACGTAGAGTCATCTAGATTCGAGCCATCATCCCAAGAGTAGGTAAATCCAGTTATAGCTGCTGAGCCTATCTGTATTGTTCCGCCCGAACATACTGTTTGGTCAGGTCCTGCATCTACGGTAGGGGGGGTGCCCACACCTACGGTCTGCACATTGGCAGGTACGCTACAGCCATTAGCATTTACACTTAGTGATACATTTTTGACACTTGGGGTAGCCCAATTTACCACATATGGCCCTTGTCCAGTTCCCGACACTACAGTACCTCCGTCAAAATCCCAAGTATAGGTGGCAGAAGCGGGGTTAGTTCCTGTATAGCGGATTGTATCATTTTCGCCAATACATACCGATGGTTTAGAAAATGTAAATGAATTATCTATGGCAGGATAGAGTGTAACAATTACCGTATCTACACCTACGCAGCCATTTTCGGAAGCTACTAACTGAAAAGCAGACACCTGTGTGGTCGATAATGGATTTACATAATTAAATACTGGGTCTGAGATACTTGTAGAACTAAGCCCTACGGTATTATTCCAAGTATAAGCGGCACCACCTACAGGGGCTACTCCTAGGTTGTAGTTTTGGCCAGAACAAGCTAAAATATCTGGTCCAGCATTTGCAATAGGTGAAGGATTGACGGTGACAGAAAAATTAGTAGTAGGAGATGTACATCTTCCATCTGTGATAAATAAAGCTACATTTTTAGGGCCAGCAGTAGTCCAAACTACACCAAGCGGATTATTTGTGAGCGACCCTTGCGCTACTCCACCAGCTAAACTCCAATTAGCTACAGCGGATGTAGAATAGTTGCCAGTATAAGTCAAATCAATTTTTTGATTGGTACACACTGCTGCAGGAGTAGGACTACTAGTAATGGTAGGTGCTGGAGTAGAAATGGATATGACCTCTGTAGTGTCTTCACCGTAGCATCCATATCGATCTGTAGCGCGAGCAATATATTTTGTAGTTCCGACAGGAGGAGTAACCGCAATACTAGCGGTGCTTTGACCTCCCGGAGTCCATGCAAAAATATAGGGTTGCGAACCCAAAATGGTATTGGTAGTAATATTTAAAGAAGATGAACTGCAAATCGTAGTATCCCGTGTAGCTCTAAGTTCTGGACAAAGATTTACCTCTATTACCGACTTGCTTGTTCTATCACACGATAAATCATTCCATTGGCCGCCACTATATATTTGCACACACTGCTCCCCATTGCTACATTTATATCTATCGCTTGAGCTTACACATGTATTTCCTAAAATTGGGGTATTGCAACATCCTGGTTTGCTATTGTTGGGCTCTCCTGCTGCCCAGTTTTGAAACACCGTAGCTGATGGTGGCCCTGGGGTAAAATTGCCCGTGCTACCATCAAGTGCATAAAACTGTGAATTGCCATTTGATACACGTTTTATACCTATCCACACAGGATCTCCATTGGCCAAATACCCTCCTGCATTGAGGGCTGCCACTACGTTTGTGTTTTCAGCCGCATCGTTAAACACGGTTAAGTGTGCACCTAAAAGATTTGCGTCAGATTCTGCTTGAGCAGCATCCATTGTGTTATTATCTACAAAATACATACTGCAAGACTGACCAGTCACAGGCAACTCCACATATCGACCACCACTTGCTGCAAAAGCAGCTCGTACAGCAGCAATATTGCATCCTTTAGGGCCTGCTGGTACATTGCAGTTTGGATTGATTGTGATATTGACGGTATCTTGTTGGTAGCATCCATATCTATCTGTAGCTTGCACTATATAAGCTGCTGGTGCCGCAGGAAAGACCGTCTGCAATGCGCCTGTCAAGCCTCCTGGATTCCATGTGAAAGTAATGGGGTTTGAACCTAAAATTGCTTTTGCTTTCAACGTTGCTCCACCTCCACTACAAATGAGAGTATCGTTTGAAGATGTTAGTTCTGGGCAAAGATTGACTTCAATGACGGACTTGCTCGTGCCATTACAAGGAAGGTCATTCCATAGAGCATTTGAACGCATTTGAACACACTGCTCACCATTATTACACTCATATACATTGCAGCCGATAAAGCATCCAGGAGCACATTGATAGCCATTATTGTTTGGCTCTCCAGCATCCCAGTTTTGATAAATGCCTGGAGTAGGTCCACCTGAAGATGTAGGAGGAAGAAAATTTCCAGTAGAGCCGTCTAACGCATAAAAAGTAGGGCTTGCAGTAGCAGTTCGCTTGTATCCTAGCCATACTCTCGCATTACCCGCCAAATACCCACCTGAGGTGAGTGCATTAAATACGTTCGTGTTTTCTGTAGCATCATTCATTACTACTAAATGAGCCCCTAAGGTGTTGGCATCTGTTTCTGCCTGGGCTGCATCAAGCGAGCGATTATCTATAAAATACATACTACATCCTTGACCAGTCACTGGCAATTCTGTGTAATTTCCCGAAGCCGCAAATGCTGCGCGAATCGCAGCAGGGTTGCAACCTTGAGGCGTTTGAGAAAAAGCGTTTTGTAAAAATATAGAGAAAAAGGCGACAACTAAGCTACGCAACAAGTATTCATTTTTCATCGAGAGGTGTGTTTTGGATGCTAAATATAGTTTATTCTACATGAGTTTAAATAGATAGACAAGTTTTTTGCTTTGTACGTTGCATAACATAGCTAAAAACGATATAAAAAGTATAACTAGGCAAAAGGAGTTACGTAATGATCAGATTTTGGGGCTATTGCCAATCTTACCCATTTTCCTGCAGTTTCTGCATGGTTGCGCACGGCTAGTCGCTCTGCATTGCAAGGACCATCACCATTTATGACACGCTTAAACTCATCCCAATCTGGATCACTAAATTGCCATACGCCAGTAGTAGGATCTTTTTTCAAATTAGGGTCAGGAAAGGATAGTCCAAGCTCTGCGATTTTAGGTACATATTGGTCTAAAAACTGATTGCGCATATCGTCATTGGAGGCTAGCTTTACTTTCCAACGCATCAATTTTTCTGAATGCTGCGAAGCTACATCGGGTGGGCCAAAAAAGTGAAGCAGTGGGCGATACCACCTATTTATAGCCGCTTGAAGCATGCCGCGTTGAATCTTGCTACCTGTAGCAAGATAGACTACATTGTCATGACCTTGTTTGAGATGAAAACTTTCTTCGTAACAAATCCGCTCTAATGCTCTGCAATAAGGACCATACGAGCCTTTGGAATTGATGACTTGATTGACGATAGCTGCGCCATCGACCAAAAAGCCGATAACGGCTATATCCGCCCATGTTTCTGCAGGATAGTTGAATACATTACTGTATTTTGACTTTCCCGAACAAAGGTCAGCTAACATTTGCTCGCGCGACTTTCCTAATGTTTCGGCTGCACTATACAATAGCTGACCATGCCCTATTTCATCTTGCACTTTCGCAATGAGTGCAAGTTTTCTTCTAAAATTTGGCGCACGAGTAATCCATGTTCCTTCAGGAAGTGCCCCTATGATTTCGCTATGCGCGTGCTGCTCTATCATACGCAGCAATTGCTTACGATACTCCGCAGGCATCCAATCGTGAGGTTCTATTTTTTCGCCCCTGGCAATCCGCTCCTCAAATTCAGCTAGCTTTTCACTATCATCCAAGTTATTATCGATGTGTTTAGCATCTTCTGGTGAGATATACGCATTTCCGTACATGGTGTGTGTGTTTTTATATACCTACGAATATAGTAGTAATCTCTTTATTATACAAGCCTAAATGTACCTATTTGAAACTTTAGGTTTTAAGACTCGTATATACACTCACTTAAAAATAAACCCAAATGAAAAAGTCAATTTTTACCTTACTTATAGCTAATATCGCTTTAATAGGTTTTGGACAAAATCAAAAAACCCACAAAGTAGAGGCTAAAGAAACCTTTTATTCTATTGCAAGGCTTTATGACATACCTGCCAAAGAGCTAATGAAAGTAAATCCGAAATTTGCGCCAGAGTACAAGTTAAATCCCGATGATATTTTGATTATCCATACGGACCAATCAAAAGTAGAAGAGCAGCTCAATCAAACCGTAGTAGATATGGCTACCCCTGCTATGAATCTACAGCTACCCACTACGCATACTGTCGAAAAAGGACAAACGCTTTATTCTATAGCTCGCCAATACAACACTGATGCCAAAGAGCTCATGAAGTTGAATCCGAGATATAGTCCTGCCTTTTCGCTAAAAGTAAAAGATGTAATAGTACTAACTGCAAACGCAAATCAAACTATAGCCCCTATACAAAAAGAACAGCAAAAGGAGATAGCAAATGTGCCTAAAAACGATATAGAGAGAACACTAGATACAAAAAAGGATTTGGCTATTCACAAAGTAGAAAAAGGACAAACATTATACGCTATAGCTAGACTATACAATGTAAGCCCAAAGGACCTTATGGCGCTCAATCCTAGCTATGGCCCAAGTTTTTCGCTCAACGTAAATGACAAGGTTGCAATTAGTGCTACTGTAGCACCTAACGACTTGAGAAATAATGAGACACAAGTTAATGTAGAAGAGCAGAAAAAACCTAAGGAACGCAGAACTAAAACGGCCCCTATACCAAAAGATGCAAGCTCAGATGCAACTCGTCAACTATTTGAAATAAATGTAGTCAAAATACACTACACTAAGGCGGGACAAACACTAGCTTCTATTTCTAATCTCTATAAAATCAGCATAGGCAGTTTGATGCGGATAAATAATATTACTAACTCATCTCAAAAATTTAATGAAGGAGAAAAGGTTTTCCTATCGGATAATGTAGCAGAACTATCTGCAGTGGCTCAGCAAAATCAGGAAACTGTAGCTGCCGCAAACAGGTCGATACATGACTCTACACTTATACCTGCAAGCTATTTCAAGGCTAGCGATAAAGAAGCCCTCACAGCTAAAAACAACACCACAGATAAGTCATTTTTGAAACTAATCGAGTATCAAGTACAGAAAAAAGAAACGCTACTTGACATAGGCAATCGATACGGCATTTTGATAACCAAAATAATGGAGCTAAACAAAATGCAAACCGTAAAACTAAAAGCAGGTCAGCGCATTTTTATTGATGCGGAGTGGATATACCCACAAGCAGCCACTAAATTGGGCTCTTTAAATACGGCTGAGCTCTAATCGTTACTTAATAGTAACGCCTTTGTTATTAATCTTTATCTGCACGTTTTTATTAGCAATATTGAAAACTGAGTCATTTATCTCAATGCTTTCATCGTCCATGTCATTTTCGTTATCATCCTCTATTTCACTATTGTTTTTGATGTTGAGCGACACTATTTCTCCAGCAACATTTTGAAACTCCAGGTAAGATTGTCCTTCACTAGGATCGATATCCTCAAATTTCTCTTCAAGATTAAAAGCCTCGTTCAAAAGCTGTACCTTTTTGTCGCGTGGTACATAGATGATGTACGTGATAGCTTGTTTTCTGAATGCTGCCTTTTTGTTAATCTCTACCACTCGTTGAAGTTTTAGGATAGAATCTACTTGTATGGGCGAAGAGGTGATTACCGATTGGCTGTTTTTCTTTGCTTCTACTTTATTACTGCCTCTAGCACTCACTTTCCTGACTATATGAAATTGATCGTCCTGACTAGCTTTGAGCTCTATCGAAGCTACGCCAATAAGAAATCCGTTTTCTGTTTTTTCAAAAAAGTGATCATGCATCACAAAATCAAAGTTGTCTTCATCGATTTCAACTTGAGGGCTTTCTTCAAAAGATAGACTATCTTCTTTGGCGATTATGTAAAGCGTATTGCTACTCGGCTGTACAATGGCTAGCTTCTCTGTAGTGTTTTCGCTTGATTTAAATTTGCTGAAAAAATTGAGCTTCATCATCGCTCCTCCGCCCACCGACACTATCCATAAAACAAGAGATACAATCCATAACCACTTTGGAGATTTGATTTTTGATGAAAATAAAAACGAAGCCGAGCCATACATAACCCAAAATAAAGGGATTCCAAAAGCGAAGAGTGCAAGTATTACGGATATCCAATAAGAAGTTGTGTTTTCAAAGAAAAGATGCAAATACTCTTGCAGATGCCCTGTACCTATAAACGACATTCCGAAGGCCATTGAAACATAGGCAATCAAAAAGAAAATCGAAATAAAAAATACAAATACTGAAATTATTTTCAAAATACCTATGGCCAATACTTTACCTATGTGAAAAACTTTGGCGAAAAGACTATTTACTCCACTAGCGTCATCTATTTGCTCACCAAATTTAGCCACTGCAGATTTCACTTCTTTTTCGATAGCATCAAGCGTGACGGGTTCGCCTCGCATCTGCAATTTATCCGCATAGGTGACTGCCTTAGGCACCAGCAGCCATAAAATAAAATACACTAAGATGGCTGTGCCAAAACTCATCCAAAGCAATAATACAAATGCAAGTCGAGCCCACAATGGTTCATTGAACCCAAAATAATGACATAGCCCTGCAATCACACCGCCTAAAACCTTGTTTTCTTCATCTCGAAATAGCTTTCTTGCTCCTTTGGTAGTAGATTGAGAGCCTGTAGCACTATCCTCATTTTTTGCATTATCGGCAGATGCGTTTTCTGTTTTTTCTGTCACCTCCCCTATCTCTTCAGGATGGCCCAGTTGCTCGATCACAGCCGCTACGTCTTCTATTACAATAACCTGCTTAGTCTTATTAATTTTTGACGAAAATACTTCTGCCATTCTCGCTTCAATATCTTCCATTATCTCCTTTTGCTCTGTCAAATTGGTAAATCGTGACTTGAGCCTTTCTATATATTGATTGAGCAGTTGAAATGCATCTTCATCTATCGTAAAAGGCATGCCTCCCAGGTGAATATGAATTGTCTTTTTCATGTTTATTTTTTTGAGTTAATTATTTAAAGTTGTTGTTTAATTATTTTTTCTACCGCATTTGTCTGTAGTATATATGCAGCAGTGAGTTCTTTTAGAAAAACTCTGCCCGTTTCAGTTAGTGTAAAATATTTACGTGGCGGACCAGAAGTTGACTCTTCCCATCGATAACTCAATAATCCTTCATTTTTCAACCTGGTGAGTAAAGGATATAACGTGCCTTCTACTATCAATAGCTGAGCATCTTTAAGAGCCGCTATTATATCACTAGCATATTTCTCATTTTCTGCCAACACAGATAGAATACAAAACTCGAGTACCCCTTTTCGCATTTGCGCCTTACTGTTTTCAATATCCATATTTTCTATTTACAATACAAAGATATATCTTTTGTACAGTATTATGCAATGCAAAGTACTGTATTTTCACAACATCTTGTTTATCAATGACATTAAATTTTGAAAAGAAGAAAAGAAGAAAAGAATTTGAAGAAAAAAGCGCCAAATGAGAATTTGGCATAAAATTCGATATTTGCAGATAAATTTTGTTTAATAAAAAAATAACCATGAAAAAACAAATACTCTCTAGTTTGATAATTTTCTCTTCAATCGGCTTTGCGGTAGCCCAAGGGGATGTAGTAAAAGAACTTAAAGAAGCTAAAGATCTTCGTGAAGTAGCTGTAAAAGCTGCGCAAGTAGATACCGCTCAAAAAAAATGGAAATTTGGTGGCAGCGTAGCACTCAATTTTGGACAAGTAGCCCTAGTCAACTGGGCCGGTGGTGGACAAAACTCCATCTCTGTACTACTCAATGGCAATGCTTTTGCGAACTATAAAAAAGGCCGTTGGGCATGGGATAATAGCTTAGTAGCATCGTGGGGTATCATAGCACAGGGGAAAATTAGGGATTTGAAAAACAATAAATTTCCGGTTAGAAAGAATCAAGATCTTTTGCAAGTAACCTCCAAAGCGGGCTATGGCATCGACAAAAAGAACAAATGGTTTGTAGCAGGTCTGGCCGATTTTAGATCACAATTTACCAATGGATATAACTATCCGGGCGATTCTGTAAAGGATAGAGTGTCTTCATTTGCTGCTCCAGCCTACCTCACCCTCACTGCAGGTATCAACTATAAGCCTGTAGATTGGTTTTCTGTTTATCTCTCGCCAGTAGCGGGAAAGTTAACTTTTGTAACCAAAGATGTACCTGGTGCTGTATCGAGAAACGATATTGACGAAACACAATACGGTGTTGATTTGGGAAAAGTAATGAGAGCTGAATTTGGCGCATACCTTAGAGCGGATTTGCAAAAAGACATCTTCAAAAATGTAAATCTTAAAACATCTATCGAATTGTTTCAAAACTACCTAGAAAAGAAAAAACTAGACGTAATTGTAGATCAAGAAATAAAGGATGTAATAGCTGCGGGTGGTACACCTACTGCTGACCAATACAAAAAACAATATTATGATAATAGAACCAATACTGACATCAACTGGAATACGATGATTACGTTCAAAATCAATAAATTTTTGCAGGCATCTTTGGAGACACAACTTATTTATGATCATGACATCTCAGTACCTAAAACAAGAGGAGATGGCACAGCATACAAAGGAAGAGGTACTCAGTTTAGAGAAGCTTTCAACCTTGGTATTGGCTATAAGTTTTAACCAAAAAACCAATACGAAATAAAAAAGGGTATCGAATGTCGATGCCCTTTTTTATTTACCTGATAATGTAAAATTACTCTGTTTCAGCATTCCTTTTTTTCTTAGGTACTTGATGTTTTACAGTGAGTTTTCCGCCCTCTTTATCTGTATCTAGCTCAAAAACATCTCCTTGCTTTGCATTTGCCCTCAACAATTCCTCCGCCAATGGATCTTCGACATACTTTTGAATAGCTCTATGCAAAGGCCTTGCACCATAAGCTGGATCATAACCCTTTTCAGATAAAAATGCTTTGGCACTTTCGCTGAGAGTGAGTTCGTAGCCCATTGCTTTTACCCTTCCTATCAAGTCGCCCATGGCTATATCGATGATTGCATAGATATCTTTTTTCTCGAGCGAGTTGAAAATAATGATATCATCAATCCTATTGATAAATTCGGGAGAGAAAGTGCGCTTCAACGCTTTAGAAATTACATTCTTTGTCATTTCGTCTGTAGCATCAGATTTAGCCTTAGTAGCAAATCCCACACCCGTACCAAAATCTTTGAGGTCGCGAGCACCTATATTTGAGGTCATGATAATCAGTGTGTTTTTGAAATCTACTTTTCTACCCAAACTATCTGTCAAGATACCATCATCAAATACTTGTAGCAAAATATTAAACACATCGGGATGGGCTTTTTCTATCTCATCTAGTAGTACAACTGAGTAAGGTTTCCTACGTACTTTTTCGGTAAGCTGACCGCCCTCTTCGTAACCTACATATCCTGGAGGCGCACCTACTAAGCGAGATACAGAAAACTTCTCCATGTACTCACTCATATCGATACGGATAAGCGCATCTTCGCTATCAAACATATAGCGGGCTATACACTTGGCTAGCTCTGTTTTTCCTACCCCTGTTGGACCTAAGAAAATAAACGTACCTATCGGTTTGCTTGGGTCTTTAAGCCCTACTCTATTTCGCTGTATAGCTTTCACCACCTTGGCTACAGCATCGTCTTGACCTATTACCGCAGCTTTAATATCGCTGCCCATATTTACGAGCTTACCATTTTCGGTTTGTGCCACTTTGGTCACTGGTATGCCTGTCATCATAGACACTACTTCAGCTATATCGTCCTCCCCTACTGGAAATTTTGCGTTTTTAGCATCTTCTTCCCATTGCTTTTTGGCATTGTCGAGTCGCTCGAGTAGATTTTTTTCGGTGTCCCTAAGTTCCGCAGCTTTCTCATATTTTTGCGATTTGACTACCAGGTTTTTTTCGACCTTAATATCCTCTATTTCTTTTTCGAGTTCTACGATATTTTTGGGTACATGTATGTTTTTGAGATGTACTCTAGCCCCTACTTCATCTAGCACATCGATAGCTTTATCTGGCAAAAACCTATCTGTAATGTAACGTGTACTAAGCTTTACGCAGGCCTCTATAGCTTCATTTGAATAAATCACATTGTGATAATCTTCGTATTTCGACTTGATGTTAAGTAAAATCTGTACCGTTTCTTCAGGCGATGGCGGGTCAATGATTACTTTTTGAAAACGTCTATCTAGTGCTCCATCTTTTTCGATATGCTGACGGTACTCATCTAGCGTAGAGGCTCCTATACATTGCAGTTCGCCACGAGCAAGAGCTGGTTTAAAAATATTGGACGCATCGAGTGAGCCAGTAGCGCCTCCAGCACCTACAATGGTATGTATTTCATCAATAAACAAAATCACATCTTTGTTTTTTTCGAGCTCTGTCATGATTGCTTTCATACGCTCTTCAAACTGGCCTCTGTATTTAGTGCCAGCTACGAGTGCCGCCAAATCAAGCATGACTACGCGTTTGTTAAACAATACACGAGATACTTTTTTCTGGATGATGCGCAACGCTAAGCCTTCTACAATTGCTGTTTTTCCCACACCTGGCTCTCCTATCAATATTGGATTATTTTTTTTTCGTCTTGATAAAATCTGCGAAACTCGCTCTATCTCAGACTCACGACCTACAATAGGGTCGAGCGCACCCTCTTCGGCTGCCGCAGTTACATCTCTTCCAAAATTGTCGAGTACGGGTGTTCTCGATTTTGAATTACTTACTTTTTTTGGAGGTTGATTGTAACCACCTCTGCTCTTTTCTTCATCGTAGCCTTCTTCCTCCGATGGGTCATTGGGCAATTCTGATTTTATCTCATTTTGGAGTATATCAAGCTCTGCTTTAAACACATCGTAATCAACATCTTGTTGTGACAAAATATTGGTCACTACATTGTCTTTATTTTTCAAAATAGACAACAATAAATGCTCTGTGCCTATCATCTCAGACTTCATCACTTTTGCTTCTAGAACCGTGATTTTCAACACACGCTCTGCTTGCTTAGTCAAAGGCAAAGAGTTTGGATTATACACCCCCTTAGAGGCCTTATCCTTTACTGAATCTTCGACCATTTTGCGTAGCATCACTAGATCCACCTGCAATGCCTTCAAGGTTTTGAGTGCTATGCCCTCTCCCTCTCTGATAAGTCCGAGCAAAAGATGCTCAATACCGATATAATCGTGTCCAAGTCGAAGTGCCTCCTCTCTACTGAAAGAAATCACTTCTTTTACTTTGGGTGAAAATTTTGCTTCCATATACGCTTAATTGCAATTATTAATCCAAACTTTGATACTGTCACTTTGTCTTAGCAGTATTTACATTTATAAACAAAGCAATAATAATTTAGACTAACAAAAAAAAATGCAATTTCATCAACATACTGCATGTTTGTGAGCTAATGAGTTGACAAATTATAGAAGTTTCGCAATCCAAAGATGTGTTTCTAAAATATCATAAAATACTGTTTATTTACAAAACTATGCCTAAAGTACTACGTATCATCAATCGCCTCAACTTAGGAGGGCCTACCTTTAATGTAGCCAACCTCACTAAATATATGGCACCAGAGTTTGAAACACTATTGGTGTCGGGCATGCGAGATGACTCAGAAGAAAGCTCAGAACATATCATCGAAGACCTCGGTATAGAACCCCTTTATATCGAAGAGATGTATCGAGAACTAAGCCCGCTCAACGATTATAAATCATACAAAAGAATCCGAAAAATCATAGCCGATTTTAAACCCGACATTGTACATACACACGCTGCCAAATCGGGTGCAGTAGGACGTTTGGCGGCCCTACATGCAAAAGTACCTGTGGTAGTACATACTTTTCATGGGCATGTATTTCACTCCTATTTTGGGGCTGCGAAAACACGTGTTTTTTTAGAAATAGAAAGATATTTAGGCAAACGCTCATCAGCTATTATCACCCTTAGCGATATTCAGAAAAGAGAATTGGTTGACGACTTCAACATAGCGCCAGAAGAGCTATTTCATATCGTCCCTCTTGGATTTAATTTAGCCAAATTTACCGAAGACAACGAGTCGAAAAGAGCTGCTTTTCGCAGCGAATGGAATGTATCGGACGATGAAATTGCTATCGGTATAGTGGGGAGATTAGTACCCGTAAAAAACCATGCTTTGTTTTTTAAGGCTATCAAGAAAGTGTGTGAGCAAACCGACAAAAAAATCAGAGCGTTCGTCATCGGTGATGGAGAGGATAGAAAAGCATTAGAGCAATTAGCTACCACTTTAGGGATTCCCTTTTCAGATCAAAAAACGGATCACAAACTATTGACTTTTACTTCATGGAGAAAAGATATAGATGTGACCAATGCTGGCATGGACATTATTGCATTGACCTCGCTCAATGAGGGTACACCAGTGAGTTTGATAGAAGCTCAAGCATCAGCAAAACCGATCGTATCTACTAATGTGGGAGGCATCGCCAACATAGTGCAGGAGGGGAAAACAGCCCTACTCTCACCTTCTAATGATGTAGATGCGCTGGCACAAAATCTACTTAGATTAGTAGAAGATGCCGAGCTTCGAAAAAACCTTTCGGGGCAGGGAGTGGAATTTGTGATGGAACAGTTTAGTCACCTTAGATTGGCCAAAGATATGGGAGAGCTGTATAATCAGCTACTGCAAAATGTCAAACAATAGTCATTTTTTATAGAAACAGTTGTTTTACAAAAAATTGCTGTAGCTTTAGTTTATAAAGCCAAAATGATGACTAGATATTGTTTTCTCTTATTGTTCGTACTGAAAATGAATATATCTTTTGCTCAAACTTATGTTTACCATTCATTGATAGACACGAACCTCGCATGGTATAATGCACATGATATTGCCCCTCAAGGTCGACCAACACATTGGGAATGGCAATCAAAAGTGTCAAGCGATACCAGTATCAAAAATGGTGAAACATATAGAAAAGTGTACCACCTGAAAAACTACAGCAGTAATCAATATGAGTCACTTATAACATCCGATGGGTCTAAGAGTTTTTACACCTTTAATAACAACAAGAAAACACTGCTTTACAATTTTGGAGCGAGTGTAGGCGACACACTTTTTTGGAGTCTTGGTGATACTGTTTACTCTAAAGTTATATCAATAGATAGTATTGTAATTAATAATGAGCTAAGAAAAAGACTATCCATCTATTCAAATTGGCATGGACCACATTGGTTTGGATATAATGACTATTGGATAGAAGGAGTGGGTAGTTACCGATTTGGATTGTTGTCTGCTTTTTCTGAAGATATCGGTTTTGGTCTTTCGTTTTGCAGTGTTTATGAAAACAATGTTCTGCTATATCAAGCATCTACTAACTGTTATCAATATTTAGATCTAAAAGAGTTGGAAAGCTCTCAGATTGGTCTTTATCCAAATCCAACTACTGATAAAATCAGCTTGGATTTTGGCGCATTAAATGGAATTAGTGCAACCATAGTCTTGTCGGACATGCAAGGAAGAGTCATGCAAAGTCAGCAACTCTCAGATTATGCTGTAGATATGAGTAAATTATCTAAAGGCTCTTATGTACTTGAGGTGAAATTAGCAGATGGAAGGAGTATGAAAAAGAAGGTTATTAAAGAGTAAATAGACCTCCTTTCACCTCATAAAAAAAAGTCTCCACTGCACCAAAACCCTTGTAAAACTGGGCGATAGAGGCTACCGAAGAACCTTCGAAATCAAGGGTCTTTTGACTACCTGCATTCTGTTTGATTACTTCTGAAAGTAAATAGTGCATAGCTCCGAACTTACGTCCTTCTTCATTTGTAATAGGGATAAGATGTATGATTCTGTGTGCTGTATTTATCATGGCATTGAGTGCCACTAATTCGCCAGATTTGTTTTCTACCGCATAGATTTGAAGTAATCCCTTTTTTTTAAGTACTTCTAAAAGTATTGATACCACTTGCGTGTGCGGATTAGAAATCTGTTGGTTATAAAATCGCACAAATTGTTCGACCGAATATTTTTGTGCAGAAAAGACCAAGTGGCTCTTAATGGCTTTTTGAATATTTCGTTTGGTGTTAGCATTAAACTCAGTAGCTATTTCTACTTGCGAATTTGCTAAATTCAATTCATAATTTACTTTCTGTTTCATGCCTATCAGCGCATTAAAACTATTTTGCTGTACATGAAAAAAAAGAAAACTCCGACTAAGTTGCTCATAAAATTGTTGCGTAATTTCTTTGTTCATTTTTAATGAAACCACACCCAACTGTTGACAGAAATCAGGTTGATATACAAAGGGTATTATACCCCACTTTTTTTCGATAGGCAAAGGCATTACCGCTTCGTAGTCGCCATATACTAGCGCATCCCATCTTTCGCACACAGCATCCAAATACCAAGTATGAGCATAAGGCAAAGAGCTGGGATGCCTTGCTATCAAATCATTCCAACGATTTTCATCAATATCGATTCGCTTTAGCCGTTTCATAACGCCAACTTTTTTCTCACCAATTCATTCCACCAAATATAGATTGCCCGCCAATCATTTTGTGTAGATTCAAATGTGTCGTTGTGCCATAAAACCATGCAACAGCCTCGTGCTGCTATGATTTTATTCAGATAACTTTCAAGCTCATTTTTTATCCATTCATCCTTTTGCGGTTGATGATAGCGAATCGTGGCATCCATAAACACAAATGGGTAAATCGTTAAGCCAGTCGTTGATTCGCTTTCCAAATCATACCAAAAAAAAGGAGTTGCGATAGAAGCCCTAAAACCAGTCTGCTTTGCATAGCCCATGCTGTAATCTTCGGTAATACTTGATTCCAATAATTTTCGATAGCTGCTAGGTAGGCTGAATTTCAAAAAATGAAAACGATTTTTTGCAATACTTTGTTGTGTAATATCTGATAAGATTTGTCGTTCATTTTCAAATCCATTTTTAGTTGTATGGCTTTGATAGGAAAGGTGAATACCTGATGTCGCACTATCAGTCACATCGTTTATCAATGCCTGAAAATCTTTGTTTTGAACTGCGATATTCTTATCGTACTTACCCAATCTACCTTGTAGCCAAAAAAAAACGATAGGAATATGAAAACTCTCTTGAATCAAAAACCCGAATTGCTGAAAAGGATCTTTTTTGATACCTAACAATACTCGTGACTGTGTGGCTATCTCCAAGAAATCGAACTTAATAAGCGAACGAAAAAAAGCACCTAAATTTCTATAGACCCCTTTGTGTTTATACTTCCAAGCCATATCTACATCGACCGTGTTTATGGCAGTGGGTACATTTTCTTCAAAATGCAAATCGGGATAGTGGAGGCATAACTTTTTCTTTAAAAACATTGCATACCAATTCACCATAGGGTTTTTCAAAAAATCATTTTTGTAGGCAATACTTTTTTCTGCTTCAAAACGATGGTGCTCATCAATATGTATGGTAGCATACTCTTCGTACCTACTCACTAAATAAAATGCGGATGCAAACAAATCAAATGGGCAACTCCGTTGTGTGGTTTGAAAAAAACCCTTTATTGTTTTACCTTCAAATACCAGCGAAACGATGGCTAAATCTTGTGTTGAAATTCCATTCTCAAACAAAAAATCGGAGCATTGAAAATGCAGAATAGCACTACTCACCTCCTCTTTTGCGTAACTAAATTTGGGCAATTCAGCAGAAATGAAAAAAGGTAAATCATGCGTAATTTCATAACGCACAGGTATGAGTGTGTTGAAAAACAAACGCAGGGTGTAAAGCAGTCGTGGCGAGCTATGTGGCGTGTAGATAAGCAACATCAGAAATCGAAATCTTCGTCTTTGGCTTTTACAGGCTTTTCCTTTTTGACTTTATAAAACATCTCATTGCGGAGATATTTTGTTTTGAGCAATGGGCAAATCTTGTATCGCTCATCTTTGGTATCGTCATAAAGTGAGTAAAGTGTTTCAAACACATTGGCAATGCCAATTTTATCGCACCATTCAAAAGGGCCAAAGGGGTAATTTGTGCCATTTTTCATTGACAAATCAATGTCTTCGATAGTAGCAGTGCCTTCCTGTAAAGTATAGCAAGCCTCATTTATAATCATAAAAACCACACGAGGTTTTACTAGCCCTACTCTATCTTCGATAGCTAAAAATGACAAGCCCATTTTAGCCATGGTTTCAGTGAGTATGGGCATTTCAAACTTTCTATATAAACTAATTTCCCATAATTCATTGGCTATAAAGAAAGGTATGGCATTGAATCCAAATAAGCAACATCTGATTTTTACACCATGCTCATAGACTGATTCGTTGAGCGATTTTTTTGCTGCCGATACAAATACCAATTTGTCTTTAAGCGAGGCATACTCAACTATTCGACTATTATCATCATCAAAATTTAGATCAAAAATCACATCATAATCTCCATAATCTTCTTCCTCTTCACCATCTGAGTAGTCCACCTCAAAATCGTCAGTGACAGGCAGTTTTGCTCTCAATATATCGGCTCTTTGTAGGTCGCCTAGTAGGAGTATTTTGGTCATTTGTTTTCTTTTAACGCTTTAATTTTTGTCAGTAAAAAACTCTTCATACGACATTTTATGCGTATAGCTTATGATTTTATAGCCGCTATCTGCAATGCCTTCAATCAAAAATTGGTCATCTCGTTTAGACATAGTAAATCTCGTTTGAAAAGGTCTTAAAATACTTTTCCTTGATTCCGTTTTTTGAAACCAAATCCACTTTTCTTTTCAATTTTTTTTCTATAAAGTCTGCCAAGTCCACAAATTCAATACCGATAGACAGATTAAAATTGACGACTTTATCTATATCGCTATCTTTTTCAAAATCATCTCGCAATACAGAACCCAAAAGCCCAATTTCATTGACATGATAATTGGCTTGTATAGTAGGTTTGATTTGTTTTAAAACATCTTTTATATAGTCTAGCTCTTGCATATCTCAAAGATAAAAAGTTTTTGACTAGTCAAGAAAGGTTATTTTCGCCCAAAACTAATTACATGCAAAAACAAGTAGTACACACACAGAATGCTCCAAAAGCTATTGGCCCATACAGCCAAGCAGTTTGGGCGGGAGAGCTTTTGTTTCTATCTGGTCAGATAGCCTTACACCCTAGCTCGGGCGAACTAATCCAAACCAACATCCAAGATGAAACGAATCAGGTCATGCAAAATATCAAGGCTATTTTAGTGGCTGCTGATTTAGATTTTTCAAATATCATCAAGACCTCTATTTTTCTTAAAAATATGGATGACTTCGCAGCGGTAAATGAAGTGTATGCTACTTACTTTATGAGCGATTTTCCAGCTCGTGAAACAGTGCAAGTGTCTAAATTGCCGAAAGATGTGAATGTAGAAATAAGTGTAATAGCGATGAAGAGCTAAAGGGTCTAAATTTTTATCTCCAGCAACTTTTCCAAAGTCTCAGACTTTGGAAAAGTTGCTCCTATTTAGAGAATAGATTGTATTTCAAAATACAATAGATAGCCCTAAAACCATCTCTCCAACCTATTTTTTTGCCCTCCTCGTAGGTACGACCATAGTACGATATGCCTACTTCGTAGATACGTACATTTTTTACTCGAGCCGTTTTGGCGGTCACCTCTGGCTCAAATCCAAATCGCTGTTCTTTCAAATCTAGCGATTGTATGATTTCTCTGCGCCAAAGTTTATAACACGTTTCCATATCTGTCAAATTCAGGTTGGTAAACATATTAGACAAAAAGGTCAAAAACTTATTGCCGATAGTATGCCAGAAAAACAAGATACGGTGGGGTTTTCCGCCTATAAATCTCGACCCAAAAACAACATCTGCAAATCCATCCATAATCGGTTTGAGCAAGATATTAAACTCCTGAGGGTCGTACTCGAGGTCGGCATCTTGTACTATCACAAAATCGCCCGTAGCTTCTTTGATACCACGATGTAGCGCAGCACCTTTACCCATATTTACGTCTTGCTTTCGATACTGTATATTCAACTCAGGATTTTGTTGGCTATAAGCCAAAATTGCTTCTTCGGTATTATCTTTAGAACAATCGTTTACAATAATGATTTCTTTTTCAATGTTTTCAATCAAATTTACTGCTTTTATTTTGTCTAAAATAAAATGGATAGTTCTTCCCTCATTGTAGGCGGGTATAACGATAGATAATTTCATATAGAAAGCATATTTAAAAAGTAGGCAAAGGTAATTATAAATTTAGAAAAATGAATCCAACTATTCTAGCGGTATAATCATAGCTAATCAACGTGTTAAGCTGCAAAAAAACCTATCAATGGCTTGTTAATTTAGCTAAATAGACGAAATTTACCATAATAATATTACTAAACTTATCGCAAGATTTTGTATATTCGATAGTATGTATAGAGTATCCTTGATTATATTGTTTGTATTTGCGAACATTAATCGTTCGCTTGATTGTGAAGCATTGCCTATAGACTTGCAGCCAAGCGCAGTATCGAGCCTTTATCACGATTGCGGTTTAGAAAAAATGATAAGTATCGAAGCCTTTAATCATTCTCTTAGTGGTTACAATAAATTCTCACCAGATAAACCCATCATCGCCATTTGTGACTTTACAAAACCATCTACTGAAGAGCGCTTTTTTATAATAGATATTGAACATAAAAAGGTGTTGTATAAGTCGCTGGTTGCTCACGGAAAAAATTCTGGAGACATAATGGCCACACACTTTTCCAATCAACCAGAATCGTTGCAGAGTTCATTAGGATTTTACAAGATAGGGGCGATTATCCAAAGTCCAAAACATGGGGTGGCATTATTACTACATGGACTGGAGAAAGCAAAAAATGACAATGCATTAAAAAGACAAATCATCATGCATGGCGCAGACTATGTGTGTCAAAAATTTGTTAGTCAATATGGTCGTCTTGGAAGAAGTTTTGGCTGTCCTGCATTACCAAATTCATTAATGAAAGAAGTGGCACCCATCCTACAAAATGGAGCCTTACTTTATATCTATGCAGGCTAAACTTGCAGTATGATTTCACTTCACACTTTTGTCAAAAAGTCACTACCCTTTTTTGTCGTTGTATTCACTATTTTAAATTCAAGCTGCTCTGGATTAGCGTCTAAGAAAGATAGCTTAGTTTTACAAGATAGTGCGGTGTATAGCCCTCAAAACTACTCTGAGTTAATACTCGATAGTGTTTATGTAGATTCGATTGTATCCATCGACAAATCGCTAGATTCTTTCTCTCACACCATTATGGATTTTTACAGTAGGCGTGGATTTCAATCTGCTTGGTTTGTCGAAAATAAACTTGGTACACAAGCACAGAATTTTTTTCTCCGACTTAAAGAAGATGAATTTAATAAAATAGATAGCCTTGATTTGATAGCTATTTTAAAAGTGATGGAAGACTCTGCCTATATAGAAAGTGCCGATGCTACTTCAAAGGGAATAAACAAGCCTTTTATAGACATTCTACTTACCATTTCATTTTTTAAATATGCAGATGCTGAATATTATGGAATGAATAAAACTGCACGCGACCTCGAATGGTACATTCCTAGAAAAAAGAAAGATTACCTAAAACTACTCGATGCGCTTATAAAATCGGATGAAGAATACGCCATCTATGAACCCGTAAACCCCTACTATACTGCCCTAAAGCGTACACTAATTTCGTACAAAACATTAGAAAAGAAAGGTGGTTTCCCCTATATTGATACGACCCTTTTGGCTATTAAAACCGGAGAAAAACATGGCGATATTCCTCCATTGAAGCTCTATCTAACCCTAGTTGGCGACTATACCGACAATGACACTACGGCTATATTTTCTGACAGCCTATCTACTGCTATCCTATCATTTCAAAAACGAATGGGCTTATCAGCCAATGGAAAAATCGACAAAGCTACTTTAGCCGAACTAAACACGCCTATTCGAGAGCGCATTCAAAAAATAATGGTAAATCTTGAGCGACTTAGATGGCTGCCTAGTGCGGAAGGCGACAATTATTTGCTAGTAAATATTCCAGCGTTTAAATTATATGTTTTTGAGCAAAAGAAATTTCAATGGAGTATGGATGTAGTAGTAGGCCAAGCAGCTACGGCTACGACTATCTTTAGCGACAATATGAAGTATGTCGTTTTTAGTCCATATTGGAATGTACCGCAGAGCATTATTCGAAACGAGCTGTTGCCAAAACTTAAAAGAAACGCAAACTACCTCAATAGCAAAAACATGGAGGTGGTTCAAAACGGGAAAGTAATTAGCTCAAATTCCATCAATTGGAGCCGCTACTCAAAGAGTGTACCTTTTACGATACGTGAAAAACCTGGCAAAAACAACTCCCTAGGTTTGGTGAAGTTTCTATTTCCAAATCAGTTTAATATCTACATGCACGATACCCCTGCCAAATCACTTTTTGACAAAAAAGATAGGGCCTTTAGTCATGGCTGTATTCGATTGTCGGAGCCAGAGAAACTGGCTAATTATGTACTGAGAAATGACAGCACTTACTCAGCAGAAAAAATAAATGAATTGATGAATAAGGGTGAAGAAAAATGGGTGACTATAAATCCTACACTACCCGTCTATATTGTCTATTTCACAGCTTGGGTAAGCCATGATGGCAAAGTAAATTTTCGAAAAGATATTTACGGTGCAGATGCCAAACTGGCTAAAGAAGTTTTTGGTTTGTAGTAAAATGTGCGGGTAGTTTTGTTCGTTTTTTTTGTATTCTAGTGCTTACTACAAAAACAATAACATTTAATTTTTATACGATCATTCGATTGGTCGCTATTCAATTGATTTAAAAATCATAAATACCCCTATACTTCTGCTCAGCATACGCTAAAAAATAATTGAAGTTTAGTTTTTCGCCCGTTACTTTTTCGCACAAATCTTGCGAATTGTAAAAGCGACCATGTACATGGATTTTTTCGCGAAGCCAATTCAATAATGGCGCATTATCCCCCTTGGCCACTAGCTCATCCAAGCCAGCTACATCTTGTTCTGCTTTGCGATAAAACTGTGCAGCATAGGCGCTACCTAGTGAGTATGTAGGGAAATAGCCAAACAAACCATGCGACCAATGTACATCTTGCAAAATGCCTGTAGCATCATCGATAGGAGTGATGCCCAAATATTTTTGATATTGCTCATTCCAATAGGTTTTGAGGTCGGCCACATTTAGCGACCCTTCGATGAGTGCTTTTTCGATATCAAAACGAATCATGATATGAAAATGGTAGGTCAGCTCATCTGCTTGTGTGCGAATAAAAGAAGGCTCTACGCGATTGATGGCCTTGTAAAATGTATCTAGCGAGATAGCTGAAAATTGCGTAGGGAACGTCTTTTGAAGTATCTCAAAATTATATTTCCAAAACGGAAGCGCTCTACCTACATTGTTTTCCCACAAACGCGATTGCGATTCGTGTACACTCAAAGAAGCAGCTTCGCCCAAGGGCAAACCATAATTAACCGCTGGCAAACCTTGCTCATAAAGCGCATGCCCGCCTTCGTGGATAGCACTAAAGAGGCAGTCTGTCATATCATTTTCGTTGATACGAGTAGTAACACGCACATCCGTGGGAGCAAAATTGGTAGTAAAAGGATGCGTAGAAATATCTTGACGACCTGCTCCAAAATCGTAGCCCATCTGCGTTAATATAGCAATGCTAAAATCCCATTGCTGCTGGTGATCGAAATGCTGATGCAAACAACGATTATCAACCTGGGGTTGCGCTTTTATTTTTTCGAGCAGTGGCTTTAAGCCTGTGCGAACGGTAGCAAAATATTCATCCAGTACCTCTGCTGTCATCCCTGGCTCATAGTCGTCTAACAGTGCATCATACGCATGTTTTTCATAACCAACAATAGCAGCCTGCTTACGTTTTAGCATTATCATCTTTTCAAGCTGTGGTGCATAAAGCGAAAAATCGTTGGCCTTTTTTGCGTGTTCCCATGCGGCAAAAGTTTGCGATACCGTCATGCTCATTTCCTCCACAAACTCTTGTGAGAATTTTTTTTCTTTATCGAATTCCTTAGCTATCAATTCAACGTTTCTTTTTTGTAACACATCTAACGAAGTATCTTGCTTCGCAGCTTGCAATAAGGTGTTGAACTTTTCGGAAGTGCCCATCTCAAATGCAATGCCTGTAAGGGTTGCTAGCTGACGAGCACGCGCCTCAACACCTTTTGTGGGCATATTAATTTCCATATCCCAATTCAATACGGCTGTTGAGTATTTCACATCTGCAATGCGTTGAGCTTCTGTTTTTAATTGTTCAAAGGTTGACATAAAGGTTGCTTTTGATAAGTCAAATGTAGTTTTTTTAGGTAATTACATTTGTTTTTACCTATTGACCAACATTGCTCAAACACTAATCTTGAAATCAAGTCTTAGACTTAAAACCAATCATAGCTAAAAACATGTAGAATAATCAGGCATAACCTAGCCTAGCAAAAGCCATACACTCAAAACTTGTGCAACTGAGTAGTTAGAAAAAGTACCCTGGCATACCATCCCGAACGGATAATAGCTTTTGGATGATATTTTACTGCATACATTCACTCAATAAAGCTAGTATTTTCTTTCTCTTTTTGAATAATCTTAGCACAAGAACCCCTGCCTAAGACCCAGCCTGCATTCTTGCGCTAGTTGAAAAAGCACCCTGGCATACCATCCCGAACGGATAGTAGCTTTTGGATGATATTTTAGTACCTACATTCACTTAATAAAGCTAGTATTTTCTTTCTCTTTTTGAATAATCTTAGCACAAGAACCCCTGCCTAAGACCCAGCCTGCATTCTTGCGCTAGTTGTGGAATAAACACACAAGCACCGTTCGTTCCTCACTAATGCTTGCGCGAGTTGGGAAAATGGCTGTAAAGCCATAATTTAGTTTTGATTTGATTAAATCTATTTTTTTAAAACTGTAATTAAGTCTTCAAGTAAGCGTATTGTATCATCTTTTGATTTTATATAAGACTCAAAAATTGACTTTACTTTATCAAAGTCTGTTAAATTAAATACATTATTATTTCCTCCGTGAACTACTCCATTATTAATGGAGTTTGTAAACACCAATTTAGGTTCTCCAAACAAAAATTCTTCTGGATTCAAACTGAATTTATTACAAATAAGTTCAATTTCACTTAGACTTAACTGCCTTTGACCATTCTCAATTTTATCATAAGTCCTTGTTTCTACACCTAAAATCTCTGACATCCCAAATTTACTTAAATTGTTAGATTCTCTCAACTTTTTTACCTTAATATTTAAACCATTAAACATACTTAAAAAAAAACTTTAGGAAAATTCTGTTCAAAAATACGAAAGTATTTTACAAATTTCAGAAAATATTTGTTTCAAAAATAATATCTACAAAATAAATTTGCTGAAATTAATTTAATATGAAAATAAAATATTTTGCTTTAATTCTTTCTTCATTATTGTTTTTTTCTTCTTGTAAGAAAGATACAGAAAGCCATACTCTACCTGAACAGTTTATTGGGAATTCTAGTTTAACTCCTGAATTACGTGGCAAGCTGCTTTTTAAATCTATTTATTTTGGGGAAGGCCACATGGCTAATAATATTGATATGCTTCAATCATTAACAGTTGCATACAATAACATGCCTGATCATAAAAAAGCTGATGTTGATTTTTTTAAAGTTGAAACAATTGAAAATATAAGCAATCATTACCCACTTTTCTTTTCAATTTTTGACTCCCTAATTATGTCTGATAATTTTGAAGAAATTACAAATGGAATTGATTATGGAGGAAACATTTTATTTGCTTCCGTTATTGATAATCTGTAACCACCCCATTATTAGGACGGGTCATAAATAGACAGAACGGGATTAATAAT